>DDLV01000019.1 GCA_002340325.1 Glaciecola sp. UBA2563 | reverse complement strand
ATATGGTTTTAATAGGCCTGCCATATCTTTGATGCATATGGAATTAACCCCAAGATCTTCGAGTTTTTTCGCCATATCTAACCAAAATGACAAATTGTGCACTGGACTAACGGTATAGGCTAGTGTTCCTTGTGCATGTGCGCCTACACTTAGTGTGGCGGAAACCGCGGTTTCTATATTTCTAACATCATTCATTGCATCAAAAATACGAAAAACATCCACGCCATTTATATGCGCTCTTTCAACAAATTTTTGCACAACGTCATCTGCATAATGTCGATATCCCAGCAGGTTCTGTCCTCTTAACAGCATTTGCTGCTTCGTTTTAGGCATTGCTGCTTTAAGCTGGCGAATTCGTTCCCACGGGTCTTCACCGAGGTAGCGAATACACGCATCAAATGTGGCTCCCCCCCATGTTTCAACAGACCAGAACCCTAAGTCATCGACCTGTTTCGCAATGGGTAACATATCTTCTATACGCAGACGCGTGGCAAGCAAAGACTGATGTGCATCTCTAAATACCAGTTCGGTGAGCTTTAGCGGGTGGGACATGTGAACTTCCTATTTATTCTTGTTCTTTCGATGAATGCGAATTGCTGCCGATATTGCGGCAACAACGTTTGGAGAAATGTCATGATTGCCGACAGTTTTTGAAACGTCTGCCAGCGGTTTTATATGTTTTTCTTCACTTCCCGGAAACTTCGCCACATACAACGCGATAGCATGAATGCCGCCTAACAAAAGGATTAAAAAGCAAAAAACGACAGTCATACCGACTGACATTAGAAGAGCAGCTTCCGTTAATTGTTCGAACATTATTATCGCTTAGCAGTTAAGTGTGTAACCTAAGTGCATGAATAACAAATTAATATCGAAATTACAATCAAGCTATGATGAGATTTAAGTCGCGTTGATGTGAATCAACACTTTGATGAACGATTTTTTGGGCATAAAAAAGACCCGCAACGTGCGGGTCACATCTTATAATTTAGTTTGACGCGCTTTGCGTAATTAATAGATATTAATAATCCACAGTGACTTCAAAATCACCAATGTAGGCGCCGTCAGCAATGTTTGTATCATTTGCAGCGGGATCAGCGGGAGTTAGAACACCACCTATTCTAAAGGAAACAGCACCAGTTGCATCTGTTACTAGGTTAGCGCCATTAAAGTCTACCTCTGAACCATCGCTGTTAACAACCGTTACCAAATCGTTGTTGAATGCAACAGTAAACGCAGCGGCACCGCCCGCAGGGGGTGTCAAATCTGCATCGCCAGGAAGCGTCAGTGTCATCACTGTGTTAGGCGCAGCAGCTGATATAGCAAATTCGGCGGGTGAACCGTCTGTGATTATATTTGCCGTCGATGTTTCGTTAGCATCATCAACCCCATTCACGACAGACCCACCACTACCATCTGATTCCATGGTGATTTCTACCTTATCGCCAGCGAACGCTGCAACATCATCGTCAATTGACACAATTTGAATCGTACCAAAGGTAAGGTCTGCGACTTTATCAAGATTAAAGGTGTTGGTTACGGTGACTGAGGCTTGACCTGTTGCTTTTTCATCTGCCATAGCAGAGGTTGCGATACCTGCTACCATCGAAGCTGTCACCACTGATGTAAAAATTTGATTGCGTTTGAACATGGATTATCTCCGTTATCAAAATTACGTTTATACACAGCAACGAACGTTATACCGTCACGACACTGTAGCCTGAGAAGTTACTTCTCGTATATAAGCTCCTATTGGCTTACAAGTCTCTTATCGACAGCTGATTTTTTTACTTTAGCCTTTATCGATAAATTTTTCGTCGACTATCTTTCTCGTTGATGTATCAACAAATTTAATAGTGAGATCATCTTCTGGCTGGATGCTTTGATTGGTTTTAATTGCGTATCTGATTTGGTCTGTTTCTCGAAATATGTTGGCACCATTTAGCGTGCCTATTCGCAAGGGCGAACCTGTTGAGTTGTTTTTCCATATTTCTAAACGACCCATTATGCCAAAATCGCCTTGTTTACTTATATCTACTGTAACGGTCGAAGTCTTATCGTTGTTAATAATATTGTAACTTTGGATTTCAAACGCTGAATTATTTTGCCCTATACCGAACACTACTGGAATTGAATAGCTTATGAGCGCTGTTATCTGCATTCTCACGCCATTGACGGGTTCATCGATTGCGTCTAGGCTGCGCTCTGGAAGCACGCTAAAGTTTAGGTGTGACCGGTAATCCCCCTGAGGTAACGCAGTTACATTCCTCTTCATGACCCTGACTACCTGCCGTTCGCCCGGTAACAGTCTTACTTGTCGAGGAGTAAA
The DNA here is from genome assembly GCA_002340325.1 of Glaciecola sp. UBA2563. Taxonomy (GTDB): domain Bacteria; phylum Pseudomonadota; class Gammaproteobacteria; order Enterobacterales; family Alteromonadaceae; genus Glaciecola. Next base: position 57,080 of record DDLV01000019.1, on the reverse strand, counting down.
TCTAAGATATTCGCTCGCGGAATGTTCAGACACTTTCCCGTCCTCGAGGTTTTGATATTGTCCATTTGATAATTGAATTTTATCTGTAAAGCCTAACCGATATGATTTCGGTGAATCGCTAGTATTGATTAATACGACTTCTTTCATCCTATCTGCATCATCAAAGATAAGTTGTGTAGGCGCTATCATTAGTGCAGCATTGAGAGGCACCGTAAATGCAATAAAAAAGGTAAGAATTAGTAATCTCATAATTAAGTTCCAATAATGAATATTAAAAGTCAATTTCAATCAGGTAATCGCCGCGCAAAGGCAAATTGCCGTACACCAAGCTACCACCGCCTTTGGTACTAATAGTGCCACCAACAGATACCACAGCCTCGCCGTTTTGATCGGTAAAATATGCACCGACGCTGTCTAGAGAGACAAAGTCCATACGCTCATTGTTTAGTTCCGTAGAATCAAGCTCATTGTCTAAAATTTGCGCTGTCACAACCACAACACTATTGGGTGGTAGGTCTGACACTCGGTAAAGCCCTCGTTGACCCGGCGAAACAATAATGATTTTATCGGATTTACTGATTCCGCCTTGTCGGGTTATCGAGTATTGGTAGGTATCATCATTAGCCAAGACGGCAATTGAACCAAAGGTCAAAGGTTGAATCTCCTGAATCAACGCGGCATTCGCGTTAGCGATAAGAAGACTCAAACCCAGAATAGTTGATAATATTTTGGAGTTTAATTTCATATTGGGTCTCCCGAGTAGCTCACGACCCCGCAATATGCGCCGTCTGATTTTATTTGATTGCAGGTCCTCGAAGCATCTTCCTGTAAAAACGGACCGATACGTAAACTGTAAAATGTTGATGTGTTGACTTTGACTACCTGTGAGAGCGGTGTTTTATCGTGCAATAGCTGGCTGTATTGCGCTTTGATAGTTTTCCAGCTGTCCTTCATCTGACGCGTGTTTGAATAGGAAGATAAGTGGATTGCATATCCTTCTTTTGCGTTTAGTTTATCCCTATTGTCTTTGAAGGGGCGTTGCTCAGAATTAGGCGCTCTTGAGCTAAACTTATCGGTCATGCGTTGTTCTTCACTTTTTGTTTGATCAAGCAATGGAGACTTTCTGATAGCGTCTACAGACACGTTCTCTTTTTTAGGTGTGTTGAAATTTGCGGCGCTTTGGTTTGAAAATTTGGCGTCAAGTTTGTCATCGTAATACTTCTTGAGGGATTGCATAGCCTCTTCGACAGGAACGCTCGGCTTGGTATTTATAGAATGTGAAGCATGTTTGTTGCTGTTCACGCCTAAAGTATTCATATTGTGAAATTTATCCTGTCGCGTTACCTCATTGAATACGGGTTCAGTTGTCTGATCAATTTCGATTGCCTGTGCGTCATCAAATTTTTTTAACTCTGCTTGCTCCGTTTGTAAAAACGCTTGTTGGTCGATAAACGCGTTGGAAGACAAATCACTTACCAATGCGATATGATCTAGAAATAATCCGACTTCACTTTCCATTTCCATCATTCGATTAACCGCCGGTAATACTTCATCGACAGTCTGCTGAAGAGAGTTGACCTCAGCTCTTTGCTTTTGTAATTCGGCGTTTATTTCAGCAATTGTGCTAGCGTTTTCGTTAGGAGACTGATTATTTTCAAACTGATTGCGCTGTTCGCGTGTTTCAACAGCATTACCCGCAGCACTATCCGCTGCCTTTGGGTTGGTATTTAAAAAACCTACATAATCACTGACGTTTGGAATAGAGGAGCACGAATAAATAAACGGTGAGAAACAAATTACTATGAGAACATATGCTTGGCGCTTCATGATAAAACCTATTTAAGCTTGTATGTAATACGATCAAACCTCAACAATCAAACCTCGCTGACTCTACTATCTTTGGGATAGTCGTAGCGTGGTCTTTTTGGGTTGTTAGCATATACTAGGCCAAATTGATTAATTTCTTCGTTCAATATGGGCTTGCACTTCGCACGCCATATTAAGCAGTCTCCATTCGTCGCAAATATTTTCAGCACTGATATTATCCGCATAGAATCCTAAATTAAGGTGATACCCATCCTCAGACTCGGTAAAAAACGCCCTTTGTTGGTCAATATTTGCCGCATTCAACGTCTTTAAACTTGAATAATATGCTTTTAGCAACCTCAATGAAGAAAACGTCGCAATGCGGCTGGTAAAGCCTCGATATGCGCGCCTTTCAATCATTGTTATCGTTGGCACTGTTTCAAATGAACCTGATGCAGAAATCGTGATTGGTACGGGTTCAATGTCCCTTATATATAGTTTTTGCAAATCTGCTGCGTCGATTTGTAATAGGTATTTACCAGGTCGTATCTCAGCAAAATAGTAATAGCCATCAAACTCGGTTCGCGTTTGCAGAACTTCATTGGTTGATTGATTAATTAAATGCAAGGTTAGAGGGGGAATGTGATTATTCAAATCTGGATGGTTGTACTGTACAAATCCTTCTATTTCACTCACCCGAATAAGAGGATAATCAATAGAGTCAATAAAACCGCTTCTAGGCAGGATACTTACCCCTTCAATAATTGGGGACAAAAAAGGCTCCTCAATAGTGGACCGATCTAATTTGATATCAGTCTTTCTAAACGTATTAAGACGTTTCAAATGTGCAAGTCCGTTTTTATCCGTGTACGCAATGTATCGTGATTGCATTGACTCAACTTTGACCCCTTCTAACACTTCTTCCCCAATATCAAAAACAGCGTTGGCATTTGCATCTATGAAGACGCGAACAATAGCACTGCCTGACGCGCTCAATGGATCGGCAGTATAAAAAATATCTCGCGTAAAGGGCTCTCCACCGAGGCTCACACGCGCTGAAAGCCCCAGACTTACCCCGGTATCATCTGTGTGCGTTGCATTCGCAGAAAATATGTAATTGTTCGTTTGGTATCCCAAATTCAGTTCAGTAAAAAGCCGCTCTTCTTCGGTTGCATAACTCAGTGATAATCTCGAGCTTAGGTTTGAACTAAAACTGTAAGAAAGATCCGCCGAATAACCATCTATGCTGAATTCGTCATTCAAATTTGAATAGCCCAGCCCACCTCTAAACGAAACATGGCCAAGTCTGCGCCTTACGTTTAAACCCCCTTCTATCTTTGTTGATGATGTTGAATCAGCTTGTTCGTCCTCTGCTGCCTCTGAGGTTGATATTCTAATGTCGTGGTTTATTGTCCCCAATGGAGAAATCAACGCCACATTATTTTGCCAGCTATAGCCACTGCTACTCCCTAAAACCGATACTCCTAATTGATTTTGATAAGACATACTTATAGCGTCAGAAAGCCGAAAGGCACCTCTATTTGCCAATCCTAAAGAACGTGTTGTTGCCTCATCACGCTTGTTTTCTGTCAGGGTCAATGAAGCCGCGTGGCCTTTGTATTGACCACGAATCCCGATTCGGCTGAGTTGGCTGTTATCTCCATCGAACAGTGTGTTAGCGTTTAATGCTATACGGTCAGTAAGTTTTGAGTCGATTCCCAGACTAAACGCATTTTGTGCATCTCCGCTATTTTGAATACGCCATCCTGCATTAGCAGAGAGTGAATCTGTAATACCTTTATTTATAACGGTGGACCAGTCGTATATCCCGTCTGACGTACTTGTAGCATCATTAGTATTAAACAAAGAGCTTCCCAATCGCGTTATCGAGGATCGATAGCGTAAAGATGAATCTCTATTATCATTATCCACAAACCTATCATAGGACCTTGTTACTTCTTGCCCTTGAGGCCCGTATAGCACTACCCGAAAGTTATTTTCACCGGTAAACAACTGGATGTCTTCAAAGTCATAACGCCCTGACTCAATATTGAGTTTGCGGTCAATAAGTACGCCATTTCGATAAAGTTCGACATCCCAGCCAACTTGAACATCTCCACTTATTGTTGTTGCTTGCTGATCATTAAGCTCTCTGTTGTTCAGTTGATTTGTTAACACAAGGCCTAATGCACCTCCACGAAAGCCCTGCCCGCCGATTTGCACTGGATTAATATCACCAACTTCAATTCTGCTTATATCCGCTTTAAAAGCATCCTCAGAAAAATTTCTCGATAAGGTCAAATTTGCTGCTCTTACAGGGTTATCGTATGAACCGCTGAGGAAAAAACGACTGTTTACGTAGGCAATTTCTCTCGCGCCAAGAATGCTATAACCATCAGAAAAGGTATCTGAAGATTCCGAATAGCTTGTGGATATTCGCGCGTCGAGTGCTTGCGCTGACAGTAGCTCATAGTAACGCTTTAACTCTGGATATTTACTAACATTACGCTCTGCAGTGCTTGCAAGAGCAGCTTGACCTCTTTTGAGTTTTTCTTGAATAGGCAACAATACGCTTGATGTCATTGTCGCTTCTAAGTTTGCTTCATCAAATGCTATTGAGATAGGAAAAAGTAACTCAACCGCGCTAACATCAATGTATATTGCGCCAAAATTCTCAGTAACACTGGACGCTTTTAGCCTAACATCATCTCCCGCGACCCTTGCTGTAAAGCCCTCTTCTGTAGAATCTTTCAAGTTCAAGTAAAACGTGTTGTCAGTATCTATAAACCACCCTTCATATACCAACCCTCTGCTAGAGATAGGAAAATCCAGCGCAAGTATAAGGCTCTCAAAATCAACAGCGTACCCTGTTTCCGTAACAATAACGAAGTAATCGCCAAGCCGAATATTATCGATGTAAAGCGTGAAAATCAGTTCTTCACCCACAAGATAACGTCCTGTTGTGATATTTTCCTGGCTGACGACTTCATCAGGGGCCTCAACTTGAGACATGGCAACAAATGACATTGAAACGGCAATCATCACCGGTAGGATTTTTCCAATGTAGCTTAATGAAAACATCGCAATGTTCTGTGTTTATTGAGTCTTTACATGTAGTGAAGCGGGTGGAGCAATTATTATTCCAACGTTCAACATCTATAAATATTCGGCATTTGCTAGGTGATTTAGCGCTTTAGCATTATTAAACGATCAAGAAATGAAAGTACAAAAATCTGAAGTTGAGGAAGCATGCTGTAAATATTAATCTGGGGTCTTAACTATGCATTGGTAGATACAGTTTCATACAAAAAAACCGCCAGCGGCGGTTGTTTTGAGCTTACCGAAACATAGGTTACATTTTATTCCGATTACATAGGTTACACTTTTTTGCATTTGGAGTATTCCAAATGCCTTGGACAGTGAGTAACCTGATGGATGAAAGAATTAAATTTGTCGGTCGCCTATTAGAAGGTGAGAAGATGGCTCCTCTATGTCGAGAGTTTGGCATCTCCAGAAAGACAGGATACAAGCTTTTTAATCGATATAAAGACGCTGGTTTGGATGGTTTGAAAGACAAATCCAGAACACCGTATAAGCATGGTATGAGGATACCCTTTCAGGTCGAGCGCAGTATTTTAAGACTTAAAAAGGAATATCCACAGTGGGGCGCTCCGAAGATACGAGAGAAACTACAACGCCAATACCCTCAGCTAAAACCACCTGCTATCAGTACCGTTCATGCAGTGCTTTTTCGCCACGGGATGGTCAAGAGTAAACGTAAACGCAGATACAAAGCCAGTGGCACACCATTAACTGATCCTAAAGTGGCTAACACATTATGGTGCGCCGATTTCAAAGGTGAGTTTCTTCTCGGTAATAAAAAATACTGTTATCCATTGACAATTACCGACTACAGCTCGCGTTATCTGCTAGCCTGCGATGCACTTGATTCTACTCGTACCGTCGATTCCTTTACGGTGTTTGAGCGCACTTTTAAGGACTATGGACTACCTAACGCGATCCGCACCGATAATGGCTTGCCATTTTCTTCGCCAAACGCTTTGTTTGGACTAAGTCGCCTATCGGTATGGTGGCTTCGATTAGGCATCAACATTGAACGTATTAAGCCAGGCAATCCACAACAAAATGGTCGACATGAACGCATGCATCTTACGTTGAAAAAAGAAGCTACGAAACCTGCTCAGCTTAACTTCTTACAGCAGCAGGAACGCTTCGATAAATTCATTGAGCACTATAATAACGATAGGCCTCATCAAGCACTGAGTATGAGATATCCAGGTGAAGTGTATACACCCTCTGTCCGTGAATTCTTCCAGCCAGAAGAATTAGACTATCCCATGCACGATAAAACGTTATTAGTCACTCAGTGCGGGAGGATCTGCATACGACGACGAAAAGTAAACCTGAGTAAGGTGTTTGCGGGGCAAACAGTAGGCATAAGCGAGGTTGACGATAAGATCTGGTCTGTAAATTTCATGGAATATGAGTTAGGATTTTTTGATGAAGAAGTTGGCCGGATTGAACCGGCTAACAATCCCTTTTTACCGAATGTGTTACCTATGCATCCGGTATAGAGTGTCACCTATCCATTAGGTAAGCACCTTTTATATGTGGCGCGTGCGGAAGGATTCGAACCTCCGACCGCCTGGTTCGTAGCCAGGTACTCTATCCAGCTGAGCTACGCACGCGCAATTTGGTTGGTCTGTTTCATTTGTTTGGTTTGGCGCGTGCGGAAGGATTCGAACCTCCGACCGCCTGGTTCGTAGCCAGGTACTCTATCCAGCTGAGCTACGCACGCGCAAAAACAAACAAATGGCGGAGAGAGAGGGATTCGAACCCTCGATAGGGCTACAAACCCTATACTCCCTTAGCAGGGGAGCGCCTTCAGCCACTCGGCCACCTCTCCAAAACAGGTCGTGAAGTTTACTCAAACGACCTTGTAAGTCAACCTTTTTTGAAGCTTTGATATGTCAATAATTCAATTACGCGTACTACACTGAAGATTTTTGAAAATGCTGAAGTGAATGCGCCGTGTCTGCACTGCGCAAGGGTACCATTTTTGAAGGAATTGCAAATGTAACCCGCAAAAAAATTGCGTTAACTTGCGACGTTTCCATTGCCTTTTTCAGCCTGGATCCGCATGTAGATTTCTTCTCTGTGAACGGAGACATCTTTTGGCGCGTTAACACCTATTCTCACTTGGTTTCCTTTTACACCAAGCACTGTTACGGTAACGTTATCGCCTACCATTAAAGTCTCGCCAACTCGACGGGTTAGTATCAACATTACAAAACTCCTCACCTAGTGATTTTTTTCAACTAAGTTATTAACTTGTTATTAAATAAAGCTTTTCAAAACTATAAACCACGATTTAACATTTCGCCAAGTTTAAAGAGAAATTTTAATCAATTAATTTATAGTCTTATAAAAGCGCGATTTATGACTTTTCAACGAGCCATGTATTAACGCTTGAAAGCGCTGCGTCCAAATTATCCGGCAATGTGCCGCCAGCTTGAGCCATATCTGGCCTACCGCCGCCTTTTCCGCCGACTTGAGATGCGAGATGGTTGACTAATTCACCAGCTTTGAATTTACTTGTTAAGTCTTTGGTAACGCCAACAATCAAATTGACTTTCTCTTGGTTTCTAACTGCCAAAACGATAACGCCGCTGCCTATCTGATTCTTTAAATCGTCTACCATATTTCTTAGAGACTTTGCTTCAACGTTCTGCAGTTCAGACACCAACGCCTTTATACCGGCGATGGTCTCAACTTTGTCCATGATGTTTTTGGATTGTTGTCCCGCCAACTTTTGATTTGCTGCATCAAGTGCTTTTTCTAATTGCTTAGTCTGCTGAATCTGTTGCTGCAATTTACTGACAATCGAGCTCTTATCTGATTTAAGTAATTGCGCAACCGCATGCAGTGTGTCTGAGTCTTTGTTAACAAAATCAAGCGCCGCTTGCCCAGTTATAGCTTCTATTCTTCTCACACCTGCTGAGATACCGCCCTCTGATACAATTTTTAAGAGGCCAATATCTCCAGTTGCATCCACGTGAGTACCACCGCATAGTTCAGTTGAAAAATCGCCCATAGTGACAACACGGACTTCGTCGTCATACTTCTCACCGAATAACGCCATTGCGCCAGAAGCTTTAGCATCGTCCAAATTCATCATCTTAGTAACTAATGGGTTGTTCTCGCGTATTTGCTGGTTAACAGTATTTTCTATCTGAACAAGTTGCGTTTGCGATATCGCTTCGAAATGTGAAAAATCAAAACGGAGTTTTTCTTCGTCAACTAATGAGCCTTTTTGCATGACATGCTCGCCTAATATATTTCGAAGTGCTGCGTGTAAAAGATGTGTCGCACTATGATTAAGCTTGATAGCCTGTCTTCTTCCTCTATTAACAGTTAGCTTAACAATATCACCGACATTAAGCTGACCTTTGACTTTTGCAATATGGGCAAACGCATTTGCAGCTTTTTGTGTATCCATTACCGTTGCTTTGCCGTCAATGCCAACAATTTCACCCGTATCACCGATTTGTCCACCTGATTCTGCGTAGAACGGCGTTTCTGCCAATATAACAGTCGCCTCTTCATCTGAAGCAGTTTGCGTAGCCACATTATTAACAAAAATTTGAGTAATAGCGGCACTGTGTTCTGTTTTTTCGTATCCCTTAAAAATCGTCTCTTCCTGCGTTCGAATAGCGTCGTTATAATCAGCGCCAAATTTACCCGCAGCCTGAGCCATTTCACGTTGTTTTTGCATCGCCAGATCAAAGCCTTCCTGGTCGACTTCAAACCCTTGTTCTCGCGCAACATCATTTGTTAGATCAACGGGAAAACCATAAGTGTCATAGAGTTTAAACGCCACATCGCCGGGAATGACCTTGTCAGACAAGTCTTTCAAGGCATCTGTTAATATGCCCATGCCGCGCGCTAAGGTGTTGGAAAACTGCTCTTCTTCGAGTTTAAGTACCCGTTCAATCAATGCTTGTTCTTCAATTAGTTCGGGGTACGCTTCTCCCATCTCATCACATAATGTAGCGACCAGCTTGTAGAAAAATTCATCATTGCAGCCGAGTTTATAACCGTGTCTCACTGCACGTCGGATTATGCGTCGCAATACATATCCTCTGCCTTCATTTGATGGCATGACGCCGTCAGCGATTAGAAAGCTGCATGAACGAATGTGATCGGCGATTACGCGCAAAGATTTTTCAGAAAGGTCTTCCGTGCCTGTTATTTCGGCGGCCTTTGCAATTAATGATTGAAAGAGATCAATCTCATAATTTGAGTGCACATTTTGTAGTATGGCAGCAATTCGTTCTAGCCCCATACCTGTGTCAATGGAGGGCTTTGGCAATGGCATCATCTCACCATTGCTTTGCTTGTTATATTGCATAAAGACCAGATTCCAAATCTCAATAAATCTGTCCCCGTCTTCCTCTGGGCTTCCAGGAGGGCCGCCCCAAATGTGCTCGCCATGGTCATAAAATATTTCAGAACAAGGCCCACAAGGTCCAGTGTCGCCCATTGACCAAAAATTATCCGACGTGGAAATGCGAATGATCTTTTCTTCGCTCAGGCCAATTTCGTTCTGCCAAATAGAAAACGCTTCATCGTCTTCGTGATATACGGTAACTAGCAATTTGTCGGTTGGTAACGCGAGCTCTTCAGTCAAAAATGCCCACGCAAATTTAATGGCATCACGCTTAAAATAATCACCAAAACTAAAATTACCCAGCATTTCAAAAAACGTGTGATGCCTTGCGGTATAGCCAACATTTTCTAAGTCATTATGTTTGCCGCCTGCTCGAACGCAGCGCTGTGAGGACACTGCTCGGGAATAATCTCGTTTTTCCGTGCCCAAAAAAACATCTTTAAACTGATTCATGCCCGCATTGGTAAATAACAGTGTTGGATCATCATGCGGAACAAGTGACGAGCTAGCCTCAATTTGATGCCCATTTTTAGCAAAAAATTCAAGAAAAGCGCTTCTTATATTTGCGGTTGACCGAGTCATCTAATGTCCTTTTACCTATATCAATCTGGCTACTATTCGTTTGTATCTATGTGCTCTCTAGCGTTTTAAAAGTAGCATTCTAAAATTTATGGCGCGCAAAGATAACACGATGCTTAATAAATTAACATTTCATCTTGCATTTCTTTGAAAAATAACGCCTTAGTAAATTGGCTGAGTAGGGTTTTTACAAACGTCTTATTTTACCGCATGTTCAATTTGTGAATTGCTAAAGCCTCTGGTTTGTAAAAACCGCTTCTGCTTTTGCACGATGTTCCAATCGATAGGTTTTTCAGCACCAAAGCGCTTTACTCTTACTTGCTCCGCCAAAGCAAACCAATCTATTTCCAAGGTTTCTGCTATCGCGTTAATATCAAACCCTTCAATGCCTTGCTGTTCAGCTTTGTAGTGAATCAAAACTGGGCCTTTACCCTTGCTGGCATATCGTCTGACGAGAGAATACAGGTATTTGTCATTACTCTGCAGGTCTTTATCGGTAAACTGTTGTAGTGTTTCTTTTGCGATCTCTACCTCGATTCCGCTTGCGGTGAGTTTTTGCAAAATTTCTTTTTGTGAATGCTCTCTTCTCGCGAGCATACGTGTAATTTTGTGCCTTGCCTGCCGATATTGTTCGTCTTTACTGTTCTGCATTAATTTTATACATTTTGATTTTGTAGCATTTATGATCTTTCATTGCAGGATATAGCTAATGATTATCATATACTACTTCAAAAAACATATGACATGTCAGGGCGTTTTTCGTACCGATTTTATTCTTCTTTATTTGACATTCCTTTTAACAACACGAGCAATGGACTCGCATCATTTAAAAGTGATGATCGACCGACACCGTTTAATACATTGGCGTTTTTAAACATACTTGAAAGTAGTGAAAGTATTGGAGGCAACACAGGCTGGCTCCCACATTACTTTGTCGTTTTTGATAATACGGATGCTCCGACTAATGGTAATCCATGCGCCGTTGTGCCGATGTTTGAAAAAAGCCATAGCTATGGTGAATACGTGTTTGACCATGCATGGGCAAACGCATTTTATCAGCACGGTTTGGATTATTATCCTAAGTTACTCTGCGCATTGCCGTTTACGCCTGTTAGTTCTGGAAAACTTCTCATTGATAATAATACGACAGCTGATCCAGAGGAATTGTGGGCGTTTACTTTGTCGTCCCTCAAATCAGAATTAGCTAACTATTCGTCGATACACTTCTTATTCATGCCTGATGCTCGCGCAGAATACCTTGAGAAAAACGGATATCATCTGCGACGAAACATACAGTTTATTTTTTATAATCGGGGCTTTGCGAGTTTTGATGACTTCCTGTCAGCGCTTAAATCAAGGAAGCGCAAATCAATAACAAAAGAACGCAGACAAATACAAGCCTCAGGAATAGTAGTTGAGCGTCTTACCGGAGAAAGCCTGTCAGACGAGATAATCGACGAATTCTATGAGTGCTACAAACGCACTTATTTGAAGAGATCTGGGCATACTGGCTATCTAACGAAACAGTTTTTTAAATTGCTAAAGTCCTCCATGCTTCAAAAAATCATGATTGTTAAGGCGTCAAAAGATGCCCAACTTATTGCCAGCGCATTGTTTTTCTATGATGACGATGGTTTATACGGAAGATACTGGGGTGCCTTAGAAGAAGTCTCTGGACTGCATTTTGAATGTTGTTATTACCAAGGCATTGAGTTTGCCATTGATAATAAGCTACAGGTATTTAATCCGGGCACGCAAGGCGAACACAAGATCCTTCGCGGGTTTACACCAACCTACTGTTATTCAGCGCATAAACTTCACAGACAAGATTTTGATGCAGCTGTTGCTGATTTTACAAGAAGAGAAGCTTCCCATATTGAACAATATATGAAAGAGACGACTTCGTTATTGCCATTTAAAGTTGAATGAATAAGTAGTTAACCTGGCTTTCGCCAATGTAAAAGCAGGTTGTTTGCAGGCATCTTATGCGCCTTTATTAGGTCCATGTTAGGTGCCCATTCTGATAACTCACATAAGTCTCTATATCCGCCGTAACCGCGTTCAACCAGTGAGTAATGAAAGTCTTTATTACTTTGAGTAGAGAACACGCCGTTGTTCGTAAACGGGCCATACTGGCAAAAGTTGCCACCAACGGGCAACGACTCAGAAACTAACTGCATCATTACGTGCACTTCTTGTTTTTGCATGATGTGAGCTGTATTTGACGTAAATACCGCATCGATACTGTCATCTGGCCACGACGATTCAGGCACTGAAAAAACAATGGGTTTTTGGAGATTCGGAGAAGGCGATTCGTCTATCCATGCAGAAATACCTTGATGATTTTCCAACCTGTCCGAGGGCAACCATTCTAGGTGAGATAGATGCTCTGCGAAAAACACCGCATGCTGCCCCGTCCCACTGCCTATCTCTAGCACACGCGTGCTATCGGCAAAAGCCACCTTTAGCTTTTCCAAAATGTAGGTTTTGTTGTTTTCGCTTGCTTGGCAATAAGGTAAGTCGTTCACGTTTTTTCTAAGCTTTTTTGAAAATTTATCAATCCTGCAAATTAGGCGCTAGCCACTTTTCGGCCTGTTGCTCAGTCCAGCCCTTTCTAAAAGCATAGCTTTGCAGCTGATCTTGCTGAATTTTTGCGATTGCAAAATAGCGCGATTCAGGATGTGAATAGTACATACCGCTGACGGATGCTGCAGGCCACATCGCATAAGATTCGGTTAAGCGCATACCTATGCTGGCTTCAACATCAAGAATATCCCAGATGGTTTGTTTTTCAGTATGCTCTGGGCAAGCAGGATAGCCTGGTGCTGGACGTATTCCTTGATACTTTTCGGCAATGAGTGCTTCGTTGTCTAGTACTTCGTCTTTGACATAACCCCAAATTTCAGTGCGTACTAACTTGTGTAGGTACTCTGCAAACGCTTCCGCAAGACGGTCAGCTACTGCCTTTACCATAATTGAATTATAGTCATCGCCCTCTTGTTCGTATGACTTGGCAAGATCGTCTTCTCCAATTCCCGCCGTCACAGCAAATGCGCCCACATAGTCGTTTACTTCACTATCAACTGGCGCTACAAAATCTGACAAACAATAGTTATACCCCTTCGGTTTATGCGTTTGTTGACGTAAGTTGTGACAGCGCGCTAGCTGCTGTTTATCGTCACCTGCTTTGTATAAAACAATATCATCACCATCGCTATTTGCCGGAAAAATCCCAACCCGACCTTTCGCCATCAATGTCTGATTTTGACATAGTTCATCTAACATTTGGTTGGCGTCTTCAAACAACTGCTTGGCTTGTTCACCGACAACTTCATCATTTAATATGCGGGGGTACTTGCCCGCTAGAGACCATGTTAGGAAGAACGGCGTCCAATCAATATACTGTTTCAGTGTTTGGATATCTGTCTCTATCGTTTTGACGCCTAAAAAGGCTGGGACGGGCGGTTGATAAGTCTCCCAATCACAGGTGAATTTATTGTCTTGTGCTTCTGCTAACGTAATCGCTTGAGTGCGCGGTCGTTTATTCGCGTGCTGCTCACGTGCTCTTGCGTAATCTTTGTAAACCTGGTCAATGAAATCTGCTTTCATCTCTTTGGAAAGTAGTTTTTGGCACACACCAACGGCGCGGCTGGCGTTTGACACATACACAACGGGATATTCAGAAGCTGGCGAGATTTTAACTGCAGTATGCGCTTTTGATGTGGTTGCACCACCAATCAATAGCGGCATATCTACGCCTAATCGCTGCATTTCGCTAGCGACATGCACCATTTCATCCAATGAAGGCGTTATCAAACCAGATAGTCCAATCATATCTGCACCTTCGTCAATCGCCGTTTGGATTATCTTTGCAGCAGGTACCATGACACCAAGATCAATCACTTCAAAGTTATTGCACTGTAACACTACACCCACGATATTCTTGCCAATATCGTGAACATCGCCCTTGACCGTTGCCATGATAATTTTGCCATTAGATCTGGCACCATCGGTCTTTTCAGCTTCGATAAACGGTTGTAAATGGGCAACCGCTTTTTTCATAACACGTGCAGATTTAACCACCTGCGGCAAGAACATTTTACCCTCGCCAAAAAGGTCACCTACGACATTCATGCCGTCCATCAAAGGTCCTTCAATGACATACAAGGGCCTATCAGCGGAAAGCCGTGCTTCTTCAGTATCATCAACGATGTATTCAGTAATGCCTTTGACCAGCGCGTATTCAAGTCGTTTATTAACCACTTCTTCGCGCCAGCTTAAATCTTCTTCTTTGGCAACGCTTCCAGAACCCTGATACTTAGGTGCAATGTCTAGCAATCTATCAGTGGCATCTTCACGTCGATTCAGGATAACGTCTTCGACCGCATCTCGCAGCTCAGCTGGAATATCATCATAAACGGCCAGCTGTCCGGCATTCACAATGGCCATATCTAAACCTGCGCGAATGGCGTGATATAGGAACACAGAATGCATAGCCTCGCGTACAGGGTTGTTTCCGCGAAATGAAAACGAGATATTTGATAGACCGCCTGAGACATGCGCGTAAGGTAAGTGTTCTCTAATCAGTGCAGTTGCTTCAATAAAGTCCACAGCATAGTTATTGTGTTCTTCTATACCCGTCGCGACGGCGAATATATTGGGGTCAAAAATAATATCTTCAGGCGGGAACCCCACCTTCTCTGTCAAAACCTGATAACTGCGCTTGCAGATTTCGAACTTTCGCTCTCGTGTATCAGCCTGTCCCTTTTCATCAAAGGCCATCACGACAGTTGCAGCGCCATATCTTTTCACTAATGTCGCTTGTTGGACAAACTGTTCTTCCCCTTCTTTTAAACTGATCGAGTTTACTATCGCTTTACCTTGGACACATCTCAAGCCAGCTTCAATCACTGACCATTTTGAGGAGTCAATCATAATGGGCACGCGCGAGATATCAGGCTCTGAAGCAATCAGATTTAAGAAACGCACCATGGCAGCTTCGGAATCCAACATGGCCTCATCCATGTTTATATCGATTATTTGCGCACCGTTTTCTACCTGTTGTCTGGCGACATCAAGTGCAGTTTCGTAGTCTTCTGACAAGATCAATCGTTTAAAAACCGCTGAACCTGTTACATTGGTTCTCTCACCAACATTGACAAAGGAAGATATTTGATTCGTCATGCTAATTCTCAATAAACAACAGGCTTAATGCACAAATGGCTCAAGCCCTGAAAGACGCATCTTTCTTTCGCGTTTGGGGATAGTTCGGGGTTCGTACTTCTCAAGCCTTTTTGAAATTTCTCTGACATGTTCAGGTGTGCTACCACAACAACCACCTACTATATTGACAAGGCCTGATGATGCCCACTCCTCCAAATGATTTGCCATCTCATCAGGTCCCATATCATATTCACCAAATTCATTGGGTAGGCCGGCGTTGGGGTGCGCTGATACTAAGCCTTCTGAAATACGCGAAAGCTCGGCGACATATTGACGCAATAAATCAGGTCCAAGCGCACAATTTAATCCAAAGGAGAAAGGCGTTGCATGTCGAATCGAGTTATAAAAAGCTTCTGTTGTTTGGCCAGATAATGTGCGCCCTGAAGCATCTGTGATAGTCCCGGAAATCATAACAGGTAGCGAATACCCTTTTGCATCAAATGCTTTTTGCACTGCAAAAATGCCCGCCTTTGCGTTAAGCGTATCGAAGATGGTTTCTAACATTATAAGGTCAACATCACCTTCCATTAGCGAGCAAGTCGCATCAAAATAACTCGCAACCAGCTCCTCAAAGGTAACATTTCGCTTTCCCGGATCATTTACATCAGGCGAAATAGAAGCGGTTCTGTTGGTTGGACCCAATACACCGGCGACAAACCTCGGTCTATCTGGAGTTACCTTACTCACCTCTTCTGTTGCTTGTTTGGCCAGTTTAGCGGCACTCAAATTGATCGCATGCACCTCATCTTGCATATCATAATCCGCCATAGCAATCGAGGTTGAATTAAACGTATTGGTTTCAATGATATCTGCACCCGCGTGAAGATAATCTAGGTGTATTTGCTTGATCGTGTCGGGTTGGGTAATCGATAATAAGTCATTATTCCCTTTGACATCACAGTGCCAATCCTTGTATTGGTCGCCTCGATAGTCAGCTTCGTCAAACTTATGCGCTTGGATCATAGTGCCCATAGCACCATCGAGCAGCAGAATGCGATTTTTCGATACTTCTTTTAATAATTCAAATTTGTTCAAAACTACCTCACACACTTTCAGAAAGCGTACTTAAGTCAAAAGGTGTAGTTTGATACACGCAATAATTTAGCCAGTTGGTGAACAGCAAGTTACCGTGAGACTTCCATCTCATTTGTACATCTCTATCCGGATCATCCGCTTCGAAATAGTTTTCGGGAATCGCTGGCGATAACCCCAAGCCGTTGTCTCGATAATATTCAGATGCTAGAGTGTCCGGATCATACTCTGGATGTCCTGTTACTAGTACCATACGTTTGTCGTGTGTAGCGGCAAGGTAGACACCTGCATCGTCAGAATCGGCAAGTATTTCCAGCGTTTCGACTTTCGCGTAATCTGACAGCTTCACTTCGCCAACGCGAGAATGCGGCGCCCAAAACATCGGGTCAAACCCTCTCATCAATTCATGCTTCTTATTTCGTACCTTATGCTCGAATACACCGGATAGTTTGTTGTCTCGAACCACCCTATCTAGATTAAAAAAATGATAAAGCGCTGCATGTGCTGCCCAGCATAAATAAAAAGTGGATTGCACGTTCGACTTTGCCCAATCCATGAGCTCTTTCATCTTGTCCCAATATAACACTTCTTCGTAGGCAATATTGCCTAGCGGCGCGCCCGTTACAATTAAACCGTCAAACTTACTTTCCTTAACTTCAGAAAATACGTGATAGAAAGCATTCATATGCGATACCGGCGTATGTTTAGGCACAGTATCATCGATGCGAAGCAATCGAATGTTTATCTGCAATGGAGTATTCGAAAGCAATCGGAGAATTTGAAGCTCAGTTTCAATTTTATTCGGCATCAAGTTCAAAATACCTACTTCTAATGGCCGAATATTCTGCTGCACTGCCCTATCCATATCCATCGCAAAAATATTTTCTTGCAATAAACCTTCAAGTGCGGGTAATTCTGTAGGTACTCTTATAGGCATGTGACGTCACCTTCTCTAAATATCTTGCCTATTTTCAATTAAAGAACGGAAATGTCAAGAATAAACGTCTAGACGTCTATACGTATATTTGATTATTTATCCTGAGTTGAACTTTTTTACTTCTTTTTGCGCATCGACACCAATACGTCAATTTCTGCTCTTGGTAAACCGCATGCAGCTATGATGTCATCGACGCTTTCTCCAGCGTCAACCATCTTGGTCGCTTTGGTATACATTTTTATGACAGGATCGTTAGCAGACAACTTGTCAATGCTATGCATTATGTCATTAACCTCTAGCTTCACTTTTTCGATTTCAAGGGCTTGAGAAGCCATATTTTGATTGAGCTCTTCTCCAAGCAGCTCCAGCTGTTCTAAAGAAACATCTTTGCTCTTAAGGTGCTCATGAAGGTCATTGATTAAACCAATAGATCTCATTAGTTGCGTGCGTGTTTTTGAAATCAGCAAAATAGCGACAATGCTCAACACAAGACACAATAAAATGATGCTAATCAATATGATTGTTTCGATTTGTTCCATAGCATATTTTTCTTATAAGCTAGCTATGTGATTAGTATATAAGAGAAAATGCTGTTTTAGGAGCAGAAGTAGTACAGTCAGCAAAATCGTCAAATGTCATATAGCGCTCTTTCTTTTGTGATTAAGCACTTTTTACAAATCACCATAATTAAAAATTAGCACCCTACCGGCCGTATTGGAATATGATGGTAATGATAAAACAACCCGTTCTCTTGCCGCGTCATGCTTGACGAAAAATCCTCTGAAATCCCCTTCAACCCGTCCATCAAAAGATGCGCCTAGTGTTTGACCGGATATGTAATCATAAATAAATGCGCTACCCGCATACGGTGTGTTATTTATTGTTCGAGCGTCATCAACTATAAGCATGAGCCGTTCGTTTAAGACAGTTACTTCCCAATCTGTCTGACCAAAATTACCAAACTCTGTATTTCCATAAAGAGATTCGCCAACTATGTCACCGGTCAAAACATTGATAAATGTAACACTCCCTGCGTCCTTTAATTGTCCCTCCACATCATCGAAAAAGAGCCTCACGCCAATAATTGAATCAGTAATAGTATCAATACTTAAAGAAGGGGAGGAACTGGGCTCTTCGGTACTAGTGGTGACGCGTGAACTGCTATAGACGCTATTGTCAGTCGCATTGACTAACTCAAGATACTTTCCGTCTTCTTTTATACTCAGGAAGGCATATACCTCTCGGTTTATAGAAAAAATATGCTTTGGCGACAATCTTCCCGAACTACGAAGACTGGTAACAATTGTGGAGCCAAGGCGCTGATTTGTATTGCCATCCAACAAAAATATATCGTCGATATGCATGTCTTCGTTGCTGCTAATGGATGTATTTGAAGCGACATAGTTGCCATTGAGTAAAGGCACGATATTCCATTTGAGAAAGCTATCGTTGTTCTGAGCATTCAGAGGTTCACCAATCTGTTCTCCAGTATTGCCATCATGCAGCACAATGGTGTCACGATCACTTTCTGACAAATTAACCGATACAGTAAAGTTTCCGTTTAATAGTGAAACAATCTCAAAGTTTGGTTCGCCTTCGTACACCGCCAATTCTAACACTTGCGAACGTTGCGTATCGACCATATAAATCACCTTGTTACGCCGCGTTTGAATCGCAAAGACAATATTTTCTGTTTTTAGATGAGTAATGTCATGACATATCCCCGATACATCAATATTTTCAAGAATTGGAACAGACTGAAAGTCTCCAGTTGTTGAATTTATTAGATTGATTGCGCATCGGCTATTGGTTACCAAGTCTGACGAATTTGAAAACAGAATGACATTGCCATTGTTCAATTCAATATCGCCAGCATTTCCTAAATGACGGGATTCAGCGCCGCCATAATATTTATCGCCTATCCCAAGCCCAGTTTCGCCGTCAATTAAAAATACTGCTCCCTCATTGGTTCCGGCCGGTCCGTCATGAGATGATGAGATTACCAAAGCATTTCCGTTTTCAAGCGCGCGAATGCCTCTGGATGAAGGCAAATCCGCATTAATCAATCCAAGTCTATCGCCTTGAAATTCGCCGAAAAATGTTTGACCAATCCGTTGGCCTGTTGCGCTATCAAGCAACGAAAGCTCACCATTAGATGTGCCATAGGGCGTGCCAATTAACACGTTACCAGTTTTAAGTGGTTCAACAAAAAAACCAAAAAGACGACTTTCATTTCCAACCAAGCGACCTGAAACAACTGAGCCAGTTTCGCCGCTAACAACACGAATAGATCCTGCGTTTTCCGCGCCATCTATGTCTTCGCTGAGCGAGGCAATAAGGAAATTATCATTCTCTAACGATGTAATTGAATGACTTGGTAATAAAGGGATTGCACTAGAGGAAGAAATGTAAACATACGCAACGGGGTCATTTTCAACCAAACTAGTAAATTCATTCACTAATCTGAGTTGCGAATCGTACAGCCTTGCGGTACCAATAACTATATTGTCGTCTTGGTCATAATCACTATTTACAATAACGATCGCACCGTTTGACAAAACCTCGAAACCTTGCCCAAAAAATCGGCCTTCATAACTTTGTTCAGTGCCAAGTATTTGTATCGAAGATTCGCTTGTCCCGAGGGATGAAGGACTGTTTATTGGCATATCTGATGAAGAACCACCGCCACAAGAAACTGATAAAAAACTCAAACTTAAGATTAACCAAAAAAATCTATTCATCTTAGATCTCGGGTAAATGTATTTTTAAGACATTGTTTATGTGTAAAGAAAGCGGAAATTATAAACTAAAAAGCGGTCGACTACCGACCGCTCATTCACAAACCTGCAAATACTAGAAGTATAGTGGCTTCACATTCCTAGGACATCATCCCATTCATCATCAGTAAGCAATTTGTTTAAATCGACCAAAATCAACAATTCATCATCTCGGTTAGAAACGCCTTGAATAAACTTGGTGCTTTCTTCGGTACCAACGTTTGGTGTGCTGTCAATTTCAGAAGACCGCAAGTAAACGACCTCTGCAACACTATCTACAAGTATTCCCACCACATTTTCATCGGATTCGATAATGACGATTCTAGAATTATCCGTTATTTCAGCACTAGGTAGTCCAAATCTGCTGCGCGTATCAATAACAGTAACGACATTACCCCGAAGGTTGATAATACCAAGTACATAATTTGGCGCACCAGGAACTGGCGCTATTTCTGTATACCGTAGTACCTCTTGTACTTGCATAACGTTGATCCCATATGTCTCGTTATCTAGACGATATGTTACCCATTGCAAAACTTCATCTTTTGGATCCGCCGTGGCTGCTATGGTTCTTTCTTCTGACATATAGGGCCCCATTAATTACAGTAGAGAAAATAGAGATTCAATGACTCTGGTTACTTGCTTTTGTCTAATAGACGTATCGGCCGTGCGAATTAGTTCTGAAGCAGATTATTCTAATTTGGTAAGGCTTCAATGGTTTCGATTAAGCCCTTCACATCTGCTAGCACATACATCGAAGACAAAACTGTACCAGCTTTCCACGCGTGCTTTGTTTTTTCGTCTCTCCATTTTACATCTGATTTGTGAATGATAGTTGTTTCACATGCAGATTCGCATGCAACAACATAACCTGTATGATCAAGTTGAACGGCAAATTTATAGTCTAGAGACGAACTCGCATTATCTGGGAATCGATCAGGCAGAATAACCTTTGCCAAATCTATACACGTGAACCTACCAGTATTCTTGTATAGTAATCCCATATTAATTTTTGATTTTGATGGCAACTTGGACATGTTATCAAGCGTGTGTATGCCGCCAAGTTCCGCCAATGGCATCGCCACCTTTATGCCGTCTATCTCCAGAAGTAGTGCAAAGAATTCATCATCCAATCTAGCCTGTATATCTAAAGTATCGCTAGACGTTTGTTGATGTGAAATACTGGATTCACTGTCCTTTTTATTGTTGCTCTGTTTTTCCAAGAGCCCATTCAGACCCATTTGTTCTGCGTTTTTTAACAACGATTCGGCATTGGCCTGTTTACTAGTGACACTATCTGAAGTTAGCGCTCTTAGATATTGCTTAAGCGGATCTTCTTTATCATTTGAGTCAAACACTTGCCGTCACCACGCGTGTTGTTTGCTTTGATGACTTTGTAAGCGCAGTTTGCATCAATTTATTAGTAAGCTTTTCGTAGGCGTAGCTGCCTCTTGATAACGGCGAAAACTGTTGTATCGGAAGGCCTTTTTCACTGGCGTGTCTAAACTTGGTATCCATCGGTATATATCCACGCCATAGTTGACTAGGATAATCTGATTTTAATCGCTTGTACGCTTCTTGACATGCATTGAGCCGCTTATCAAACATCGTTGCCACGATTTTAATCTTGAAGTTTTCTCTCATAGATGGCGTCAATAAATCGATGGTCTGCATCATGCTGGAAAGCCCTTTCAACGACAAAAATTCAGTTTGCGTTGGCACAACAACAAGTTGCGCGGCGACAAGCGCATTTACCATCAATACACCTAATACCGGAGGACAGTCTATTATTGTTACATCGTATTTTTCATGCATCATTGCAAGGTATTTTTTAACAACCAACCCTTTCCCTGACTCTTGAGCAAACTGTCTATCAAGCGTGGTAAGAAGACTATTTGCAGGCACTATATCAATGCCTTTGGCGCAGGATATATGGGTACATGGGTCAGTCAACTCAGTTAAATCATTCGACAAAAAGATGTCGTAGAGGGTGTGAGAGGAATCATCAATGTTTAAGTAATTGGAGAGTGATGCGTGAGGATCTGCATCAATCAATAGGACTTTATACCCTTGACTAGAGAGACTACCCGCCATTGAGATTGCTGTTGTTGTTTTACCCACGCCGCCTTTTTGGTTTACCACCGTCCATACTTTCATAGGTTACTAACACCAATGTTTAGATAATTTGATAAATACCAATTTTCGGTCTGCTTGATTGTTTACTCTACGCGTAACGTTTAAGTAGACTGGGGATATCCAATATCAACGCAATTCCGCCATCAGATGTAATGGTTGCACCTGCCATGCCTGGCGTACCTTGCAAAATTTCATCCAAAGGTTTGATCACGACTTCCTCTTGACCAATTAGAGAGTCAACGACGAACCCAATTTGCTTAGTACCGATTTGCACCACTACTACATGTCCCTTGGAACGGTCTTGTGATGGCTGCATCGGGTTGAGCCAGTCGCTTAAGTAAAACAATGGGATCGCTTTGCTCCGGACGACCATGGTGAGTTGACCATCAACAGTGTTGGTTTTGCTTATATCCATATTGATAATTTCATTGACGGAGCCCAAAGGCAAAGCAAACGCTTGCTTTCCAATCAATATCATCAACGTTGGTAGGATGGCGAGTGTCAATGGAACCTTTATTTCAAGCGTGGTTCCTTTTCCAAGCGCAGAGTTTATGCTTACTGTACCATTGAGCTGTGCTATTTTGGTTTTCACCACGTCCATGCCCACACCGCGGCCAGATATGTCACTAATCTCTGTTTTTGTTGAAAAACCAGGCGCAAATATAAGGTTGAATGCTTCGACGTCCGACATTCTCGATGCTGCATCTGCATCCAATACACCGCGGCTAATGGCAATGTTTTTGAGTTTTTCGGGATCCATCCCCTTCCCATCATCTTTGATGGTAAGCAAGATGTGATCGCCTTCTTGGGATGCTGCCAGCTTGACGGTGCCCAATCGAGGTTTTCCTGCAGCCTCTCGATCGTCCGGCATCTCTATCCCGTGGTCAACAGAGTTTCTCACCAAGTGGACCAATGGGTCCGCTAGCGCTTCAACAAGATTTTTATCTAAATCGGTTTCTTCGCCTTCTAGCACCAGCGAAATTTCTTTTTTCAAACTTCTCGCGAGGTCGCGAACCACTCTGGGGAATCGTCCAAACACTTTCTTGATGGGCTGCATGCGCGTTTTCATTACAGCGCCTTGCAAATCACCTGTTACCACGTCCAGATTGGCAATTGCCTTGGACATATCTTCGTCTGCAGTGTTAATCCCTAAGCTTATTAATCTGTTTCTTACCAACACAAGCTCACCGACCATGTTCATGATCTGATCAAGTCGTTTCGTGTCTACGCGAACCGTTGTCTCGCCTTGTGCAGGCGCAGGTTTATTATCAGGTTTTTTCGCAGCCGCGGGCGCTTTAGCAGCAGCGGGAGCCTTGGCTGAAGCTGAATTATTCTGCGCAGCTTCGCCTTGCTTTGCTTGAGCTTGCTTTGCTTGAGATAATGGCGCGCTAGTTTCACCAGCAGACGTTTTAGCTTTGCTGTTATCTATTGCTTTGCTTTCGGAGACTTCTTTGTTGCCAGCTTCTTTACCTGAATCTTTGGCTTTGTCATTTGACGTCGTTGCTTTTGCGTTGGCGTTAGACGCATTTGCTTCAGCAGGCCCTTTTCCTTGCCCGTGTAATTCATCTAACAACGCTTCAAATTCATCGTCTGTTATCTCATCATCGCTTGCCGATTTAGAATCAGATTTTGTGCTGCTGTTACCATCAGACGTCTCTCCGAAGCTCCCTTTTCCATGTAAATCATCTAAAAGTGCTTCAAACTCATCATCTGTGATGTCTTCGTTAGAAGCGGACCCATTAGCAGGCTTGTCTGATTTGGTGTCTGCGGAATTAGCGCCTGGCGCCACGTCGCCATGCAATTCGTCTAATAAGGCTTCAAATTCATCTTCAGTTATTTCGTCTATGGGCGTATCTGCGTCTGCGTTTTTGTCTGCATTTTCGCCTGCTGCATTTGATGCAGACACAGCATCAACTACCTTCTCAATTGACTGTTCTACACTTGATTCTGCTGACGGTTCTTCTTCGTTTTGTTCTGCGGCGAAAATTTGTTCGCCTTCCTGTTCAGGCGCGGCTAGCTTGTGCAGTATGTCAATCAAATCACTCGAAGCCGGCTCTAATGGAGCGCGGGCCTTAACGTTTTCAAACATCTCAACAACTACATCAGTCGCTTGGAGAATGACGTCCATCAACTCTGGTGTAAGTGTACGTTGTCCATTTCGCATGACATCAAATACATTTTCTGCGCCGTGACATACGTCAACGAGTTCAGTTAAAGACAAAAAACCAGCACCACCTTTAACCGTGTGATACCCTCTAAAAATTGCATTTAAAAGGTCGGAATCATCTGGGTTGTTCTCTAGATCAACGAGCTGTTCTTGTAATTGTTCAAGAATTTCACCTGCTTCTACCAAGAAGTCTTGTAATATATCTTCATCAACCTCAAATGACATTGATTCCCCCTAAAAACCTAAACTGGATAATAAATCATCCACATCGTCTTGACTCTGTACCACGTCATTGCGGCCCTTCGCATTTATGATAGGCCCCTCTGCCTCGACTTTATCGTCTTCTTTCTTTAAAGGTTGAGGCATTTCGACTTCTTTTGGTAAATCATGCTCGCTAAACGTTTCGAGCATATCTACAAGACCCGTCTCTACTTCGGCGACCAACTCGATAACTCTTCTGATCACTTGGCCAGTCAGGTCTTGATAGCCTTGTGCCATTAATACTTCGGTAAGCATAGAGTTTAGTGTTGCAGAATCATTTTGCGCATCCAAAAGTAAATCGTCTAGCTCGTGGCAAAGCGTTTTGAATTCGCCGAGTTCCAGCTGACGCTTCATTAGCTTTTTCCAATTCGGGATCAAACTTCCAAATCTTTCGTTTAGCTGTTCTGCAAGCGGCATACTTCGCTCTACCGCATCCATTGTTGAATTTGCTGCTTTCTCGGTTTCCGCTATTACATACTCCAGTCTGGATTGCGCGTCGGGTATTGATTCTTTTGTAAGATGCGCAATTTTTTCGTCCATTTGAAAATTTGTTAACGATGTGTGCAGCTGCCTTGTGAGTTTTCCAACTTCCGAAAATAATTCCGTGGACTCTCTCAGTTTAAAACTGTGGACGATATCGTTAGCCGCTTCTATATCGCCGCTCTCAAGCAAGGTAAGAAGCTCTTTTGCTTCTTCAATTGAAACGAGTTGCTCTTGTGTTGTCATGCGTTAAACCCTTTTATCGCCAAGCTGTATTAACTGAGTCGTTCGAAAATTTTATCCAGCTTCTCTTTGAGGGTTGCAGCGGTAAATGGCTTAACAACATAACCATTAACGCCTGCCTGTGCCGCAGCAACTATCTGCTCTTTCTTTGCTTCAGCTGTCACCATTAAAACAGGTAGATGTTTCAAACTGTCACTAGCTCTAATCTCTCTTAGCAAATCTATTCCCTGCATACCAGGCATATTCCAATCAGTCACAACAAAATCAAAATCGCCCTGCTGAAGCATCGGCAACGCCGTGCTGCCATCATCTGCTTCTTGAATATTGGTGAATCCAAGATCCTTTAAAAGGTTTTTGATTATTCTTCTCATCGTTGAAAAATCATCAACGACGAGAATTTTCATGTTTTTATCCAAAACTACCTCCAGTGTGGAATAATTTTTTACATTGATTGCTATTCAGGATTACGCCATGACTGCATTTTAGCTTTTAACTTCATCATCGCTTGGCTGTGTATCTGACTAACCCGCGATTCGCTGACTTCGAGTACTTCTCCGATTTCGCGTAGGTTCAGTTCTTCGTCATAATACAAAGACAACACGATTGCTTCTCTCTCTGGTAGAGTTGTTATCGCCCGAGCAAGTGCTTTCTGAAATGATCCTTGCATCATTTCTTCGAATGGATGATTATTTCCCTTGTTCTCTTCGTTTGTAATGACGTCCTCGGAAACACCTAAATCTTCCATGCCTATTAGTTTTCCTGCATTCACTTCATTCAGCATCTGATGATAGTCTTTTAGCGATACATCTAACTTTGCGGCGACTTCAGTATCGCGAGCATCTCTACCAGTCTCTCGCTCAACTTCGTGAATGGCTTCTGTTATCGCTCTTGAATTTTTATGCACCGAACGAGGCGTCCAATCGCCTTTCCTGATTTCGTCTAGCATTGCGCCTCTAATCCGAATGCCTGCAAAGGTTTCAAAACTAGCTCCCTTGCTTCCGTCGAAGTTTTTAGCAGCTTCAAGCAGCCCAATCATGCCGCTTTGGATAAGGTCGTCGACGATAACGCTTGCAGGAAGTCGTAGCATAAGGTGGTGGGCAATCCGCTTCACTAGTGGCGCGTGTCGTTCAACAAGTTGGTTCTTGTCAATTTGCTGTTGATAAAAGGACAATTTAGTACTCACTCTTTTATTACCTACTCATGCACTGTCACAAGGTTTTCAATAAAAAACTCAAGGTGACCCCCTGCTTGCGTAGGCACCGGCCAGGTAACTACTTTGTCGGCAAGATTGCTGATGGCTTTAGCGGCAGGTGAGCCTGGAAATGCATCGACAATAGCTGTTTGTTTTCGAATCGACTTTCTTACGTTCTCGTCAAATGGCACAATAGCAACTAATTCAAGCGCGATATCCAAGAAACGCCCTGTCACTTTTGACAGTTTACTAAACAGTTCCTTGCCTTCGCGTTCACTACGTACCATGTTGGCAACCACTTTAAATTTAAAAACACCATGTTCTCGGTTGAGTATCTTTATCAATGCATATGCATCAGTAAGCGAGGTAGGCTCATCACAAACAACAATGATGACCTCCTGAGAAGCTCTAGAAAAACTCACCACCATGTCTGAAATACCCGCTGCAGTATCGACTAATAACATATCCACTGGTGTTTGAAGTTCCCCAAATGCCCTAATAAGCCCAGCATGCTCTCTTGCGCTGAGTTGTGACATCATTTTTGTGCCAGAGGTTGCAGGTGCTATTTTGACGCCATGAGGGCCAGTAACAAGCACCTCGTCTAACGTACATTCGCCAGAGAGCACATGCGATAAATTGCGTTCCACGCGCAAACCCAACATTACATCGATGTTAGCGAGCCCCAAATCAGCGTCTAATATGAGGACTTTTTTGCCTCTCTTTGCTGACGATATCGCAAGGTTTAAACTAAGATTTGTCTTGCCAACACCGCCCTTTCCACCAGAGACGGCGACGACCTGAATTTTTCTGGCACGATGCATGTTACGCAAACTCACTGCCTGATCTTCTATCATAAACTACCAACCGTTGACTTTTCGTTTGACGTTTTAATACCTGATCCGTATTTTTTGTAGAGCCTGGCGGCAACTAAAGCCAGATTGCTTGCATTGGCTAGTTTGATATCCTCCGGCACACGCTGTCCGTCGGTGACATAGCTCAATGGCAAATCGTTTTCTATCACGGTGCTCAATGCTTCACCCAAGCTGTAACACTCATCTAGCTTAGTGAAAATGCACCCCTTCAAATCAGCACTTGCATACGTCTTTGTGGTTTCGTTGAGAAGGCTATACTGAGAACCAGCGGGTAACGTTAGATACAACTTAACTTTTTCGTTGCCCGCGCCTTCAAATTGTTTTAGCTGTTCTACTAGCCGCTCATCGCGCTGACTAAATCCAGCTGTATCGATTAATATGAGTGATTTGTTCCGCAATTGATACAAAAGCTGACTCAGTTCCTGCGATGATTGTGCTCTACCTACTGCGCACCCTATAATCTTTGCATAGGTGGCAAGCTGCTCGTATGCAGCGATGCGATACGAGTCTATTGTGATAATGGCTACTTGCTCAGGCCCATACTTTTGCGCGTACTTCGCCGCAAGCTTTGCCAAGGTTGTCGTTTTACCCGACCCGGTCGGACCTACAAATCCAATAATCCCGCCAGTAGAAAGAATTTCGTTGTTGCCAGTACTTATTCGATTCGATAGCAAGTTCAAAAGGTAATTCCAGCCTTCGACCTCGCCTATTTGAGGCGGGAGAAAATTGATCAATTGCTCTGCAAGTTTTGATGACAAACCCATGCCAATCATCTGCTCTTGAAGGAAATGCTGTACTGGGTTATTTCTCTTTTTTCGTTCCTCAGATAATTCGGTTATCTGATGTTTTAACACGTTCTTGATGGACTCCAATTCACCGCGGATACCCTCTAACTGCTCGGGTTCAAGCACACTCGGAGGAGGTGTCACGTTAACTTCGCTTTCCATCATTGGGCTCACTGAAACTTCAGAAAATGCAGGCGAACGCACCATGTTTTCATCTGCTCTTAAACTTGACGCGTGTCGATTGTTTTCATCTGGCGCTACATTGATTTCGGTTTGACCATATTGATTTTCGTTTTTGTGATGCGTGCGTTGTAATAAAGCTTCGAGACTATCGGTATCTGCATCTCCTATTACTTCTCTAAGTGATGCCTGTGCTCGTACTGAGGATTCGTTTTGTTGTTTGATTTCGTTTTTAGGCGATACCTCTTGAGCTAACGCTGCCGGTGCTGGTGCCTGTGCCGGAGTTTGTTGCTCCATCGGATCAATAGCGGCAACAAGCTCGACCCCTTGTGATGTCTTTTTATTTGACATAATGACTGCATTACCACCCAGCTCATCCTTGACTTGCTTAAGTGCCTCGCGCATATCTTTACCACTAAAACGTCTTATCTTCATAACTTCCTCTAGCGCTTTGGATTAAGTCATTTTATTGACCAATCGATGACACAATTTTGATTTGTTTGTCATCGGGAACTTCTTGGTAAGACAGTACATGCAAGCCATTGATCGATTGTTTAAAAAACCTTGCTAACACTGGTCTGAGGATACCTGATGTCAATAAAACTGCCGGTTCCCCTGCAGCTTCTTGCTGCTGTGTCGCTTGATGTAAAGATTGTTGCAGCTTATCTGCCAGCCCCGGCTCGATTCCAGCCCCATCTTCTCCACCTGCCTGAATAGACTTATGCAATACCTGTTCCAGTTCAGGGGCGATAGTGATCACTGGTAATTCATGCGTATTCCCACTAATCTCCTGCACGATTAGTCGTTTAAGCGCAATTCTTAATGCAGCCACTAAAACGTCTGGATCCTGACTCTTAGGCGCGTATTCGCAAAGTGTCTGAACGATTGTTCGCATGTCGCGAATAGGCACCCCTTCGAACAATAATGTCTGTAGAACTTTTACAACTGTACTCAGAGACAGTAGATCAGGAATTAACCCTTCGACCAGTTTCGGATGCGTTTTTTCGAGTATGTCCAGTAACTGTTGAACTTCTTCATGACCGAGTAATTGATGTGCATTAATGGTAAGAAGCTGGTTTAAGTGTGTCGCAATCACCGTTGACGTATCAACGACAGTATATCCAAGTGTTTGCGCATGTTCTTTCTGGCTTCGTTTAATCCAAACGGCATCTAACCCAAATGCTGGATCTTTTGTCTCTACGCCTTCCAATGCGCCAAATACCTGACCTGGATTAATTGCCAACTCATTGTCATGTATTAACTCCGCTTCGCCTGCAGTTACTCCCAACATGGAAATAGCATAGTTACTCGGAGCAAAGTCCAGATTATCGCGGATATGAACGGCTGGGATTAAAAAACCAAGTTCCTGAGACAGCTTTTTACGCACACCTTTTATACGGTTCAGTAGCTCACCGCCTTGTGCCTTATCCACCAGAGGGATCAGCCGATATCCAACCTCCAAACCGATAACATCGACTTGTTGAACATCGTCCCAACCTAACTCTTTTTGCTCAGCTGTCGTTGACACAGGTTCGGTACGTTGCTCACTTTTGATGGCTTCTTCTGCGATTTTTTTCGCACTCCAATCGCGATAGAAAGCATAACCGGCAACTATTGCTGCAAACGTCAAAAACGCGAAATTGGGCATTCCTGGCACGATACCCATGGTAAATAGGATTGCAGCGGTAATGTAAAGTGCCTTTTTGTTGCCTAACTGATCCCGTATTTCGTCACCCATTTCTTGTTTATCATTTTCACGTGTGACGATGATGGCCGTTGCAACAGACAATAGTAATGATGGAATTTGAGCAACCAGGCCATCACCAATGGTAAGCACGGTGTACACTTCCATGGCATTGCCAAATGTTAAGCTATGCTGATACATGCCAATAAATAACCCACCGAAGATGTTAATCAGCATGATAAACAATCCGGCAATAGCATCACCTTTCACAAACTTTGACGCACCGTCCATCGAGCCGTAAAAGTCAGCCTCTGCTGTTATCTCTTCGCGACGGCGACGCGCTTCATCCTGGTCGATATAACCTGCATTTAAATCAGCATCAATAGCCATTTGCTTTCCGGGCATTGCGTCCAATGTGAACCGCGCACTTACTTCAGATATTCTGCCTGCACCCTCTGTAACGACTTTGAAATTAATGATTAATAGAATGGTAAATACAACGATCCCCACCACGTAGTTGCCGCCAATAACAACTTCTCCAAAGGCTTGAATCACTTTGCCAGCAGAATCGCCTCCTTCGTGCCCTTCCAATAAAACAATGCGAGTTGATGCTACATTGAGTGCTAGCCTCAAGACTGTTGCGACGAGCAAAACAAGCGGAAAAATGCCAAAATCAATAGGGCGCTGGGTAAAGACACAAACTAAAATGATGACAAGTGAAAGTGCTATGTTAAAGCTAAAAAGGACATCTAATAAAAATGGCGGAATGGGGAGGATCACCATTCCCATGAGAGCGAGCACAACCAGCGGCGCTCCCAAACCACTGGTAAACTGCTTAGCGGTATTCCCGTCAAACTTTTGGAGCAAATTGGCTAGTTGCATACAACGACTTTTTGACTACATCCTTAAAACTACGGGTGATTTATCAACTTATGTGCCAACTTGCGTTGGGCAAATTAACGCCGTAATTCAGGTGGAATTTTAAAGTTTTTCGCCAGAGGTTTAGGACGTTTTCCTTTACCGGATTTAAATGCATTGAGCTGATAAACGTAGGCTAATACTTGTGCAACCGCCATGAATAACTTAGACGGTACCTCGGAATTGACTTCCGTTGCATAATAAATTGCTCGCGCCAATGCCGGAGATTCGACAATAGGGATTTCATGTGCACTTGCAATCTTCCGAATGTGTAAGGCCAGCTCTTCAATACCTTTTGCAACAACAATTGGGGCGCGTTCGCCTTGCTGTTCGTATTTAATTGCAACGGAAAAATGTGTGGGGTTTGTAATGATCACATCCGCATTGGGAACTTCTTGCATCATTCTATTTGCAGAAGACTGATATTGCAGGCGGCGAACACGGTTTTTCACCATTGGATCGCCTTCTGTATTTTTACGCTCGTCTTTGACCTCTTGCAAGGTCATTTTTAGTTCTTTGTTGTGTTTGTATATCTGAAATGGGATATCAATTATCGCAATAGGTACCATTCCCAAACACATGATTAAAAATGCCCATTCGAGCATATTCAACGCATGAAACATGTTCAACGGATACAATTCAAGGTCTAAACCAAGCGCTTCATCTTTGAACAACAGCATGGATAAATATGCCATTAATCCGATAATAACAACTTTTCCAATACCCTTAAGAAGCTCCATAAGCGCTTGCGAACCAAACATGCGTTTGAATCCTTCAAAAGGCGATAAGCGATTCTTTTTGGGAGATGCGGCCTCCCAACTGAAATTGTATCCACCTAATGCGATAGAACCATAAATCCCACCCGCTAGTGCAATTAACATGAATAAAAGTAGTGGAAACGCTGCTTCTGACACGGACATCGATAAAATCTGAAACATATGGTTTAGGTCGTAGGTCTCATCACGCGACAGGGTAAACGACCGCTTTGTAATTGTGTATACCGCACCGGCAATTAGGCTTCCGATAGCAATTAATGCAAACGCACTGGCAATTAATACCAATGTTGTTGACAGTTCTTTAGAGCGCGCAATCTGGCCTTTTTCCCTCGCATCTTTTATTTTTTTCTGCGTGGGTTCTTCGGTTTTTTCCTGCGCCTGTTCTTCCGCCATCTAGCAAGCCCTCAGTAGTGAACACATTAAGTTCTGCGCTTCTGACCACAGGTTTTCAAAGTGCAACGCTTGATTGGATAAGGTAATCCAAATAATCACAAGCCCCATCAGCTGCGCAATGGCGAAACCAATGCTAAAAATGTTCAGTTGAGGAGATGCTTTTGTCATTACGCCAAAGGCCAAATTGACGATTAACAACGATACAATTGGTGCAAGCGCTATAGTAACGGCAGCAACAAACATGTATGCCCCCCAATGCGCTATTTCTCTAAATTGCTCGGGTGTAAACCATGCATCACCAACGGGAAATGCAGTGAAGCTCTGTACTATCATTTGGATCATGAAAAGGTGACCATCAAATGTCCAAAAAAGCAACGTCGCCAATACCAGATAAAATTGACCAACAGCAGGCACATTTATACCATTGATTGGGTCGACAATAGATGCAAAACCAAGACCCGTTTGCATGGCAATCACTTGACCAGCCAACACAAAGGTATTTATCACCATAACGCTGATGAAGCCTATGCTGACGCCAATAATGAGTTGCTTGATGATCTCTAAGAAAGTGCCAACGCTTACTATTTCGTCAACCCTTACCGGCGGAACAGTTGGCAGGACCATAATAGTTATAAGTATTGCCAATAAATTTCGGATAGGTGTTGGCACCGTGCGGGCACTTATTCCAGTCATTGCAATGAACAAGCCCGAAATTCGCATAAATGACAAAACGTAATCCGCGATGAAATTCATAATGGTACTGCTGAGAATATCCATTGAGCTACCGGTTTGCGTTATCCGAGAACACTCGGAATACTTAAAATCAGCTCATTTGTATAATCCATCATCTTCGTTACAAGCCAGTTGCCAAACCAACTAATCGCTACCAGCGTCACCATTAGCCTTGGTAAAAAGCTCATTGTTTGCTCGTTAATTGATGTCGCTGCCTGAAACACAGCTACAACCAAACCGATGATCAAGCCTGGAATAATCAACGCGGAAGTGATTAAAATAATGATGTACATCGCCCCGCGCATAACCTCGACAAATGCTTCTGGACTCATGTCATACCCCCATCCCGAAACTCGTCGCTAGCGTTCCGAAAATTAAATTCCAGCCATCTACAAGCACAAACAACATCAATTTGAATGGCAGGGATACAATCATTGGGGATAGCATCATCATACCCATTGCCATCAAGATAGATGCAACAACAAGGTCGAGTATCAAAAACGGTATGAACAACATGAACCCAATTTGAAACGCCGTTTTTAATTCACTTGTCACAAATGCAGGAATTAAAACTCGCATAGGTACTTGCTCCGGAGAATCAAACTGACCTTCATATCCACCAATTCTTACAAAAGTCTCAAGGTCTGACATTCGCGTTTGACTTAACATGAACGCTCGCATTGGCTCTCGTGCCTCTTGAAATGCTTGCATGGACGTCATCGTCTCATTGAGATATGGCTGTAAAGCGCGTTCATTTATCTCATCAAACACCGGTGCCATAATAAAGAAGCTAAGAAATAGACTCACGCCAATTAAAATTTGATTTGACGGAGATTGTTGAAGTCCAATCGCTTGGCGCAAAATCGATAACACAACAATAATTCGTGTAAACGACGTCATCATCATGACAAATGCCGGAATGAGAGAGAGCGCTGACATAATAAACAGCGCTTGCAATGTCATTGAATATTCTTGAGAGCCATCATCATTGGTAGTGACCGTTATAGCGGGTAACGTGCCTGGTTGCTGTTGTGCTAACAGAGGCTCGGGGAAAAATGTGACTACTAGCACAAAAAAGACAATTACGTGTTTCATTACATGATGCCCTTTTCTTTGCTGCCCCTCATATTTTGCGCCATCGCATCTATCAATTTTGTGTGAAAGCTATGACTTGGATTGTGGTTTGAATTTTTGCTGGTATGAGCGTTAGTTATAGGTTTATCTAACTTAGCGAGATGGCTAATATTATTAGCTGTGATACCAAGTAAATGTTGTTCGTCACCAATTTCAATGACCATAATTTTCTCTTTACTACCTGCTAATAGGCTGGCCACAATCTTGAGTTGTCCATTACCAGCCTGCGCGACATTAAATCGACGCGCCAACCAGGCGAGCGAGAAAATAATGACAATAACCAAGCACAGGGATAACAGGATGTTAATAATGGAGTCGCTGCCTGCAAATTCACTAACGCGCTCTTGTGCATGAGCAAGCTGCGGAAAAAAAAGTAAAGTTGATGCGTAAATATATGTTTTTAAATTATTTTTTTTGTTTTTATTATTTAAGTTTTTTAATTCTCTCGACCTGGCTAATGACATCAGTTAACCGTATTCCAAATTTATCGTTGATCACTACTACTTCTCCGTGAGCAATCAACGTGCCATTAACCAGCACATCCAATGGCTCTCCAGCAACGCGATCAAGTTCAACGACAGAGCCTTGATTTAGTTGCAGCAAGTTTCGGATACTGATACTGGTTCTGCCAACTTCCATCGAAATGGTGACCGGTATATCTAGAATTGTATCGAGCTTTCTGGCATCACCCGAGCCGGAAGCGGAATCAATCAACTCATCTAGTTCAGCTGGTTGCGCCTGTTCTTCAGCCTCCGCAGCCTCCGCTTCAGCCTGCTCAGCCATCGCGGCTCCCCAATCGTCTAAACCTTCGCCTTCTTCACTCATTTTTGTGCTCTCTTTAACATCATACTCTTCTTAAAATTTTATCCAGATCTTCTTCTAAGATCTGCAGTTCAGCATCACTGTCAATAATCTTGCCGTTCTTGGTAAACGAATTGAGCTCAGATTTTACGGACACTGGTCTTGGGATCTTATTCGTGACCTGCAAGGCAAGGTTGTCTCTTGAACGACCGAGTTTTGCCCTGAAGGTTGGTAAATCTTCGACGCATACCGTTACAGTCTCTGGCATATAAATTGGCACGATGTCGCCGTCTTTGAAATTGATTAAATCATCTAACGTGATCTCTTTGTCGAGAAAATGGACCGATAGCTCTACTTGCACATCCATTACTTCATCGCGGAGCGCCTTACTCCAACGAAAATCTGTCGCCTCTTTATCAAGTTGCACGCCAGCATCGAGCATATCTCTAATAGGTTCTAGCATCGAATAGGGTAATGACACGTGAAAATCGCCTCCCCCACCATCCAGCTCAATGTGAAATGAACTAATGACAACAACTTCAGTTGGACTCACGATATTTGCCATTGCTGGATTGACTTCAGAATCCAAGTATTCGAACGACACATCCATGACCGGTGCCCACGCTTCCTTGTAATCCTCGAAGATAAGTTTCAACAGCATTTGAATAATACGCCGTTCAGTTGGCGTAAACTCTCGTCCCTCTATCTTGGCATGATATCGACCATCCCCTCCAAAGAAATTGTCTACCATGATAAATACTAGACGCGCTTCCATTGTGATAAGGCCAGTACCTTTAAGGGGCCTAAACCTAACCATATTTAAGGATGTTGGGACGAAAAGTGTGTGGATGTATTCGCCGAACTTGATCATCTGAATGCCGTTGATGGATACTTCAGCAGAACGGCGCATCATGTTGAACAAACTAACCCGCATGTGTCTCGCAAAGCGCTCATTGACCAACTCCAGTGTTGGCATCCTGCCCCTGACGATGCGATCCTGAGACGAAAAATCGTATTCTAAGGCAGAGCCGTCGTTTACAAGCTCCTCAACTTCCTCTTCTTCAACGTCATCTGCACCATGCAATAGCGCATCTATTTCGTCTTGTGATAGTAAATCACTCAAAGCTGTACTCTCATGTCATTCATTGCAGTACGAATCCTGTGAATAAAACTTGTTCCACAACAGGATCACTTTCTAATTCATTCATTACTTGTCTTATCTGAGATGTCGCTTTCTCTCGTAATTCCTTTTTACCGGCTTCGGTTACCAAATCATCTGCGCTTGATGCACTGAATACAGTCAAAAGGTTACCTTCTAGCATCGGAATATGTCTTCGCGCTTTATCTTCATTGGCGGTTCCTCTCACCATGAGCTGCACTTCTATTTGAACGAGTCGTTCCCTACTTATACCAGGCGCATTAAATTGAAAAGGTCTAGGCATAGCGACATAAATTGCTTCACTAGACACCTGGGGTTGACTATTACTTTCATCTACTTCCTCTTCTACCGCGACTTCATCACCACCCGCGAATAGAAAAAAGTAAGCGCCTCCGCCACCGCCCAGCAGAACAACAACTGCAGCGATGATAATAATCATCATTTTCCCGCCCTTTTTACCGCCTTCTTCCTCTGTGTTTTCTTCAGCCATAAAGTTTTACTCTTTTCAATTAGTTAAGCTTAATTATCTTCGCACAAGACTATGCATAGAAATCAATTCCGCCAATCTCAGAACCCGAAATCCGTTGCGTAAATGCAGGGACATTTGACTCTTCCTCGCTAACTATGCTTGTATTGCGAAGTGTGTAACGGGTAC
Organism: Glaciecola sp. UBA2563; assembly: GCA_002340325.1. Classification (GTDB taxonomy): domain Bacteria; phylum Pseudomonadota; class Gammaproteobacteria; order Enterobacterales; family Alteromonadaceae; genus Glaciecola. The sequence goes on along the minus strand of DDLV01000019.1, from coordinate 20,687 downwards.
TCTCTGATTCGTCATCAAAATTACTGTCACCCTGTCCGTTACCACTAGACTCTTGTTGCACTGATGATTGCCCAAGCTCTATGCCTTGATCATCAAACAGTTCTCTTAGTTTTGGTACTGCCATATCCAAGACATCTTTTGCTTGTTGAGACTGCACAATAAAGCTGACTGCTGCAGAATCACCTGACATGTTTATCCTCACCTGCATAGCGCCAAGCTCAGGAGGGTCTAACCGAATTTCAGCTGCGCCATTGCGGCCGTTAATCATCCATCGGACGCGATCTACCATTTGTTGTTGTCCATCGGGCTTGGTAATGTTGATTGCCTTATCCAACGCGGCGTTATTCATCTGCTGTGAACCTGTTTTAGAAGTTTCGCCAACAGACGGAGAGAGGCTTTCAGCAGCTACGGAGTCTGAAGCGCTATACAACGTTGGTTGCGCCTGTTGATTTTGTTGCTGAGCATTTACCGCGACATTAAGGAGGCTTGCAAACTGCTGCATTGACGGCTCTAATTTAGTAATTTGTTGTGGGCTTACATTAGCGCCCACTTTTTCAGCTGCATCATACACGAGCGATTTAAGGTCGATGCCTGGCTCTCTACCATCTGCTAACTGCGCCTTGAACTCTTTTACACCTGCCTTTAAGGCCGCGATAAACTCATTGCCTTTAGGTGTATCTGGCACCACTTCTGTGACGATTTGTGCAACGCGTTGCGTCAGATTTTTCAAACTATCCGCTTCAGCTTGTTCGCTTAACACACCTATATTATCCAGCACCTTCTTACTCGAATCTTTCAATTCGTCAGGTTTTATTTGGAGAAAGCTTTTTTCGATGGAGACTTGGCTTGCTTGTTGTCCACTTGCTTGTTGTCCACTTAATTGACGCTCAACCATATCGCCAGTTACAGCTCTACTAGGAAGTAAAATTTCTGCGTCGACGTCAGTAGGACGCACGCTAGAGTCAATGGGATGTAAAACGTTTACAGATAATTTTGCTTCTGGGCTTTCTATGCCGCTTCTCAAATTCGAGCTTTCTAATTGACCTTCAAGCATTTCACCAGGTAAAAGCGTCGGTGATGTGTCATCACCAAAGTAAGGCTGGTTAATATCAGAAGCGATTACTTCTGCTTCGACTATTGCTGCCGGTTTAAACAACGCAGTCAACAGGTCTTTGTCGAACTCTAATGTTTGCTCATACTCATTTTGCTGAAGAGAATCTACACCTGTATAGACTGCTACTTGTTGCGATAACTCTTCAGGACTAACCACGAGAGGTTTGTGTAGTGAGGGCTTATCAGGATTGTTAGTTTGTAGCCTTTGTTCATTCGACAATACAATCTGATCTGTTACTGTTTCATTGCTTTGTACTGGAAGTTGATGCTTTATGTCAGATATTTGAACCGGTTGTCCGATATCCTCTTCATTTAAATCTCTGACCTGTGAAACAAAATCTACATAATTGAACAGCGATTGCTCTACTTGTGATTCGGCGGCAATGATTTGTTCAGAAATAACCCGTTCAGAAATAACCTGTTCAGGAGTGAGCTGCCCAGTGGATGCTTGTCCGCTAGTTGTAGATACTTCAGATGGATGCGCAGTGCTTGAAACAGTTGATTCACCCTCATCTGCAGTCGTCACATTTGAGTTTGCGGCACTAGATTCACTCTCTCCAGCTGTTATTGCCCGTGATTCGCTTTCATTTCGCTCATTTGTTGTATGCTCAGACGTCGATAACCCTGATTCATTGCTCTGTTTCGCTTCTGCTTGCGTATTGCCAGCTGGGCCGTTCGCGACATCGTCTGTGGATGATGCGGTTGGCAGTTTCTCACCACCATTTCTTGCCGCTGCCGCTTCTTTAGCTTGTTCAAAAGCTGTTCTGTTAGCATCTTGCATAACAGCGGAAAAGGCATCACCCTGCGCCGGCTCAATAGGTATACCTTGCGGTGTGGTACTGGTGGCAATATCTGTTTTTGGAGCGGCAATCTGTTGCATCATGTTATTCACATCTACGTTATTCAAATTCACTAACACACTGTTTTTAAATATAAAATGACAGGACATTGTGTTTCTACAGTTCTGTCACTCGTGTGTTAGTGGTGACTAAGCAACAGCTATACCAACACGCTTTTACTATTGTTTTAGATAAATAGGCGCTAATGAGAAAAAGGGGATGTTCTTCGGCCATTGAGGTTTTGATTCGCCATCTCGTCAATTTGCTTTTGAACAATGCGATCGGTACTTTTTTGTTCTTGAGTTTCTTTTCGTTTATGAAACTTTGCAATTGCGTCTACGCGTTTCTGTTGCGATACGTATTGTTGTTTACGCTGCGCAACAACTAGCACTGCTTGACTTATCACTGCAACTTGTTGCTCACATGCTTTATCAAGTTTTGCGACGAAATTTTGATATTGAATCAACTCATTAACTTTGCTTCCAGACGATACTTTGATTTTAATTTCACGAAGATATTGCAGCCTGTATTGTTCAAGATCGGAAAGTCTTTTTTGCTGTTGTTGTTGATATTGTTGTGCTTGTTGATATTGCTGACGCAGCGACACTAGCTTACCTTCTTCAATATCGATATAGCGTTTAATTTGTTTTAACTTTGCCACTTTCTACGACCCCAAAAAGACAGTGAAGTGCATTAAGGTCGACCGGCGGTTTTCATACCGCTTTCAAGGGTATTTAACATCGCAAGCGATTGCTCAAAATCAAAGATGTGCTTTGTATCCTGCTGCAAAAAGGCATCGATTGCAGGAGCAGCATTTATAGAAAGATCAATTAACGGATCGCTTCCTTTGGCGTATGCACCTAGATTGATTAAATCCTTATTTTGGGTAAAGGCTGAGTATACTTTCTTTAGCGTTCTCGACGCCTTGACATGGTGCTCAGTCACTATTTGCGCCATAACGCGCGAAACCGAACGCTCGATATCGATCGCTGGAAAGTGCCCAGTTTCAGCAAGTTCTCTAGAAAGCACGATATGACCATCGAGAATTGCTCTGGATGCATCAGCAACGGGGTCCTGCAAATCATCGCCTTCAACAAGCACTGTAAAAAATGCTGTGATAGAACCTTGATGCTCAGTCCCATTTCCCGCTCTTTCCACCAATACTGGTAGTTTAGCAAAAACTGACGGTGGATATCCTTTGGTTGCAGGAGGTTCACCAATTGCTAAGGCAATCTCTCGTTGCGCCATCGCGTATCTGGTTAGTGAATCAACAAGAAGCAACACATTTTTACCCTTGTCGCGAAAATACTCAGCAATAGCGACTGCGGTTTCACAGCCTTGCAATCTCATCAATGGCGATGTATCCGCTGCTGCTGCAATCACGACAGCTTTCTTTCTATCTTCGAGCGATAATATATCATCAATGAATTCTTTGACTTCTCGACCACGCTCACCGATAAGACCAACTACGACAACATCAGCCGTTGTGCCTCTTGTCATCATGCCAAGCAATACACTTTTACCCACACCACTGCCCGCAAAAATACCCATCCTTTGACCTTTACCTACTGTCAATAACGAGTTAATAGCGCGAACACCAACATCAAGCGGTGTATTAACTGGTTTTCGCGACAATGGGTTGATAGGCTTTGGATGTGTTGAAACACGCGTCGAACCGGTACATACGCCCTTACCATCCAATGGCTTTGCGTTGGCATCCAAGACTCTACCCAACATTTCCTCACCAATCGCTATGCCCTTGTCATCAGCGAGCGGTTCCACGATACTGCCTGGCAAAATACCCTGTGTAGATTCTCTTGGCATTAAATAGGTTAAATCATTTGCAAAGCCAATCACTTCTGCCTCTACCTTCCCGTGTTGAGTATCGATTAGGCAACGTGAACCTATTGGCATTCGACAGCCAATTGACTCTAGCGCTAATCCTACACTTCTGACCAATTTACCTGTGCGCACTGCGTTGAACGGCTTTATCGACTGACGTGTTTTTTCGAAGTCGTTAGTCAGCTCTTGGATCATGTTTAACTTCCAGAGGGGTTAATATTTGCGAAAATACGTGCTCACAACGCCGTTCAATGGATAAATCAACGGCGTTTTGCTTTGTTTCAACCTTGCAACCACCAGGTGTTATATCAGTGTCAGTCGACAGCCTTACGTCTAGCGTTTCGTTATTTTGGTCGTCGATAAGCGCCTGCAACTGTTGTTCAACGAATGCCTTTTGCGATGGCGCGACAATGATGTCTACTTTATTTTCAGCAATGGGCAACAGACTAAGCGCTTTGCTAATAGCGTTTGTTAGCAGTGATTCATCCGTGCTTATCTCACGCTGAATAACATGTTTAGCCAACGTGACTGTCAATAGTGTTAATTCTTTTTTGAGCTCGGTGGAGACCATATTAACAGGGGTTTGTAGGCTATCTATCAATGTTTTCAACTCTGATACATGCTGTTTAATCTCTTCAGAGGCTTGCTCAAATGCGTCTTTTTTCGCTTGTTCAGTTCCCGCAAGTAAACCTTCCTGATAACCTTTTTCATGTCCTTCCTTGTGACCTTGAGCCAACCCTTCTTCTCTTCCTGACTCAAAACCGTCGTTTTGAGCAGATTGCCGAATTTCTTCAATCTGTTCTGCGGTTAACGGTTCGACGTCTACTTCCTGTGTTTCGGGCGGCTCAAATTGCCATTTATAAAGTGGTTTGTTTAGTGCGTTTGTACGTCCTGTCGTCTCTTCATCACTATCAACAGGTGGAAGCTCCCACGGACGCGCGTCTGTAGAAGAATTATCTGAACTCGACATTATCTTTAAACGAACTCATCACCACCACCACCACCAAGCATGATTTCACCCGCGTCCGCAAGTTTACGTGCCACCGTTAGGATTTCCTTCTGTGCTCCTTCGACTTCACTCAAACGCACAGGGCCCATTGCTTCGATGTCGTCAAGCAACATGTCCGCCGCGCGTTTGGACATATTTTTGGTAAACTTATCGCGTAGAGAGTCATCTGCGCCTTTGATAGCTTTCATTAATGCCTCTTGCTGTACATCACGCAATAGTGCTTGAATGCCTCTGTCATCAACATCGATAAGATTATCAAAGACGAACATAAGGTCTTGAATCTGTTGTGACATTTCTTCATCTTGTTCACGAATTGCGTCCATTAATTGACTTTCAACACTTGTGTCAAGGAAGTTCATAATGTTAGCTGCCGCTTTCAAACCGCCCATTTTGGCTGCTTGCGCGCCGGCTTGGCCAGCGAATTGTTTTTCCATAATTTCATTGAGTTCTTGCAATGCTGCTGGCTGCACTTCTTCTAAATTTGCCACCCGCATAAGTAGATCCAGTCTTACTTTCTCTGGGAACTGCGCCAGTATTTCTGCTGACTGTTCAGGCTCTAAATAAGACATAACAATGGTTTGTATCTGTGGATGTTCGTTGCGAATGATGTTCGCCACCTGCTTAGAGTCCATCCATTTAAGAGATTCCAAACCTTTTGCACCGCTGCCAGCGAGTATCTGATCAAGAAGATGCGCCGCTTTATCTTCACCTAGTGCTGCAGTTAATGCCCTGCGCACAAAATCCTCGCTCTTAAAGCCTATTGTTGAATAGTTTTGTATCTCTTCAATAAAATGTGCATGTACCGCACTTATTTTGGGTTGTGTCATATCATCCATACGCGCCATTGCGGCACCTAGAACTTGCACCTGCTTGGGTTCCATAAACTTTAATAACTGCGCAGCATCATCCTCTGAGAGACTAAGCAATAATATCGCGGCTTTTTCGAGTCCATCCAGTTTTCCAACATCGTATTCCGGTTCTTGTTCTGCTAGTTCGGTACCTTCAGCCATCTGTTACTCCCTACTCATCTTCAAGCAGCCAACCACGAACCACTTGGGCGGATAATTCTGGTTCGTTCGCAACTAATGCGCGAACAGCTTTTAAAACATCTTCATCTTTATGCAGGTTCGGCAGTTGTAATGAACCGTCGGCAGCAAAGCCAACTTTGCTCTCATCAAAATCTTCATTGAGCAAATCGATGGTTTCATCACCCAAATCCAGCTCGAGACTCTGCTCTTCCAGCTCTTCTTCCGTTTTGGCATCTGGGAATATTAAGCGTTTCAGCATGGGTCTGATCACGGCGAGGATGAGCACGATGATAACTAGTCCGCCCATAACAAGCTTTATCAACGGCATGAAAAATGGCTGTTCCCAAATTGGTGGTTCAGCAATGGCCTCAATATCGTCTCGAACAAAAGGCAAAGAAACAACTTCTAGTGAATCTCCCCTTGTAACATCAAATCCTATTCCACCCTGCAATAATCTGCGAATGTTAAGCAGCTCTTCTTGCGACAGCGGGGTTGTTTGTGTCTCTCCACTAGCATTTGTCGTCGTGACGTGATCAACGCCAACAGAAACACTCAAACGGCTGATAACACCGGTTTGCTGTTTTGTGTGACTTACAGTGGAGTCCAATTCGTAATTTAAGACCTGCTCCTTAGTGCTACTGCCAGGTACTGGAGGCTGACCACCATTTCCCGTTGCATCTTCTGGGATGTCAGAATCGAGCGGAGGCTGATTAGTTAGCGCACCTGGAATGCCGGCAATAACGCTGCCAGTGCTATTACTCTCGGACACCATCTCGCTTCTAATAGCGGGAAGGTCTGGATTGAATGCGCGCCGTGTTTGCTCGACACTTGTAAAATCCATTGTTACATCAACCTGGGCGTTATAATTCCCAAGACCAAGTACTGGTTCCAAAATAGCATGGATTTTTCGTAAGTAATCCTCTTCTCGCTTTCTCTCAATATCGTACTCCTTGCGAGCGCGCGCACTTAAGGAGTTCTGGGAACCCGAATTCAACAATCTACCCGTATTATCAGAAACGGTTACATTAGAGGGTTCCATATTTTGGACAGCTGATGCGACTATATCCACGATGGCGTCTACCTCTTCACTCTTGAGGCTGGCCTTTCTGCGCACGGTGACAACTACCGTTGCCTTTGCAGGTTGTGATCGCCTTGCAAATACATTTTCTTTGGGCATCGCGAGCAACACTTCAGCCTTGGAAATTGCATTAATTTTTTCTATTGTACGGGCAATTTGCAGTTCCCTAGCGTGAATAAGCCGCTTCATTTCCAAACGTTGGCTTACACCAAAACCCATATCCTGCATTATAATATCGTTAGTACCAGAATCATCGGTTTGGATACCTTCTCTCGCCAGTGCTAACTTTATATCTTGATACTCTTTGTCGATGACAAGAATGGTGTTTCCATCGATTTTGTAATCAATTTTTCTTTGATCAAAGAAATCTAAAACCTCTATCTGCTCATCCATTGGCATATACGCAAGTGGACGAAACGTTGGTTCTTTGGACCAGAGAAAGATGAAAAATGCAATGGTGATACACAATGCAAGGGTAACGACCAATGTAACCTGACGTATTGTTTCAGTATTGCTCAGCGTATCAATAACAAGATTTCGGGGAGCGTCAGAAAGCGGTTTATCGACTACATCATCTGCTATAGCTAATTCCGTACTGCTTGATTCAGCCATGAATGGTCCCTAGCGTTAAACTGGCATATTCATAATCGTGCGGTATGCTTCTAGCACCCTGTTTCGCACCTGCAAAGTTGCTTCAAATGCGATACTCGATTTCTCTCTTGCTACGGTTACATCAACCAAGCTTACTGAAGGGTCGTTCATTTCAAATCGTTGCTGCATCTGTCGTGAGGCTTTTTGCAAATCATTGACACCATTGACCGCGTCGTGCAACATTTCCACAAATTGTGCCCTTGAAGGATTGGAATCAGGTTGGGTGAGAGCCTGATTCGGTCGCCCTGCTTCTGCGGCCATCGCTTGAAGCTCTTGATAAAGGGAATTCGGATTTATTTCCATTGCAACGCCAACCTGTCAAATTACGGACTACGAGTATTTACAAACAAGATTTGAGCAATTCCAATGCCAACTCGGTGCATAAGCGGCAGATATTTGGTTAGAAATCAGTGATATTCGGCAACATGTTGCAGGTATGTGATTCCCTATACCAAACTTTATTTAGGGATAAAAAAATCCGCCCTATTTAGGGCGGATGAAGATGTGACATCCCATGTCATTTGCTTACATAAAAAACCTTGGGAGAGGTAGTTTAATAAGAATCGTTAGTTAGGTAACTCGATGCCTGATTCGCGCATTTTTGCAAGTTTGTATCGCAGTGTTCTTGGGCTTATACCAAGTTGTTCAGCAACATTCTTTCTTTTTCCTTTGTGTTGCTGCAACGCATCAAGAATAATCTGGTTTTCCTGATAGCGCAGTTCGCTACCCAATAGCTTGTTATCGTCAACGGTGACGCGATCTTGAGGTTGACTAATATAAATAGGACTAGCATCCGGCCTTGTTTGTTCAATAAATAAATCATCACTGTCGATAATGGCGTTTTCACAAAGAATCAATGCTCGTTGAATGACATTTTCCAATTCTCTCACGTTACCCGGCCAGGTGTGATTTAACATCTTGTGTTTCGCACCTGATGTTAATTCAGGGATGACAATGCCATTCTCACTCGCATATCGCGTGATCAAATGATTTGCTAACGGAAGAATGTCTCCTTGTCTTTGATGCAGAGGAAGCCAAGAAATTGGAAAAACATTAAGTCTGTAATACAAATCTTCTCTAAATTTGCCTTGCTCTACTATCAGCTTCAAATCTCTGTTTGAGGTGGCAATGACTCGAACGTTTAAGGAAATCGTTTTTCTTCCACCCAGCCTTTCAACTTCTTTTTCCTGTAAAACGCGCAGCAACTTGGCTTGCAACGCTAGATCCATTTCAGTAATTTCGTCTAAAAGGATAGTACCTTCCTGCGCCTGTTCGAACTTTCCCGGACATGCCTGAACCGCACCTGTAAAAGCACCTTTTTCATATCCAAAAAGCGTTGCTTCCAGCATGTTTTCAGGAATTGCCGCGCAGTTTATTGCGACGAAAGGAGCATCTCTTCGAGGCGACTGATCATGTATGTATCGAGACAATACTTCTTTACCGCTTCCACTTGGGCCTAACACCATGACTGTTGCGTCAGAGCGCGCTACTTTTGATGCGAGTGCCAATAATTGTTTACTACTATCATCACCAACGACAGGTGTTTTAGACTCAACTTTTTGCACGGGAGCGTACCGACCAACAAGATTTAGAAGCACTTGTGGTGCGAATGGTTTCGACAAATAATCCGTCGCACCTTCCTTCATCGCAACGATGGCATCGCTTATATTTGCAAATGCCGTCATAAGTACTATCGGCAGTTTTGGATGATTTATCCTGATGCTTTTGAGCAACGATAATCCATTCATCCCTTCCATTTGAATATCACTTACCACCAGTTCAAACGTTTGGTCTGAAAGTTTCACCAACGCATTTTCTGCGCTATCAACCGGAGTTACTTGATAACCGCCTAACAGCAAAGTGTCTGTTAATGCTTCTCTCAAACCATCATCGTCTTCGACAAGTAATATTTTTGTCTTTGCCATTAGCATTGAGCTCCTTAAAAATTATCTATTCGTTTATTAGTGGTAATTGAATCGCAAACCACGCACCAACAGACTTATTATTGCCACATAACACCTTACCTTGATGGGCATTCGCTACTGCATTTACTACTGCTAAACCAAGTCCTGTACCTTGGGGTTTCGTCGTAAAAAACGGCTCAAATATACGCATCATTTTTTCGCTATCTACGCCGGTTCCATTATCAGTGATCTTCACTTCAACCGCGTTATTTCCGTCAGAGTTAGTCACGTGAGTAGATAATGTTATTTCAGGACATGGCATTTTTTTGCAAGCGTGAATAGCATTGCATATTAGATTGTTGATAGCGCCTTTCACACTTGGGATATTCAGCATTAGTGAGCCATTATCAGCCGTTAATGATGCGCTCAACACAATGCTGTGTTGTGCGCAAAGCTCTTTAGCTTGTTTTTGGGTTTCGTCATTGAGCTGCTGTAACGTCGTTTTTGCTACGACGTGATTGTTGTCTTTCTTGGCAAACAACAGCATATCGTTCACTTGCGTCTCTAGTTCATGCAGGCGATCCATTAACTTACCGCTAAATTTTTCAGCAAGTTCGCCATCCTGGCACAACGTGCGCAAGTTTTCGGCGTATAACAGCGCCGAACTTAATGGCGTTCTAACTTGGTGCGCGAGTGACGCCATCATTTTTCCGAGAGATGACAATTTTTCGAGGTGGCTGAGACGGTTTTGCAGTTGTCGAGTTTCGGTTAAATCGGTTATGACAACAAGTTGCCCCTTCTCTTGGGTTAGGGCAGAAATCTGAATTTTAACCCGTTTGCCATTTCGCATGCTTACTTCGTGGCCGTCATCAGCTCGTGGTGCAAATGCCTTGACGATTAACTCGCGCCACATCTGACCGACCAAATCCTGTTCAAGTAAGGCTTCGGCTTGCTTATTTGCAAGTGAAATACGCCCTTTGTGATCGATCACCAAGACACCTGCTGGCATAACTGCCAACAGATGAGATAATCTGTCTCGATAGTTTTCAGGATCGTTAACGAATAATTGTGATATTGCGCTATCACTAAAGTTGTTATTTATTCTCTGCGTCGAATGTGCAGGTATTTTTTTTGTTACTGCGCCGATGTGCTCATCAGCATGAATAAGAGGTACTGACATAAATACAACGCCCTTCTATCACTTGACGGTGATAATGCATTGACTATGCCATTTGTTTTTTTATATATATTTCAAATATTTACATATAAACACGTCAAATAAACGACGTAATAAATACAAATCGAATTAATCGTCGTTTGTTTCTTTTTGGCGTGAAATTTCGTATTTCCTCATCTTTTCAACGAGCGTAGTGCGACGCATTCCGAGTCTATCTGCTGCTCTTGCAACAACCCAATCTTCTTTATCAAGCGCTTGGTTGATGAGATTTATTTCTAAATCAGATAAGTATTCTTTTAGATTTACGCCTTGTGAAGGCAATTCGGTTTCTGTTGATAAGGGTGACTCAGGCTCGGAAAGACTGCTTGGGCTGGCGTCTTCATACCTAAACATAGCGCTAATTGCTTCTCTTTCAGAGGTTGGACCATCATGTGGAGACTGACTGGGCGTGCCATTTTCATCGTATTGATATTTGTGGGGTAGATGCGCTGTGTCAATCACTTTGCTTGGATACAATATTGATAGGCGTTCAACTAAATTAGATAGTTCTCGCACATTACCTAGCCACTCATGCGCCATAAGCGATTGCATTGCCCCCTGAGTGAAGCGGACGCTGGATTGACGAGCGCCTTCAAGTCTTGATGCTAATTCTTGCAGCAATAACGGAATATCAGAAGCCCTTTCCCTTAGCGCTGGCGTCTCTATTGGAAACACATTTAATCGGTAGTACAGATCTTCTCTAAATTTGCCCGTTTTAATCATGTCTTCGAGGTTTCTATGCGTCGCCGCAACAATTCTGACATCGCATTTCAAAGTTTTGACGCCGCCTACGCGCTCATATATGCGTTCTTGTAATACGCGCAACAATTTAACCTGCATCTGTAGCGGCATGTCGCCAATTTCGTCTAAGAATAAAGTACCACCTTCTGCTAACTCAAACCGGCCTTTTCTGGCATTAATGGCACCGGTAAACGCGCCCTTCTCATGGCCAAATAATTCGCTTTCAAGAAGTTCACCAGGTATAGCCCCACAGTTGACTGGCACAAACGGCCCTTTTCGCCTGTACGATAGGTAATGAATGTTTCTGGCAACTACCTCTTTACCAGTCCCTGACTCACCTAATATCAAAACATTTGCTTCAACCGGTGCAACTTGTTCAATGAGTGCGCGAACTTCGGTAATCTTCTTACTATTGCCAACAAGAGAACGAAACAGCATTGTCTTGCCATTGACCAAGGTTGATAGCGGTCGATTCGCCGTATAGTAATCATTAGATTTTTGCAGTAACTCGGACAAAGCGGCTTGAGTGAGCGGTTCGTACAATGAGCCCATTAAATTTGCAAACGTTTTCTCGCCACTTAACTGGAAACCGACATTAATAAAAGGGGTGTCTGGATTATTTGTAATAATTTCTTCGGCGATGTCAGATTGTTCACCATCAATTAAAACTATAGAAACCTTATCGTTTGCACCAAGTATCTGGTCGCAAGTGACGTAATCCGCTGCTTTTGGACTCTCACCTATAAATGTCAATATCGTTTTTAAGGTGTCAACGCGTGTCGGATTATCGCTTATTATTAGAATATTGCTCATTTACACAATGCATTTTATTTTCAGAATCAATACGCAAATAGTAGCAAATAGGACATGTAATGACAGTTTTTTTAGAATAAAGTTTATTTTTTGACCAAAACCTGTCTGTTAGACGGGAATAATATGAGAATACAAGTCAACCTATGAAAAAACGTCTTTCCATCGAAAGATTAATGCTGATCGTTTAAGCGATATGGCGTTTGGCGGAGGGATATTTGAATTTAAAAGCGTGCGAGCGCATGGACGCGCGAGCCCGAGCGAACAGGGATGTGAACAGCGACTTTTAAATTCGAATATCCCGCAGCTAAAAAGAATCGCTTAAACGATCAGCATTAATCGAAAGATGGAACCTCGTCGAGGTATTGGGCAGCTTTGCAATATCAACTACTCAGGCATCGTAGTGTGCTAACCAGATCCCATTTTGCAATGGGATGACTGTTCTTCGAAGTAAATTGTGAGATGACTATTCTTCGCAGTGAATTACAAGATTACGTGTCGCAGCGTTTCAATAACTCTCTGCTGAGAGGCATTATCGAGGTTGGGGAAAATCGGCAAACTGATTGCGCGCGAGTAGTACAGTTCAGTGTTATTTAACGAATAATTCTCAAAACCTGATGACTGATAATAGGGGTGTTTGTATATTGGAATGTAGTGCACATTGACACCAATATCCTTAGATCGTAAAAAAGAAAAGATATCGTGCCTTTTATTAACCTCTACTTGAACGATATAGAGATGCCATGCAGATTCATTTGCACTTTCCATAGAAGGTAAAATGATTGGCATGTCTTTAAATGCGTCAAAATATCGTTCAGCTATAATCCTTCTCTTTTTGATAAAATTATCAACTCTTACTAATTGGCTTCGCCCCAATGCAGCATGCAAGTCACTCAGACGATAGTTAAATCCAAGCGCTAATTGTTGATAATACCAATCACCCTCACTCGCCTTGTCAAATTTAAATATATCCCTGGTTATCCCGTGTTTTGAAAACAGCTGACACTTTTCAGCGAGTGTTGGTTGGTTCGTTAAAATTGCGCCGCCCTCGGCTGATGTTATGGATTTGACCGGATGAAAACTCAAAACAGCTAAATCCGAATATTGGCAACAACCAATGGGTTGATTTTCGTAAGTTCCACCTAAACCATGCGCTGCGTCTTCTATGATTTTGATATTGTGTTCCGCGCACAGCTTGCTTATTTGCTTCATTTCACAACTAAGCCCTGAAAAATGCACGACGATTAACGCTGTTGGAAGCATTTCACTTGAGGCCGCATGTGCTAATTTTTGCGCCAAAAGATCCGGACAGATGTTGCCCGTTTTTGCGTCAATATCAACAAAATCAACGTCAGCTGAACAGTATCTCGCACAATTAGCTGAAGCTGCAAAAGAGTTAGCTGATGTCCAGATAATATCACCTTGCCCAACACCTAACGCCAGGCAGGCAACGTGTAATCCGGAAGTTGCACTGTTTACCGCTGTGCAGAATTTGGCGCCCGTATATTGACACAATGCATCTTCAAAAGCGGGGACTTGCTGTCCCTGCGTAAGAAATTCATTTCTTAGGACGTTAACGACAGCATCTACATCGTCATCGTTAATACTATGGCTGCCATATGGAATTATTGGCATTGTTGATTAAGCGTTTTGAGTTCTGCGATATCGAGAAAATCAACGTTTGTGCCTGAATGATATTCAAACGTTTCATTGATGGTTTTTCCCTTCTCGAGAAGTTTGTTCTGAAGGTAATTTACATTGTCGTCAAAAAACTTTATCGCAGGTGTGATCACATAATGGTCGTCAAATTCAACGGTATGATGGGACATTTCAGCAGGCACCATAATCTCATGCAGTTTTTCGCCTGGACGTATCCCAATTTCATTGAACTCGCGTTTTCCACTCATTGCTTCAACGAGGTCAAGTATGCGTATCGATGGGATTTTTGGAATGAAGATTTCTCCCCCTTGCAACCGGGCAAAGTTTTTTATTACAAACTCAACCCCTTGATCGAGGGTTATCCAGAATCTTGTCATCTCCGGATGCGTAACAGGCAGGAGCGTTTCTCCTTTTGAAAGCAGGTTTTTGAAAAACGGTACGACACTGCCTCTAGAGCCCACAACATTTCCGTATCTCACTACTGCAAATCGAGGCCCTCTCGCACCTGCAATATTGTTAGCTGCAACGAAGAGCTTATCCGAAGCAAGTTTCGTCGCACCATACAAGTTGACAGGATTTGCCGCTTTGTCTGTTGAAAGTGCTATTACCTTTTCGACATTATTTGCAATGCACGCATCAATCACGTTTTGTGCACCATTGATGTTGGTTTTTATGCATTCATTAGGGTTGTATTCGGCTGCGGGAACTTGCTTTAAAGCCGCTGCATGCACAACGTAGTCAACGTCTTTTGTTGCGGTCAAGAGTCTTTCGCGATCTCTCACATCACCTAAAAAGTATCGAAGCGCGGGATTAACGAAATTTTGTTGCATTTCAAACTGCTTAAGCTCATCTCTTGAAAATACAATCAATCGTTTCGGCTGATAGTGATTGAGAATATGTTTTATAAAGCGTTTACCGAACGAGCCTGTGCCACCGGTTAATAATATAGATTTGTTGTCAAACACGCGCTAGACACTCCTCGATACATTCTTCAAATTGATGATGATTCGAGGCGATGTAGCAGTAATCAAGTATTTCCATCGGAAACACCTCTCTATTAATTTGCATACCACGATTACCGTAGCAATCAAGAATCGTGCCTTTGTCAAGATTTTTGCCGTTTTCAGCAGAAGTTCTAGGGATTGCGACAAAATGTTTAAATATTATTTTCGTGTGGTGATTATTAATTGCCGCGAGTAATGTAGCCGTGCGTTGCCAGTTTGCTGGATGAGTAGGGTCGCTAGTTAATTTTCTAATGTGCGGCTGCATATCAAACCGTGGCTTGTGATACATAGCAACAAAGTCAGTGATTTGGCTATATCTGGCATGCAGCGTTGTTTCTATATACTCAATTAATGGCAGGCTTAATTGGTCTCTATAATCCGCGTTTTTCTCATTGGCAATAGTTAAATAATCGCTGATATCATAAAACAGTACCGACAATCGCTGATGTTTTTTACATATAGCAAATGCAGCGTCTGCAACGTCAATATCGCAACATACTATCAAGCCGTAACTGGGTGAGTCTGCCTGCAATTGACTAACAAGAATTTTCGAAAGTGAACGCATTTGCGCCATGTTGTGAACGAAAATGATATCTGACGAGATATCTTCAGCGCTGCATTGATTAACAACGGTTTGTTGTGTGAGAGCGGCATTTTCTATAAACCTGTAAGCTTTCTCGTCATATACATCTATCGTTAACGTTTTGTTTTTCAATAACGTTTTTTCACGACGCTCAATAAATGCAACACTGATATCCCAACGCTCTGATACATTTTTCGTTAGATGGGTAGCTTTGTATAACAGCTCTCGATAAGCAGAGAGCACAAGATTGGCATTTTTCAGCGCAAGCGCAGGATCTGATACTAATGAAGACTTTATCAATGCAGCAAAAAAGCACTGAATGGTTGACGGCAGAAGCGTGAGAACTAGTAAGTTTGCAGCATCTTCACGAAGAACACTGTCATGGGTATTCACCAGTGCCTCCACTTCATCTAGTTGCGCAAACTCTTTAGGTAGTTGGTTGCGGATTGTTAAAATTGACTGAGAAAGCTGTTTTGGTCTAAATGTTTGTTCGTATTTCTCCATAAAATCATGCGCTAACGGCACAAATGTATCTTCGAATTGATACATTGCCTTGTGTTTATCAGAAGCGTTGGTTAGCACCATGATATCGTCAGGAAAAACTGGTATTGCCCCCGTTATCTTTGCGCCATTTGACGTATTGTAACAATCGACTTTTGACTTTTTGAGCGCTTGTTCCATGACATTTCGCGCCATATTAAATTCGTATTTTGTTTGGACATAAGGCAAGAAATTGCCTTCAACATGCAATACATTGCTCTCATCTTTAGCAACAGTGTAGAGAGTCTTGTTGTTTTCGTAGTAGCTGGAGTTTTGACCATGATGTTTGTCGGGATCAACGTAACCTAAATCGACACCTAACAAATAGATCTCTTTAAAACCAGAATGAATAAGAAAGGTGAGACAAAAATTAGATACTGTCGGATATGCTTCAGTTAACACAACAAAGTTATGTTCTGGATATAGGTATTTGTGAATCACGGTGGCAGACTCACCATTTTTTAAAGCAAATAGCGTTTTTTTAAACAGTGTTGTGTTGTCCGGATGAAGGCCGTCAGGACTAATCAAGGTAATTTGAGATAAGTAATCCTTATCGGGGATCTGCGTTATCCAGTCATAATTTGCGCGATAAGCTTCTACCTCCGCATGATAATCAGGTACGATGCCGTAGTTATACAACGTTTTTAATGTTGTCCCACAACTTACGATAATGACCTTATCCTTATACGCTCGTAATTGTTCTATACAGTCATCAACAGAAGGGCCATTACCCACCATGAAAACGGGTATGTGTCCATAAGCTCTACTAGCAGATTTAACTTGCTGAGTCATAAACTCAAATTTGTGTTCTACAGAAAATAAAAAGTGTTCTAACCCATAAAAACAATGATTGAAGTTATCGGAAATAGAAAAAAGGGTTTTGAACGTGTTTCTGACTTCATTGAGATACAAATTGATCGACGGTGTTCGATAACCTTGGAAAATCCAGGTTTTAGCAACATGATGATTGCCAATATAGGCGTATTGTCGTGTTAGCTCTCCTGTCAAACCTTTGTCAAGCTGACCGATACTTAAATACATTTTGCCGTCATTGTCGATTATCGTTTTGAATAAATTTGTCCAGTCGGCAACAAGCAACGACCAAAAAAAGAAATCAGGGTTGGGCTCGACAAAGAATACGTTCTTGAGCTTCTTCTCGTTATAAAAACTATCCAAATGATACCCATTGCCAAGTCCAAAAATGATCAATAACTCAAGACTCTCGGGTAATTCTGCTCGGGTTTGTTCTTGTGATGAAAGTACTGCCCCAATCTCTGTATAGAAATGATTAAATGCAAAGTGATTGAGTTTGTTGCCCAGATACCCCATAAACAGCTGTTCTCTATTGGGGTAACGACAAAACACATTGAACTCCCGCGTCGCATCCTCATTTGGATGCGGCGAATAAATCGTATGTGAATAGCGATTAAAAAGAGATATTTGGTTGCTATGACGGTGTTTGACAGGTAGCCATAGCTTTGGATCGTAAGAGGAGAATACGTCTGCAATTTGTGGATAATGTTCGCGAAGCGCTCGAACATTATTGTTGTAGATGTCATTAAAGGGTGAAAATAACTCCCAGTCGCGCAAATCAGCTGTTGGTTGCCAAATTTCCATTTCTGCACATTGATACTCGTGCTCTGTCAACTCCTGGGTATCGAATCTATTCTGGCGAATAAATGCATCAAAATCTCCCGTGTGAAGATGTTGAAATATTAATGCAGATTTTGCATCAGTTGATGTCGATAACTCACGCAAATCACTTTGAAAATCAACCGTCGTTTGCAAAAATATGGTGATTTTGTGTAGTTCGCAATATTCAAAAATTTCTCGCCAATCGCAAATTGATAATGATGCAAACAATAGCTGCCAATTTGGCTCGTATAACAAAACAAATCGCAACCTGAACTTTTGCATCAATCGAATGATGTATTGCCCAGAGCCTATGCCAAGTAAAACAAGCGTATCGAAATCAGATTGATTGCGCTTTATCTGCGTGAAATGACTTATGCCAAGGTCATTAATGTCGCTTTTTTCCATCCGAATCGGGCGCAGTTGTTCTATGTCATAAGCAACACTGCGCTGTTCCCAATGGCGAAGTTGCATGTCGATGGCAGCATCCACATCAACAGGATACAACACATTGCCTGTCGTGAAATTGACAATGTTTAATTGTGAGGTTTTATTGACGAATACGCTTGTCGACTGAGGTCTGAATTGTGTTAGTTGTTGCCCGAGCTGAGGAATATGTTTTTGAAATGCTGTAAGGTTTTGGAAGAAGGTGCTTTTAATAGGATCAGCGAGGCTCGCTTCCAGTTTTTTCTGCTGCAGCTCGTCGGTGTGCAGATGTTCGCTGATGTAATTTGACATTTTGCCCCGTGTATTTACCAATCGCTATTCTGTTATTGTTGAGGCTTGCGATGTCGCCAATGACTTTCTTTTTGAACGATTGAATAATATTTTCAAGTGCTTTATTGATTGCGTATTCAGCCTCGGCAAATGCTCTAATATCGATATTTTCTGACAATTCGCCAACCGTGGACTCATCAGATTTGCATTGCATATTTTTAGGCGAATTACTAAGCAATTTTTTTACCAAACTTGCCCTTTCGTTGATAATAACGGTTATTTTGTCAATGTTATCCGCGTTCTGCTCGCTCATTGAGTCCAAAGCAGCTGCGAGCTGATCGTTTATTTTAACCAGTAGACGTGGAGTATGCTCGTGCGCTAGCACTATATTAAAAAGAGGTTTTGAATTCTTTGTACCCGTATGCATTACGTTATGCGTTTTGCTGCGCATACGCTTTTTGCTTATCTTCTTCAGATATTTCCTGCCATGCATTTTTAATAGGTAAAAAAAGCGCAATAACTTCGTCAATAGTCTGAGAAAAAGTATCTGGTGTCGTTGAGGAAAGTTTATCGATCATATAGTCATAGAGCGAAAACAGGTTCTCTGCAAACTCGCCACCTACTTCCATGTCCAACGTGTCCCTGAGATTGATGAAAATACTCGTGGCTTTTGACACAAGTTCTATGCGAAGCTGCATCTGATCCCTTTCGTGAGCGCCTTTTGCATATGCCAGTCGTTCAATGGCACCTTGCATTAACATCAAGGTAAGCTGATGGGGATCAGCTGTCGATATTCTGTGTTTAAGGTTGTCTTTTTGATACGCATTTATTGCTTTACTAGCCACCAGTCGCTCCAGATAGCGCGGCAAAGAGTGCATCACCAGTGCTCTGTAAATTTGCAACTGTTGTGTCCAGAGCTAAGTATCGAGCACGAAGCGTTTCCTCAAAGTCTTCCATCCTTCTCTCAAATGCTTCTCGATTATCTTGTAAATCTTGTATCTGGACCTCAATAGAATCTTCGCGACTCGATAAGATACCCGTACTACGCGTAAATTCTTCCGTGTAAGTAAGTAAGATATTTGCAATACCGCCCTCTGAGTTAAACAAGTTAGCGATATCATCAAAATTGTTCTCTAATGCATCGTCCAAACGCTGTGAACCTGTGCCGGCGCCTATATTGGTAGAACCTATTTCTAACCGTCCATCAGTATTAAGCTCAATCCCCAATGAAAAAAGGCTTCCAATCTCGGATTCTTCCACGCTTCTGGACACCAGATTACTCAAGTTAGCAAGCAGTCCTCTAACAGTAGAGTCTCCTGCAAGCGGGCCGTCCGGATCCTCATCAGTCAAACCATAGGCACTAAGTTGCGTTAACTCGTCAACAAGCTCATTAAATTTGTCAACAAATGTTTGGATGTTTTCACGCAACCCGTCTTTGTCAAATCCAACGTTTAGCGTTGACGCAATTGGATTACCTGTTGCGTCAATTTCAGAAATACCGTCTGCTGTGAAACTAATATTCTCGAGCGAATTAGAAAAGTTGTTGGTTTCGCTTTCAACCTGGATGCCGTCAATAAATGCAACGGCATTAGCCGCTGTTTCGGCTGGTGTTAAATAAGTAGCAGTACCGGCAGAATTTGTCGTACTAATTGCGTTCAACTGAGCATTGTTGTTGGTATTTATTATCGTAAGATCATTACCGGTGCCGGTTTTTTCTGACGTAAAGACTAAACGTGTCCCACCATCTTCTGTGTTGGTATTAATTACATTAACGTTTACACCAAAGTTGTTTTCGTCATCATTGATTTGGTCACGTAATTGAGACAGCGTAGTTCCGCCTTCGATAGTAATCGTGAATTCCTCACCGTCTGCACCATTTCTAAAGGTGAGATCGGCACTACCCGCTGAAAGGACTACATCATCGGAACTTGTAAACCCACCGCTTGCTGCATCCGCGGTCAATATACGTGTACTTGTGGCAAGACTTGCAATTGCAATTTGATATGTTCCTGGTACAGCTTGATTGTTAGGGCTTGCCGTAAAAGGGGAAAAATCTTCGCTCGGATTAATTATATCGGGGGTTCTGCCGAGTAAGTTGTCGGCATCACGAAGTGCTTGAATAGCATCTTCAAACTCTGATAGCTTTGATTTTACCTGTCCGACAGCAGATAATTCTGCTTCGAACGTTTGCTCTTGTCTTGAGAACCTCTCGATTCTTGGTTCACGTTCGACGGCAACAAGCTGTTGCACCAATGATTCAAGGTCTAGACCTGAGCCCACGCCCAAAGATTGTATTGACATCGCTTTACCTCATATTAAGC
>DDLV01000018.1 GCA_002340325.1 Glaciecola sp. UBA2563 | reverse complement strand
GAGCTATCTAGCTGCGGCATGTTGACCTTTAAAAGATGCTTTGAACCGTCCTTGGGCGCTTGGGCTCGCGCTTCCCTGCGCGAGCACACTTTTAAAAATCAAAATCCCTCCGCCAGGCGCATTGACGCCTAAACAATCAACATTTCGTATTTAAGAGAAAAAGCATATGAATCAGATATTTAATATGTGGTCTTGTAAGAGATCTATTTCTGTATTTATCTGTTCTTGTTGAAGAATATCGATAAACAGGGCAAGTAACTCTGATTGTGAAGACATGTAGGTTTTGCTGTATATGCTCTTTTTGTGCATCTTTACGGTTTCATAGCCGATTTTCATTTGTTCAGCTATGTTCTTGGTCGAGTAACCTTGCAGTAATAACTGACAAACTTGGTATTCTTTATTGGTTAGCAAGTCTTTCCCAAAATTAAGCAGTACTTTTTCTACATCAGATGTTTCAGGTTCGTTTTCAATTTCTAACTTGGCGTGATGCTCTATAACCAGTTCCGACAATGCGGGTACCAATTGAGATAAAAACGCCAAGCTTGCTTTATCAAATTTTTGCTCTTCACCAAAACGAGACAAATCAATATGTAAGCAAGTTCCATCCTGCAAATCAAAAAGGAATCCAATCTCATCAGATAAGTTTAGAAAATTAAAATAAGAATTATAAATCGACTCAAACTCTTCAGGGCCGATTTCATCTAGCGTAAAGAAGCCAAATTTATTTTTATCAGCATATAGTCGATAGAAAGGATCTAGTACATAGAGTCGAGTTAAATACTTCCACGAGTCCTCTCCCTGCAATCGGTTTTCTACGCCAACGTTGCCGTAACGATAAAGGAGTTTTGCACTTGCGTTGCGGCTCATTTGCAACACTAGCAGTTCGTCAAACGAAACGCATTCACGAAGAAACTCGTTCAAAAGCGGATAAAAATCACCGTCGCCCGCTGCCCTTGTGAGCTTAATTATCTGTAAGCAAAGTTCAGAGGTGGAGTTCATCATTACTTAAGGTGTACCGTATGGAAGCAGGGCCTGCTGATATCTCCATGTTAACATTTTATGCTTGTTCTCTCGCTCGAATGATGCCTTCTCCCAAAACAACGACGGCCACTGCCCCTATAATAACTTCCCAATGAATAGCTTCTCCAGGGGTCCACATAAATAATATAATTGTCAACATGAGGATAAGGGCGCAAAGATATGACATAAATACTACAAACCGTTTACCACCTGGGAACCTAAAACCATCTAGGGTGCTCAACGAAGCCGAGTCTTGTCCTCTTATTTTAACAAATGCCAAACACATTACTGCGTATGGAAGCATGAAAATCACACCGGAGAATGCAAATAACGTCCAGAACAAATCTTCATTTGTATTGGCAATAAATCCGTAAAGAATCAGCATGATTGATGATGCGACACCGAGGGTAATGGCAGCACCTACGGGTGTGCCGTGTTTGGTTTCTCTGCCAAAAAAAGCCGGCAGTTCTTTGTCAATGGACGCTTCTGCTGCTGCGCGATTAGCGCCCATTGCCCACGTCGCACCGTTTGAAAAAAATGAAAACAACGCACCGATACCAAGGACAATTACTGCCCATTTACCAAACCCACTTTCACCAAAAAACAGCGTCAATGTATCTATTAACCCATCCACCACATCTACTTCATCTGCGGGTAATGCAATCAGAATTGCAGTGGTTGCTAATACATAGGCTATGACAACGACGAAAATAGACGTAAACACAGCTTTAGGCAGATCCCTTTTGGGATTGTTCATTTCTTCACTTGATGCTGAGGCGAGCTCAAACCCCAACATGCCATAAACTACTGCAGGCAGATACTGTAAACTCAAACCGCCGTTTTCCGACGTGGGTACCATAGTTGAAAGCGTAAATTCGTTGGCAATTCCATTCTGTAGTCCATAGTGTATGCCACCGATGATTAACACAGCAAAAATAACAAGTTTGATTAGAGCACCGATGTTAGGCACCCATTTTCCAATGTTCAGTGTCATAACGTTTGTTAGTGTCACGACCCAAATAAGGATAACGCCCAATATGATTTGGACGTTTAGCGATAAATCAGGGAAGAATAATTGAGAAAAAATGCCTGCGAATAAAATAAAGATGGCAGGGATCCACACTGCAACATTTGCCCAGTAATACCAGCTTATTCTCGATGCCATGCGACGCCCATAAGCTTGCTTAACCCAGGCATAAATTCCACCTTGTTGAGGATAGTGAACGCCTAGTTCTGTGCTGATTGCGCCGAAGGGTAGCAAAAATAAAACCGTCAGTATTATCCACCAAAAAATGATGGTTGGCCCCATTACTGCGCCAGCTGCCAGGGTATCGAGAAGTAAAACAGCCGAAACACAATACAAGAAGATGTCTCGTCTACTTAGTGTTTTTTGATGCGAAGCTAAACTGCTCATGTAATCTCCCTATTGTGTGATAAAAGCCTGAACCTCTAGATATTCCTTAAGCCCCTCGATGCCCCATTCTCGTCCATTACCCGATTGTTTAAATCCGCCAAATGGCGCATCTGTATTAAAATAGCTACCTTGAACATAGCATTGGCCTGCGCGAATCTGTCGACCGATCTCAATGGCCGACTCCGCGTCTTTTGCATACACAGCGCAGGAGAGGCCGTACTTGGTATCGTTTGCAATTTCTATTGCTTGCTCTATTGTCTGATAAGACATAATACACAAAACCGGGCCAAAAATTTCTTCCTGAGCGATGACCATATCACTATGCACATCGGCAAATATGGTGGGTAACACATAAGCACCTGTTGTTAATTTTTTAGGTAAATCTACTCCCCCTGTAACAAGCGTCGCGCCTTCTGAAATCCCCTTTTTGATGTGGCTTCTCACCCGCTCCTGTTGTTTAACTGAACTTAGAGGTCCCATAGTGACGTCAGGACTGTCAGGTGCCCCTACCTTATTTTCTTCGGCAATTTGTTTTGCTACGTTCACTGCTTCGTTGTATTGGGATTCATGCACTAACATGCGCGTCAAGGCGTTACAGGTTTGCCCGGTATTCAGCATGACATCTTCAACTCCGTAGCGAACGGCTGGCTCAAGGTCTGCATCATTCGCAATGATATACGGGGATTTTCCGCCTAATTCCTGGCAAACGCGTTTCACCGAAGGCGCAGCAGCTTTAGCGACTTCAATGCCTGCAGTCGTAGAGCCTGTAAATGACACCATACTAACATCTGGATGTGAGCAAAGATAAGGACCGATTTCATTGCCGATACCCGAGATCACATTGAATATACCCGCAGGTGCGTCTATCTGAATAAAAATCTCAGCAAGCAAAAAATCCTGAAGTGGCGTTTGTTCGGCGGGCTTGGCAACGACTGTACATCCAGCAGCAAGTGCGGGGCCCAGCTTACCTACCAATTGTGAGAGTGGATAGTTCCATGGATTTATTAACACGCACACGCCAACGGGTGAAAAAGCGTGTATGATACCATTTTCATTTTGTTGGCTTTTGGCAACGTCAGTGAGTTCTGCAAACTTGCGAAACGCGTCGATTGAACCCTGCACCTGAATATCTTTTGCCAGATGTTTTGGACATCCCATCGTGGCACTAATAACATCCGTAAATTGTTCTATGCGTGTTTGCATAGCATCGGCGACAGCATGGATAAGATCGCTGCGCTCGGGCGCCGTTGAATTTGACCATTTGGGAAATGCGTATTTTGCCGACGCGATTGCACTATCAATATCTTTTTCGTTTGCAGCTGCAACGGTCGCAAAGACTTGTCCATTGGCAGGATTAACAACATCAATTGTTTTTGAAGAATGTGGTTGCTGCCACTGTCCGTTGATGAAAAATGATGTGTTACGAATCATATGCGTGTCTGTTTGTTTTTATAAATTATCAGGGAACGAACATTCAGTTTCATTCTATTGGCTTATAAATCAAACTCTCTACCCCCATCAGGGGAGTAAAGAAAAGTTATACCGCCGCTAATGTTCGTCGAAGAGCCGCTTATTCCTTATGTATTTACGCATTAAATGGTAGGTGAATGGCCTTAGAAGCCAACTGGTAAATGACTTACCAAACCTCACATGTGAGGGTGTATTCTCGTAAATGTGCTCATCATGCAGCCAAAGCATACGCCCAACGTGCCAAAAGTAATAGGGTATAAGCGGCATAAACGTCACAATATCAAAATCACAGCAAATTCGATAAGTCCGTTTCTCCAAGGCGTAGTTTTTTTTAAATGAATATCTGCCAATCGCGGGTTGACCAAAGGTAACCACTCTTTTCACTGATTTGCGAAATGTTTTCTCTAACGTATCACCCATTAACACTGCTAGTGCACCTCCAGAGGAGTGACCAGTAAATGTAATACGTTTGCCCTCTTGAATAAGCGGCGTCAGCTCTTGCATAATCAAGGTTTGAAGCGGCATGAAGTCTTTTGATGCACTATTAACAATTCTAGCCGGTTGTCGCAATAAACGCCTAAATCCCCAATGGATTCGATAGTAACTATCACCAACATAATGCTTTGCTGGATAGAAACAAAAGTTTCCTAACCAATCTAGAAAGCTTGTGGTGCCTTTGAAAACAACAATAACTTCTTTCTTTTTGGCGGTCCAAAATATCCTTGCTATTTGTTCGCCTGCATGGTCGACAATGATACGTTGCGAAAAATGTTCAATGACAGATTGCTGCTCTTGGATAGTGCCTTTGTATACCAACTGGCAAACGATGGCGTATCTTTCGTACTGATAGCGTTTGAGTTTTTTCAACGAGAGTCGTGGGTAACGTAGTATGATTATATGCAGCATAGCACAAGCAAGTGCATTGCCACATTCTAATGTCCTTGTGCGCTTTGTTGTCAGCGCAAAGTTACAGGTATAATCTCACCTTTATCATAAACTTACGGAATTCCAATCTTGGAAGAGCAAAAAAACGAAACTGAAACTAGCAACAAGACTGCTCTGCAAAGTGAAAATAACGATCGCACTAAAGTTATTATACTAAGTGAATTAATGACCTTTGTTAAAGAATCAACTGGGCTATCCATAGCTTTGGCATATCTGATTTTAATTCTTTCGAGCATGGCTTACCTCGGGATCTATTTCAGTGCATTTGGTATTGAAATCATTAGATTCATTACACTAGAAGATATTCTTGCTACTCCAATTAAAAACCCTGACATTATTTTTGTCTTTGTCGTTATTTTTGTTTTCTTGTATATGTCAGATGTTGGTAATCAACTCAATACTAGGCGGCAGAAAAAGCCGGGAGAAAAACTATCTTGGCATATGAAAATATTGACGATTATCACCTGGGCACCGAAAGCCAGGAGAAATAGCCTCAAGCTAACTGGAATAATCACGTTTGTTGTTTTATCCCTATACATTGTTGTATTTGCATACACGGCGTCATCAAATATCAAAGATGGCGAAGGTTCAAAAGTTGAAATTATGCTTGCTGACCATGAAATGCCTCTTAGCTTAACTTTACTTGGTACCACTACACATTTCATTTTTGCCTACGACCATGAAAACAATGAGTCACTGGTTTTCCAATTGGAATCCATTAAATCTCTAAAGATGGTAGCGAAAGTAAACCATCAAGGTCCCTCAAACGCACCAATGAATGATGAAAATAAAGAAAAGTCAGAGTCAGTTCAAACGCCAGTCAAAGATCAAGAATTAAATACAAATAACGAAAAACAACCTAAAACTGAATCTCAATAAGATGCATAGAAAACGATCTGTAATGATTACAAAAGGTAAAGTCACTATTTAACATTAGTGCTTTCAAAAATCTTATCCGCCGATGCTGCGACAAATCCTTGGTATAATTCACCATTTGGCAAATGATAACGCTGTGCAAATTCATAAAAACACGATGGGATTGTGCGGCTAGTATCTGAAAAGCTAACCTCAGCTTTATCCGCCATCGTTGATGATTGCGCCAGATACACTGAAGGCCCACCTTTGATTTCTCCGCCGGAGGCATTTAGTGTAAAGCCCGCATTTTTTAAGATGGTATTGACGTCTTCAAGTATATGGTGCGTATTAAGGTGATTTACGCTGACAGTAAAATGGTTTGCGCGGTATCCCCATGCAGCCATCCAAGCAGCGTATTCAGAGTGCTGCAATAACACATCATAGTCGTTACTCGATACATCCCAATGTTTGCCGGAATAAAGAAAACCTGTCTCGGTAACGGCATCGTTAGGCATTTGCTCAATCAGCTGATGAATGATTTTTTGAACGTTTTCTGGCATCAGCTCTACTTTTAGCTCACTGATAAAAACTTTGGGCTGTACTTTGTCCGGATGTTCAAAGTGTTGCGCATCGAGCTTTTTAGCCGCGAAGTTGTAATCACCTTTTGCTTCGTAACCAAGCGCAAGAAAGTGTTCAGCGAGCTTCGATAACCTGACTTTTTCAAGGTTAAACGTTCTTAGTGCTATGTGGTCGTTAATAATGTCAGATTGACTATCTGAATTGGCAGAACCCACGCTTTTGCTCGCATGAGAGTTTGCATTTCGCTGTTGTGATAAGAGGGCGTGGATCTTTTCTGCTGATGGCGTAATTGATATGTAGTCGTTCCATAAGCCGCTAAAAAGGTTTTCTATGGTGTTGTGCATCGTGTGTCCATTTAAATCGTTAGGCCGGGGCTCAGTGTTGTCGGCAGTGTGACTGCATCTGACTCGACAGATGCTACGGGATACGCGCAATAATCAGCCGCATAGAATGCACTGGCTCTATGATTACCGCTTTCTCCTATACCGCCGAATGGTGCTGCGCTAGATGCGCCCGTTATTGGCCTGTTCCAATTGACGATGCCTGCTCGAATACGCGGTAAAAAATAGTCGTATTGCGCTTTATCATCCGATAACAAGCCAGCACTTAACCCGTACTTTGTATTATTTGACATCGCTATAGCTTGTTCAAACGTTTCGTAGCGGATAATTTTAAGCAACGGACCGAAATGTTCTTCATCGGGTAGATCTTCGACGTCAGTCACGTCTAATACGCCGGGTGAAACAAGCCCTGTTTCTGGTCTGAGATGCTGCATCGCCAAAAGCGCCTTTGCTCCTTGCTGGAGCAGTTGATCTTGAACTTCCAGCATATTTTTAGCCGCGTTTTCGGAAATCATTGCGCCCATAAAAGGCTGTTCTGCTGCATCATACACATCAACTTTTATTTTTTTAGTCGCTGCCACCAGCGCATCAACAAGTGCATCTCCACAGGCACCTGATTTCACAAAAAGACGTCTTGCACATGTGCATCGTTGTCCAGATGTAATAAAAGCTGATTGTATTATGTCATGCACGACTGCGTTGGTGCTTTTTGTTTCGCCAACAATTAACGGGTTATTGCCGCCCATTTCAAGCGCAAGGATCTTGCCTGGCTCGCCTGCAAACTGCTTATGTAGCATTTTTCCCGTCGTCGAACTCCCGGTAAAAAACAACCCATCAATTTGCTCATGCGACGCTAGTGCTTTGCCCGTTTCAACTAGTCCTTGAACAAGGTTGAGCACGCCATCAGGTATTCGCGTTTGTTGCCACAGCTTAACAGTGAACTCTGCAACTTTCGGCGTGAGCTCTGATGGCTTAAATACAACAGTGTTACCAGCGAGCAATGCGGGAACAATGTGTCCATTCGGTAAATGACCAGGGAAATTATAAGGGCCAAATACGGCAACCACGCCGTGAGGTCTGTGACGCAGTATTGCTTTGCCAACAGGCATTGGGTTTTCAGTAACACCGGTGCGTTCCCTGTGCGCTTTGACAGAAATATCAATTTTTCCGATCATCGCGCCTACTTCTGTCGCGGTTTCCCACAGTGGCTTGCCTGTTTCGGCAGCAATAAGTGCCGCTAGTTCGTCTTTGTTTTCTGCTAGAAGCTGCTTAAACTTGACGATATATTCTAGGCGCTTGTTAATATCCAGTAGTGACCACTCAGGAAATGCATCTCTTGCCGCGTTGACTGCGATGGATACCTGTTCTTCATTTGCTGCATTGGCTTCCCAAATACTATTATTTTTTGCTGGATCAGTTGACGTAAAGGCTACCCCTTCGCCCTCTTGCCAAGCGCCATTAATAAAATGAGCTTTGTGTGACATGCGTGCGCTCCTAAATCTGTTTCGACTTTCTTAGTAGAGGTGAATATCGCAATTTTTCACCCCTCTCTAGCTGCAATGCATTAGCAATTTGGGGGGTGATTTGCACTTTGTCCTCGTTAATAACAGATAGCTGTCCAACACATGCTCTGAACTCTCGTACTTTTGTGTTGACGATCAGCCATTCTTGTTTGCTTGGTTGAATCTTATCTACAACTTCAATCGTTGCTTTTCGACTATTGCGCACCGTTTCAATATTATTCAGGTCTGCTTCAACGGTAGGTCCAGCATCAAAAATATCGACATAGCCTCTGCACCTAAAGCCCTCTTGTTCTAGAAGTCTCAATGCTGGTTTTGTTTTTTCATGTACTTTGCCAATACATGCTTGCGCATCTTCAGAGAGCAAATTGACATAGATTGGATACTTGGGCATCAATTCTGCGATAAACACTTTATTGCCGATTCCGGTAAAATAATCAGCGGTCGGGAAGTCCAGTGAAAAGAAATGCTTTTCTAACCATTCCCAAAACGGCGACCGTCCATTTTCATCTGATACCCCCCGCATTTCAGCAATAATCACGTCTGAAAATCTAACATGGTGTTCGGCTAGGAAAAGAAATCGAAATTTGGAAAGCAGGCGACCGGCCAGGCCGTTACGCGCTTGCTCTCTTAGAAAGAGCGTGCATATTTCGCTCACACCTGTGTAGTCGTTGCAAAACGTGAGGATATCGACAGTATTGTGAATACCCAATTCTTGTGATGCGTGGACGACCTTACCAAGATGATAATGATAAAAAGCATCATCGATGCCGACGCGCGACTCGATACCAGATGTACCAACGACTTCGCCTGTTTCATTATCTTCCATTACAAACAGATACGACTGATTCTCTTTTTTTGAAAAGTCACCGCTAAATGCAAGCTCAGATGCATCTATCCGCTTTCTCAATAGTCTCTCGTTGACAGGTAGGGACGTAAACCCAATCCCAGATTCGCGAGCAATAGACTCCAATGCAGGATAGTCGCTTACCTCTATAGGCCGTATAACCAGCATTCCATCTACTCCCGCTCTACAATACTCTCGATTCCTGCCTCAAAGCGATGCAAACCTTCTGTGATGTCTTCATCAGGGATAACAAGTGAAGGAGCAAAGCGAACGACATTCACACCTGCAACGAGACACATGAGTTTGTTTTTCGTCGCCGCAAGCATAAAATCGCGCGCGCGGCCTTGATATTTTTCGTTTAAGGCACAACCGAGTAGCATGCCTTTGCCTCGAATCTCTGAAAACACATTGTGTCGACTGTTTATTTCATTAAGGAGTGTTCTGAACAAGGCTTCTTTTTGGCGAACACCGGAAAAGATTTCTTCATTGTTTATGATATCAAACGCCTTTTCTGCGACCGCGCAAGCAAGTGGATTGCCGCCGTAAGTGCTTCCATGAGTCCCGGGTTTTAGTGAGTTAGCGATGGCATTTGTAGTTAACATAGCGCCAATCGGAAAACCTCCTCCTAGAGATTTTGCTGATGTTAAAATATCAGGCTCGACGCCAAGATTCATATACTCATAAAGCTGTCCGGTTCTACCCATACCTGATTGAACTTCATCAAAGATTAAAAGCGCATTGTGTTTGTCACAAAGTGCTCTGACACCTTTAACAAAATCAGGATCGGGTACGATTATCCCTCCTTCACCTTGCATAGGCTCCATCATGACTGCGCAGGTTTTATCGCTTATATACTGTTCAACCATTTCAAGGTTATTGTACTCGCAATGTGTTACGCCGCCGGGCTTTGGACCAAAACCATCCGAATAAGCCGGCTGACCTCCAACGGTTACCGTAAAAAATGTGCGCCCGTGAAATCCTTGCTTAAATGATATAATTTCATCTTTTTCAAAGGTGCCGCTATGATCAGCGTGATCTATAGCATAGCGTCGAGCAAGTTTAAGCGCAGCTTCGTTCGCTTCGGCACCGGAATTTGCGAAATATACTTTTTCGGCAAAAGTAGCAGCGACAAGCTTGCTAGCAAGCCTCATTGCTGGCTCGTTTGTGAAAACATTACTTAAGTGCCACAGCTTACTGCCTTGATCATTTAGCACTTGTACAAGTTCAGGGTGACAGTGCCCGAGTACATTTACCGCAATGCCGCCGGCAAAATCGATATATTCGTCGCCGTTTTGATCCCACACTCTTGAACCAAGTCCTTTGACTGGAACAACCTCAGCTGGAGCATAGTTGGGCACCATGACTTGGTTAAATGTTTCTCTAGATACTTGCATTAGATACACCTTATTTCTTATAGCTCGGTAAACGCGATTGCGCTCATTTACCGCGATAACGCTTTGAATCAAAGCGGTAGTATGCCAGAAATATATCCAACAGTCGCTAATAAAAAACGCCTTGTATGCCTTGTTTCTATTGGGGTTGAAGACAATTGCAAAGAGTGTGAATATTTATTTTTTTAGTAGAGTTTTAAACGCTTTCAGGCTTTGGAAGGGAAAATCAGTTGCTATAACAACTAAAACGCAGTGCTTAGCCGCGCTATCTTTATTTTAGTGACAAGATGCTATGAATAAACATTCATATTTTTTATGAACAAAAGGTCAACAGCCCCTAAGATTCCTCGCTGACAATTTCTTCGGCGACTTCAAATGTGATACTAGTGAGATTGATAAGAGACAGGATAGCGATATCATCGCCAGTAATGCCGCAATTGTGTAACCACAGCATCGCTTCTTGTTTTGAAATAATTCGACTTGACTGCAACAGTTTAAACTTCATGAATGCGCGAGATTTAAATAACAACTGAGCTACTGGATGATATTCTTTCTTAACAACCTGTTTAAAAGTCTCACGCTTTACCTTAGATAAGTCGTTGAGTCCGGGCGCTATCATTATCCATTTCATGTTAAATTCTGAGATGACATCGGCCGTAACGCTAGGTGAATACTGACGCATGTACTCCGCCAAATAATCGGGCGAATAAGTTAATTGATTGAGTATTTCCGCTTTTTGAGGTGAGTTGGACTCTCTACATTTGATTATGGCTTCACGCTGTTTTGTATCAAATACCTTCAAATAAATAGAAAAAACCGCAGTTATGCCCATTGTTGAGAGAAGACCAGCAATAAACCCAAAGTCTGCTCGAAGGCCCAAGCGAGGTGCCAGACATTTAGCGGCGTTGCCTGAACCTAGAATGTACAACCATAAATGCTTATTAAAATGTGGAAATGATTCTGATCTTCTTGGAAGTGTATGTTTTGCAATCAACACTGGAATCAAGATTCGCAAACTATCAATACCAATAAATGAAAGTGCTTGTCTAACTGATTTGATAATGATGGCACTGCCGGATGAATCTGTTCGTTGGTATTTTGGTTGGTGCGTAAAACGAATCAAACGTTTTTTCAACCATGGCATTTCTTCAATTTGCGTTACCAGTCGAGAAATAGTGCATGCGTCGGTGTATAAAATATCTAAGAGCTTGCCAATTCCAACATCTATATTTAGGGTCGTTTCGATGACGTCTTCAATATCGTCTAACCGTGTTTGTAATTCTGCCTCGACCGACTCGTGAAATTCGCGTTCAATTTTCGCCTTGATAACTTCTTTTTTGTGAACTTCTTGTTCTCGTCTCTTGTTGGCGGACTCTTCGATGTTAAGCAGCTCTCTTTTAGAGTCTTTCTGTACGGAATTTTCGATGGCAATTTGTTTCGCTGTTTTTTTCCCGGCTTTAGCGAAAGCTTTTTCTTCAAATACCAAAAAATCATCAAATCTTTCATTGATTTCAGTCATGAGGTCAGTGATGCTTTTTTTCATTGATTATCCACGCAACAAAAAATTATCTATTATCTTGTGTCCATATTCTGTCAACAATGATTCTGGATGAAACTGAACACCATATAAACGCTTACGTCTATCTTCGATCGCCATAATGGTTTTTTCACCATCGTCTTCACACCAAGCAGTCACTGAAAAACCCTCGGGCAGCGTGTCCCTGCTAATCATCAGCGAATGGTACCGCGTTACGTTAAACGACTCTGCGCATCCGTCAAATAACAAACTGTTTTGAAGTGTATAAATGGTTGATAACTTACCATGCATTATACGATTTGCTTGCACTACGCTAGCGCCTTGTTGTTGCGCTATCGCCTGATGACCGAGGCATACACCTAATATGGGCACTCTGCCTGTGAATGCATCTATTACTGCAAGAGAGACGCCTGATTCATTAGGTGTGCACGGACCTGGTGATATTACAAGTTGTGACGGGCCTAATGCTTCAATATCAGAAATTGTAATTTCATCATTCTTGAATACTACAACGTCAGCTTTCAGTTCCTCAAAATACAGTGCCAGATTAAAGGTAAACGAGTCGTAGTTATCAATCAGAACAACCACGTACTAAGTCCTACTTACAAACCCTAGCGCATCATACACTTTCAGTAATGTATCGGTTGCAATCGAGCGAGCTTTAGTACTTCCTTTGTGCATTGTTTCATTTAAGTACGTTTCATCGTTCCTTATTTTTGCATAAGCACTTTGAATGGGTTCGATTACGCTTACAACGGCGTCAGCAACGTCATTTTTTAAATGGCCATACATTTTATCTTCGTATTCAGGGACTATGGTGTCGATAGGCTTGTTCGTCGCCGAAGATAACAGTGATAGTAAGTTAGAGACGCCGGGCTTTTCTTTTGTATCAAAATAGATCCGTGCTTTTTCATCGCTATCTGTCACTGCCCGTTTTATTTTTTTGATGACCTTTTTAGGATCTTCCAATAAGCCTACAAAATTATTGGGATTAGTGTCAGATTTGGACATCTTCTTGCTAGGTTCCTGCAAGCTCATGACTCTTGCCCCTTGCTTCGGAATCATCGGCTCGGGTAGGGTAAATATGTCGCCATACAGGTTATTGAACCTGGTTGCTACGTCTCGAGTGAGTTCAATGTGTTGTTTTTGGTCTTCACCTATCGGCACTTCATTTGCCTTATAAAGCAGAATGTCAGCAGCTTGCAAAACGGGATATGTATACAAACCTACATTGATATTATTGCTGTGAGTCTGTGATTTGTCTTTGAACTGCGTCATCCTGTTGAGCTCACCCATCTGGGTAAAGCAGTTTAATACCCAACTGAGCTGCGCGTGCTCAGGGATGTGGGACTGCATAAATACTGTGCTTTTTTCAGGGTCGATACCACAGGCGAGATAGAGTGCTAGCCCATCTAGACAAGCACTTTTTAGTTGTTCTGGTTGTTGCCTTACTGTTATTGCATGTAAATCGACTATCATATAAAGACAATCATGGGTATTTTGCATGCTCACCCACTGGCGCAGCGCGCCCATGTAATTTCCGATGGTAAGCTGACCGGAGGGCTGACACCCGCTGAGAACTTTTAATTCCGACATAACGATTGGTTTTCCCTTTTTCACTGCATTTGCAATCATGCAATGGACTAAAGTTTTAAGTGCGTTGATTACTTTTTTATTTGTTTACATGCTTCAATGCATTGTGTTGCTAGCGCTTTGTTGCATCTACTAGCGCCTGAATACTCTCTTTATAGTCTGAGCTATTGAAGATTGCCGAACCTGCGACGAAGATTTCGGCGCCTGCGTCATAGCAGCTTTTTATGGTCTTGGCATTGACGCCGCCGTCAACTTCAATTTTCGTTGGCAAGCCTCGACGCTTAATCATTTCATGTAAACGACTTATTTTATCGACGCTGTTTTCGATGAAAGACTGTCCGCCAAAACCTGGATTTACGGACATGATCAATACAAAATCGAGCAGTGGTAGCACTTCTTCAATCGTCACTAAAGACGTACCGGGATTTAGCGCTAACCCTACTTCACAGCCGTGACTTTTCACCAGCTGTATGCTTCTATCGATATGTTTGGATGCTTCTGGGTGGAAACTAATCATCGATGCACCAGCGTTTGCAAACTTAGAGATTAAATCGTCAACGGGTTCAACCATGAGATGAACGTCGATCGGGGCACAAATCCCGTAATTGCGCAGGGCCTGACAAATCATAGGGCCAAACG
The DNA here is from genome assembly GCA_002340325.1 of Glaciecola sp. UBA2563. Lineage (GTDB taxonomy): Bacteria > Pseudomonadota > Gammaproteobacteria > Enterobacterales > Alteromonadaceae > Glaciecola. Next base: position 68,161 of record DDLV01000018.1, on the reverse strand, counting down.
TCAGATTCGGCACATAGTGATTGTCCATGACATCGAAATGAACGATATCAGCACCTGATTCCAAAACATGTTGAACGTCTTCACCAAGTCTTGCGAAATCAGCAGATAATATGGAAGGTGCGATTTGCATGTATATTATTCCTTATTACTCCATGCCTAAAAAACATCGCAAAGTGTATAGAATGTGCGATTAAGATCAACTACTGTGTTTGCACCAAAATAGAGCTTAAGATCCAAAATAGAGCAAAAATTTTATGATTTTTGGGCATCATGATGCATCTTTATTGGTCATGAATGAGCGAAGCATAAAATTAATTATTAAAAACAATAACATACTATTGATTTTTGTGTGTGCTGTTTGGTGGCATTATGTTTGCAGTGCGAGTGTCACATATTGCGACCTGCAAAATGGAAATCACAAGGGAATTCCACCCAATAAAAACTACACCAATTTTACAATTGTTTTGGAGAACACAAATGAAACTAGTCAAACACACTACACTAGCTGCATCTATCATCGCTGGGTTAGCGGTATCAAGCTCCGCTGTTGCGCAAGAATGGAGCGCAAATGTTGGCCTTATGAGTGAATACCACTTCAGAGGTCTATTACAGAATACTACAGCAACAGCAAACGGTGGTGTTGATTACGCAAATGGCGGTTTCTACGCTGGCGTTTGGGCCGCTGACGTAGAAGACGGCCTAGAAATCGATTTATACGGCGGTTACGGTTTTGAATTCGACAGTGGTTTAGCGCTTGGCATTGGTTTTACTACCTACCAATATACAGGTGATTTTGATTCAGAATACAACGAAATCAATCTTTCTGCAGGCTATGGTGCGTTCAGCCTTGAATACTCAATCGGTGAGCAAGGAGATGACGCTGGTTTGGGCATCGCAGAAGCTGACTACACTTTCTTAGGCCTTTCTTTTGAAAGTGAAGTAGGCGTATATGTTACCTTTGGTACGTTTGGTGATGACTTTGACGGTGACTACATCGAAGTTGGTTACGGTACATCAGTTGAAGGCTTTGACGTCGGCATGGCGATTGTTTCTTCTGACAGCGACCTAAATGACGACGAATCGTTGTACTTCACTATTGGACGTTCGTTTGACCTATAAATAAGCGCCAGAAGTTAACATACTAACGCCAGCCTCAGGGTTGGCGTTTTTGTTTAAAAAGTATATACTTATCTGACTTGAACAGCACCAATAGAAGCGCTGGAAGTTGTTTGAGACGGATTATGTAATAGGAGGCTGGCATGGTTTCTAAGCGGTATTCAACTAAGCAATTCATAGCGTCAATAGCGCTGTCTGCTAGCCTATCGGTTTTTGTTGTAAACGCCTATATGAACCACAGCAATGCGCCTTGTAAAAACACCCTTGTTGAAGGCAGTCCTGAGAGTGTTTTGAGCACTCATCCAAGTATTCAAGCAAACGCCTCATCTTCATGCCTAAAAGACAACCAACATCTAAGTTGGTTTACGTGGTTTATCCGAACGCCTGAATCTATGCAATTTCATTACATGGATTTATTAGAGCTGCTTAATAGCGGCAAATAAACCTTCACATCGTCTTATATGAAACGTAAACAGGCCTTAAGTCTTTTGCAAAGCGTTTTAGCGGCTTTCTTTGGTGTTCAATCATCTTCAAAGCACAAAAAAGATTTTACCGAAAATGACTCACCAACACCTTTTATCATCACTGCAATACTTGTGTTTGTGCTCTTTTTGGTTAGCGTATTTGCGTTTGTAAAGCTTGTGCTTGTCTAGGGTCGTGATGTTCTATAAGGTTCTCTCGCTGAGCATTGGTATCTTCTAGATCGATAATAAAGTCTATTAATTTGTCTTTTGTTAGTGGTTTACTTATAAAATAGCCCTGTATGTAGTCGCAGCCCAGTTCCGCTAGTTTGTCGAACTGCGCTTCACTTTCGGCACCCTCCGCAACGGTTGGCACAGACAATCCATTTAACATTGACGCCAGTGACCCTACTATTCTTTGTTGGCGAACATCTTTATCAATATTGTTTAAAAGGGAACGATCAAGCTTAACGGTATCGTAGGTGAAGATTGTTAAATATGACAATGACGAATATCCTGCACCGAAATCATCGATTGCAATATTAAACCCCCGCTCCTTGGCGCCGAGAATCCAAGAATTCGCAGCCTCAAAATTAGAAATTAGAGAGGTTTCTGTTATCTCTATCTCTATTCGTTTTGGCGAAATGCCTGTGTTCATTAGTTTATTGTCTATGATTTCAAGGGCAATATCGTCAGAAAGCTGCGATGCACTAAGATTTAAAGAAACGCGTATATCTCCTAACCCATGAGAATCAAAATACTGAAGTACATCAATTACTTGACGAAGTAGCATCTCGAACAGAGAGTTCATGCTTTCGCTTTCTTCTATAACATCAATGAAAAGTTCTGGCGAAATAAACCCTAGGGTAGGGTGATCCCATCGACAGAGCGCTTCCAATTTATATATTCGTTTGGTTTTTGCTTCAACTATTGGCTGAAAAACAACGAATAACTGCCCTTCAGCAAGAGACTGTTCGAAGTCATTTTTTATAATAAACCGTCGTTTGGTATTTTCGCGCATCGACTCATCAAAGAAGCAGTAGCGATTTTTACCATCTCGTTTTGCTTGATACATTGCAATATCGGCATATCGAAGGAGATTTTCCGGTTCTATATGATCGGCTTTCTGTTTAGCGATGCCGATACTGGCAGTGATTCCAATGTATGTTTCATAGAGAAAAAACGGAGCAGAGAAGAGTTCGATAACTTCGTCGGCCATCTGAGTAAGTTGCGAAGTATTATCAAAATTGGTAAAGCAGATGACAAATTCGTCACCTCCTATTCTATAGACGCGTATAAATTTGCTGACGACACCCTTTAATCGATACCCAATTTTTTTCAGCATCATATCGCCAGCTTCATGACCCAAGTTGTCATTAATTGGCTTAAACCCATCTAGGTCTAAAAAGAATACAGCGACGTTGCGGACTTGCCGTAAGTTGTTCATGTTTTCCAGATCATCAAGCAAAACATTTCGGGTAAACAACCCTGTAGTGGCATCTATCGTTGCTTGTCTTAATAATTTTTTCTGACTGTTGTCCAGTTCCTTTTGATAGTTTTCCAACACGTTGATGGTGGTTCTGAACTCATACTCTAATTCGTCAAGTTCATCACCTATAAGCGCTTGTTTTTCTTCACCAAGTCGTTTGCGAGCAGCTGTGTAGTTTTTTTCACCAATAAACTTAATTGCTTTTTTTAGCTCGCTGAGGCGAGAGATTGGGAAGAACGTAAATAACATAAGAAACAGGATGACGCCCATTGTAAGCGTACCATACGTAACAAAAAGCTGTTGTTGTTGAGATTTCTTTTGGCTGAGTAACGATGTCACATCAAGAATGTACATCAATTGTAGTTCGTCACCTAAGCCAGTTAATTCATCAATCCAAATGAAATAGTCTTGTCCGTTTGATTGCGTGAAAATGCCGCCTTTTTCTATGTTTTCGAGTTGTGTTTTTGTTAATGAGCTTCTAAATAAATCATTGAGCTTCTCTGCTCCTGTCATATATTCAGATACGCTGACGTATCTAGCGAACGTGTTATCATTTGGATTAGGCGCTTGCCCAGGCAAAAGTAAGATTATATCAGACCCTATCAATGAACTAAGTAGGTCGATGGATGAGCTGATTTCTGCTAATACTGAAAGTGACCAGGTTTGTTTGTTAGCAATGACTGGAACAGTAGTCGCTAATTCGCATCTTTCATGACAAAGTATGCTGGTTTGAGGGATGATCGTGCTTTGTACCTGTGCCTGTTGAGCAAGCATGTTTTTTGTTGGGAACTTGCCAAAATTGTAATAGGTTGTACCGTAGGCGAATGACATCGACTTAAATGCGAATGTTAGCTTAACGCGGTGCCAAGTGTTGCGTAAAAACGCTTCGATCTCTTCAGGACTTCGGTTGTCTACACCGCCCAACCGTATAATTTCTTCTGTGAACGGCAATATTTGGTTAAGCAGGAGATTTTCAAAAATGTCTTTAGACGCCTGTTTGTGTTGCGTGCGTATCTGCTCAATATTTTTTTCTAGTGCGGCCTCTTGCTGTAGCGTGACAAAAGTATAAGACGCGACTAACGAGATCGTGGCTACTACTAGTACCAACAGCAGCATTTTTAAAAGCAAGCCACGCAACAAAATCATTTACTCGTATATACCCTGAGTGCATTTTTCTTAGACATATATTAATCGGCTGAACTTGACGTCTTTTTAGGTGTAGAGTTTGTTTATCTTTAAAAAACTAGCCGGATTGATGCCTGTAGTTTGTTTGTTATGTGTACAATCGTTTCAATCAATACTACCAGCGTCTATACTTAGCAGAGAGCGGGACGTATCTTCTGTGCGTTAATGTAAAGAAGGATGCGGGTAAATTGCGCTTTCGAAATGTGAGTCAAATGAACTCACCAACGCCAAAATCATACAAGAATAAAACATGCGCGAACAAATAATGCCGCCGTTGAAATGGGCTGGTGGTAAGCGGTGGCTAGTACCCACGCTACGAGAAATCTACGTTTCAGTGGAAAGCACTAGGTTAGTTGAGCCATTTGTAGGTGGTATGGCAATAACCTTGGGTTTAAAACCAAAAACGGCATTGCTGAATGACGCAAATCCACACATCATAAACTTCTTTATGGAACTCAAAAAGGGCTTTGTCTTTACATTGAACTATGGCAATAAAAAAGAAGAGTTTTACCTTGCTAGAGAAGAGTTCAACGATTTAATCAAAGAAAATCAGATATTTGGTAATCATGCGGCGCAACTATTTTATTATTTGATCAGAACTGGTTACAACGGTTTGTGCAGATTTAATAAATCGGGGTTGTTTAACGTTCCTTTCGGACAATTTAAGAAAATTGATTATCAAAAAAGCTTGCAAGCATACAGCAGTTACCTGAACGATTGGCAATTCACACACGGTGATTTTTCAAATATTGAAACTAATGCTCAAGACTTCATCTATATGGACCCACCTTATGATGTGCCATTTACACAGTATCATACGCTTGGATACTCATGGCAAGACCAGTTAAGGTTACTGGAATGGGTAGAGGACAAGCCCAATCCAATGGTTATCTCAAATCAAGCTACCGGCCGCATTGTCAGCGCGTATGTGGACGCTGGTTTTCATGTATTTCAGATCAGAGCCCCAAGAATGATTGCCTGTAATGGAAACAGGACGAAAGCCATGGAAGTCTTGGCATTGAAAAATTTCGATGAGAAGACGCTGAAACAAATTGCCGATACGCTTTCAGAAAACGGCTAGGCTTTATGACTCCTAATACAAGCCTGTAATCTCATATCGTATCTGTGCTATCGTTTTCGTAAACGGTCTAGCGCTGAATAATCCTGCTGGGTACGAGGGAGCGTTGTTCCTAGCTAGAACGTCACTGTCGAACGTATCTCCATGTAAAACTACATACCATTCACCGCCATTCAGTTCAGTCTGATAAATCCAGATGTCACCATCAACATCATTGTTATCAAGATATGTAGTTAGGATGGAAATATCCCGCATGCCAGAAAGTTGAAGCACTACTTGATTATTCGGTAGCTGTAACAGGAGTTCTTCATCAAAGTTGTATTCGTCTACCTGTCTTGGCCGGATAAACCCGGGCGTACCTGCACCGGTAAACGTCGGTTGAGGTGCGATGCTTGTTGTTGTGCGATCTGCAGCTTCTCCAATCTGAGAGTCGTTGTTGGCCTGAGATTCAGCGCTCAGCTCACCTAATTGCTCGTCAAGTTGGGCGACACTGATGATGTCTGGGACTTGAAAATCTACCGTTGTCGGTGGTGCCGTATCATTGCTAATGTCATCGAAATCATCGTTGGAATCAATGTAGTCTGTACTATCACTGGTGTTACTAGTGTCGAATTCATCGGATCCTGGGTCAACATCCTTTTGCCAGCTCCCAGCTAATATTTCACTCGTAACGCTCGCGTATTTTTCTTCGTTTTCTGATGTGGTTGTATCGGTGTAAAGCGATATTTGCCCTTCCAGCGAGTCGGACGACGAAAGCGCTTGTGCGTTTGATTCGACAAATACTGAGCTAGGTTTATTAGCTGTTTCAGCCTCCTGTGCACTTGGCTGTTCGGGCAAGAATGTATCTGAATTGAAAAATGCGAATAATTGTTCGCTGTATTGAGCTGCTAACATGCCGGAGAAAAACAAAAGAAAGATGCTGGCGATACCACTTTTAAACCAAACATTGCGAAATAGTGATGCCGCCGTGTTTTTCTTTCCAAAGAGTCCGTCTTTGGCGAAAAAAGCGCGTTGCTCAGACATAAGCTGTTCGAGCTCGTTAACATCGAAACCAACCGCGTCCGCTGTTGAAGCGGATATAAAGATAGGGGATGCCGCACTTTGTTTATCCAACCAACTGTATTTTACTTCTCCCCACGCTTGGCTAGCAAACAACAGTATATTGATATTGTCCTTACACAGTCCTGCTTCTATCGAAGCGACCCAACTCATTAATTCAGCTGCGAATTGGTCAGGGAGATTGTCAGCTTGAGTGATACACAGCACATTAGTGGTGTCGCTTGAAAGCTGTCGTGTAAACAAGTCCTTTATTTCTAGGCGGTAATCAGTCGCATTTTTTTGCGTAAACTGCTGAAATATCATTTTTCTCAGCGCATTTATATTCATGTGCTGTTCTGCAGCAAAAAAACTCACTTCAGCGTTTTCATCTTGACGCGAAAGAAATTCGTTCTGCAATTGCTGTTGTTGTGAGGCTTTGTCGCAGCCTATGATAACAAGACTAGGTGATGTTGCTGTTAACTGGAATAATCTACTAATTATGTCTGCCACTGTAGCTGCTCTCGTTCTTAGAGCTACCCCAAAACTGCCTGTAGCTCCGTGTCTTTTACGTCATTCACAATCTCTGCGTGGCCAATAGTCGTCGGAATTATAAAACGCATATGACCATGTTCTACCTTTTTGTCGCGCTTCATATGCTTAACATACTGACCGACTGTCATTTCTTTTGGGCCAGAAACTGGAAGATTGAAAAATGAAAGTAAATCTTTTATCTCCTCCAATTCCGTCAAAGAAATGCCGCCACGCATATTCGATAAGACTGAGGCAAAAACCATGCCGGCTGACACTGCTTCGCCATGAAGCCACTTGCCATAGCCCTGCTCTGCTTCGATGGCATGGCCAAAGGTGTGGCCTAAATTGAGAAGCGCTCTGATGCCTTTCTCTTTTTCATCTTCTTTCACAATTTCAGCTTTTATTTGGCAGCATCGAGTCACAACATGCGCAATGTGAGGCGGAGATTTTGCGCGAATAGAGGCCTTGTTTTCTTTTAACCATTCGAAAAATGCTAAATCGTAAATGATCCCGTATTTAATAACTTCTGCCATGCCGGCCGAGAATTCATTGTCAGGCAGTGAATTAAGTGTGTCAGTATCAATAAAAACGGCTTTTGGTTGATAAAAAGCGCCAATCATATTTTTACCAAGTGCATGATTAACCGCCGTCTTTCCTCCAACTGAGGAGTCAACTTGGGATAATAGGGTAGTGGGGACCTGCACAAAATCTATACCGCGCTGGTAACAAGCTGAGACAAATCCGCCAATGTCGCCAACAACACCGCCACCAAGCGCAACCAGCACTGTATCTCGACCCATGGGCTTTTCTAATAGTTTGCCCATAATGTATTCAAATGTTTGCAGATGTTTGTACTGTTCGCCATCGTCAATAGTGATAACGGAAACAGATTTGCCTAGTGCGGAAAGCTTTCGTACGATCGTTTCTTGATAAAGCGGGCCAACGGTTGTGTTCGTCAAAACGACAACATTATCATGTTTTACTTCAGTAAAAGAAAAACCGGTATTGTGAAAAATACCGGCTTCAATATATATTGGGTAACTTCTGTTACCGAGATCAACAACAATTGGGTTCATTCGTTGCTCAGAGCCCTATTTTGTTTATTATCTGATTAGCAACTGCGCGGGCACTTTGGTCGTCAGTATCGACAACATAGTCAGCGACTTCTTCATAAAGTGGATTGCGTTCGCTTGCAAGTTCTACAAGTACTTTTTCAGGTTTGTCATTTTGCAGTAATGGACGTCTTTTATCTCGTTGTGTTCGAGCGACTTGCTTATCTATGGTTGTCTGTAAATAAACGACAATGCCTCGAGCTGATAGATGATTTCTAATTTTTTTTGAGATAACAGAACCACCGCCAGTGGCCAGAACGATACCTTGTTTTTCAGTTAATTCTTCAATGATGTTTTCTTCTCGTTTGCGAAAACCCTCTTCGCCTTCCAAATCAAATATCCAAGATATATCAGCGCCTGTCCGACGTTCAATCTCTTGGTCGGAGTCAAAAAAATCTAAATGAAGTTCATCAGCGAGGTGTCTTCCAATAGTGCTTTTACCAGCGCCCATAGGACCAACAAGGAATACGTTACGTTTCTCAGCCATGATTGCCTATTTATTTGCTAAATTATTTTTTGGTTAAACTCGCCTACAAATTGATTTGTAGTAAAAGTCGTTAGCTAAGTGCAAAAGTCAGCGTAAGACGTTAACGACTGTGTTGTCGTTTATGCACATTCTCCTCGGGAATATTTCGAGTGTTGCGGATTATCTCAGTTATATGGTTGGTTTTGCAAGTGTTGAGGGCTATTTTTCGGAGCAACCGCGTATTATCAGGCAATTGCAGTTGCTCCTCTTGTAATTGGGGTTCCGTCTAGAGCCCTTCAGTAACGATTTTGGGTGTAACAAATATCAATAGTTCGCGCTTGGTTTCGAGTTGCTGAGTGTTTCTGAATATGCCGCCTACAACAGGCAGATCTCCGAGCATTGGTACTTTAGAGACAGCGTCTGAAACTTCTTGCTGAAAAATACCGCCCAACACGATGGTCTCTCCGTTCTCAACCAGCACCTGCGTTGAAATCTCTTGAGTATCAATTGCTACAGCAGGACCAGTTGATGTTTGCACAGTTTCACCACGCGTATCTTGTGTCACCACTAGGTCCAATATAATGCGATTGTCTGGTGTGATCTGAGGTGTCACTTTAAGGCTGAGTACTGCTTTTTTGAACTCAACTGAAGTTGCACCGGACGACGTCGCTTGCACAAAGGGGATTTCTGTACCTTGCTCGATGTAGGCTTCTTGTTGGTTAGCTACTGTGATTCTTGGACTCGCAATGATCTCACCGTTGTTTTCAGATTCAAGCGCGCTTAACTCAAGGTCTAAGATGTTTCCATCGCCCAAATTCGCAATCTGAAAACCTATTCGTCCTGCAGGACTTGAAACGGGAAGATTAACATTTAGCCTGTCAGTGATATCCGGCACGATTCCTGCGCCTGCAATGTCGTTACCCTCAAGTGAACCGGTTATCGAACTATCGCTTTCACGCCCGGTAAAGCCCCACCGAACGCCAAGCTGTTCGTCAAAGTTCTCTCTGACGGTTACCATGCGAGATTCAATTAATACTTGTTTTACTGGAATGTCTAGGATTTCGATAAGCGCTCTGGCGCTGTCAATCGACTCTTGGATGTCTCTAATTAACAAGGTGTTGGTTCGTTCATCAACGCTGACGGCACCTCTGTCAGATAGAATGCTACCGTTATCTGAGACGAGTATCTCTGCGAGCTCTGCTGCTTTCGCATAGTTAATAGTAATGTTTGCTGATTTCAGCTCTTCAAGTGCTTGGACTTGTTGCTGTGATTGTAATTGCTGAGTTTCACGCGCTGCTAATTCTGACGCTGGAGCAACGAGTAGTATGTTGCCTTCTAGCTTCTTACCAAGTCCTCTAATTTCCAAAATCATATCGAGAGCTTGATCCCATGGCACGGAGTCCAGATTTATTGTGACGTTACCGGTTACCGTATCTGTCGTAACGAGATTAAATCCATTTACTTGCGCAATGATCTGTAGCACCTGTCTAACCGGAACATCTTGAAAGTTCAATGTAATAGGCGTGCCAGAGTATAAAGCGTTTTCCTCTTTCTCTTCCTCGGCCACCTCTTCGGGTGTCTTTTGAGCCACAGAGATGGTATAGCCTGCTTCTGTGTTGGTGATATCGAGCTTGACATTGCCGTCGACCAGAATGTCAACACTTGCTATATCATCCTCCTGAAAAGACTCAATACTGCTGACGGAAGTACCAAACTGAGTGACGTCTATCTGCACATATTGGTCGTCGCTTACGATTGTATCCTCAAAAATCACGGAAATTTTACCCTCCGCTTCGACTAAGCTTGCAAGCGGTACTCCGTTATCAAATGAAAGCAGTACATTTGCAACATCACCGTTTCTACTGAAGCTAATGTCGCTTAATACAATTTGATTTGCCTCTTCTGTAGCGCCAACAGGGTCGAGTAATTCTACTGGCGGTGCAGGTTGCTCAGTGCCCGAATCATTGTCTTCAAACAAATCAGTGAGAGTGTTTTCTTGTTCGTTGGTCTCGGCCTCAAGTTCTGCTGCTTCAGCAGTCAAAACGCCTTCTTGAGCATGAACATGTGTAAAGACGAACAATAGGGTTAATGAGATGAAAATACCCGTGGTAATTGTGCCTTTAGGTTTTGACGCAAATTGATTAAACATTGTTATCATTCCCGGTTGCCCCAGACAAACTCATCTGAGCTGTTTTTGGTTTGAAACATCCAGCTCCGTCGGGTAAGTACTCTGTAATTGTGATTGAATTCTCGCTAACTGACGTGACGCGCCCATTGAACAAACCGATGTAACTGCCTGTTGTTACTTTGTGAAGCGTGCCGTCATTTGCGATAACAAGCCCAAATTGCTTGCCATTAGTTGAAAACGCTCCAGACATGGATAAGGCGTCAAGGCCATAGCTCTCCAAAGTCTCTTTTGCTCGGTTGATATCTGGTTGCGAACAGTTTGGTACTTTCGCAACTTCCGCTACTTGAACATTTGCAACGGCTCGTTGAAACGGGTCTCTCAAATCAGAGGCATTATAATCAACAGAATCGAGTGTCTTAAAAACAGGCGCTGGCGTAACGACAACAGAGCTGTTATTTTTGATCTCTTCTGTATACTCGACTAAATCATCAATATCAGCGCCGCACCCTGTAAGAACAAAGATACAGCAGATAAAGGCGATACGTTTGCTGGTTAGATTATCCTTCATTTTGTTCACCTGGCTGAGTACTTTCTGAACGATAAGTTCTCGCTTGCAACGTTAATACTAAGTCATTTTCAATGCGCTCAAGCACGAAATCGTGCAGGGTAACAATTCTGGGAAGGTTTGCGATATTGGACGCAAAATTACCAAACTCGTGATATTGCCCGCTGACTTCCATCTTTATCGGCAATTCGGTGTAAAACTCTTTAGGATTTTCGCTTTCCCAATTTATCAGTTTAAAAGAAAGGCCCGCATCTGTCCCGACAAACGTAATATCGTCTAGGAGTCCTGGCGTCTCATTTCTTGTCGGTAATGAGCGAAGTGCCGAGGCAAAGCTTTCATTAATTTGGTCAAGTTTGTCTTTATTCGCTTCCAGATTGATGGCAACTCTGTATTTTGATTCGTAATCCCGTTTGAGCTGCTCCTCTTTTATCTTCGCTGCTTCCCATTGCGGTATCTTTGAGCTAATAATGAGGTAATAACCACCCACGGCAACGATAATCGCAAACAATACGCCAACGACCATTTTTATTTCAAATGGCCATACATGGACTTGCTCGAAGTCTAGTTCGTTAAGTTCTTTCAGCTTTTGTACGTCGAATTTCATTAGCTATTACCTGCAGAAACGGGGTTACCGTTTTCGTCTGTGGTTATCGTAAACGCCGATGAAATATTCACGGAAAGTTCAAAATCACTTAGCGCAATGTTACGTGATAAATTGGAAACAATTGACGATAACTCTGGGTCACTAAACACTTCTGATGCGTCAATAGCGCGCATAAACGCTGATAATCTATTATTCGATTCACTCACGCCCAGAATTTTGATGTTGTCGTCTTCTCGCTCGATGGACTTCAAGGAGATGCCGGTTGGGACTGCACGCGCTAACTCTGCAAGCAAAGTGGTTGTCAGGTTTCGGCTTACCTGGAGCTGCTCAATCAGTGACATTCTGATCGTTATTTCGTCTATTTTTGTTTGTAAATCTCTTATCTCTTCAATCTGTGCATCCAAGATCTCAATTTGTTGAGTCAAAAACAAATTTCTGGATTGCTGATTTCGTATTTTGCCGTCTATAAATTGACCGACCATCCATATAACGCCTAAGGAGACAAGTGCAACGCCACCTAAGTAACCAAAATACTGCGCTTTTTGCTTCTGGCGGACTTGTTCACGCCATGGCAGTAAATTTATCCTTGCCATTGACTTAACCTCCTGCTAGCCAGTCCAGCCGCAATTGCGTACTGAGGTCCCATAACCGAAAGTGTTGTTTTATCGTTTTCGTTGTAAACAGCGATATCGTGAAACGGGTTAAACAGTTCTACACGCATGTTCATATCGTTACTTAATTCGATGGCGATGTTGGGTAAAGCTCCCACTCCTCCTGTCAAAAAAATGTGAGAAGGCATATTGCGATGGGTCGCGGAAACGAACATCTGTAACGCGCGATGAATTTGTTGTTGTAACGATGCGATAAACGAAGAAAGGCTGTCTTTGAACCAGATTTCTGGTGCGGTGCCATCGGCGATTTGCCGTTCTATCTCCTGAATTTCCAATGCGTGCATTAAAGCGAGTTCTTGCACAAACATATTTGCTCCGAAGCTGTGCTCCTTTACATAAATCACTTCACCGTTTTCTACAACGCATATCTGCATTATTGAAGCGCCAACATTAATAACGACCTGCATGTCGTCGACGTCGGCGTGACTAAATTGGATTAAAGCGTCAGCAAGTGCATTGGTTTCAATATCGACAATGATGGGCTCAAGGGATGCTTCACGTACGAGAGTAATTCGCTTATCTATTATGTCTCTATGGGCGGTGCTTAATAAGACTTCTACTTTGTCCGGGTGGCTTTCCTTTTCGCCAAGTTGCTCAAAATCCAAATACACCTCTTCTAATGGATATGGTATGAGGGAGTCTGCTTCCAGCTCTATTTGCACTTCCATTTCATAGTCAGTCTGGTCGTTGTCCATGTACACTTTTTTGCTGATGACGTTGCTCCCGGCTACAGCAAGTACGACGTCTTTGGATTTTGATTTCAATGCATTGGTAACTTTTCGAATCGCTTTGCCAACTGCGTCGTAGTCCTGCACGTCACGTTCGTTAAAGGCGACGCCCACAATTGGCTCAGATGCAAAACCCATTATTTCAATGGTTGGATTCGTCATATCCAAGCAAACGCCCTTGACAAACTTTGTTCCAATGTCTAATCCAACTACTGTGCTGGCTTTTTTGCTAAAAAGCGATTTCATACAATGGCGACCTGTCTATAGTTCAAGTATCATACGCCGTGGGATAATACTTTCGTTTCTCGTTTTGGTATGTATTGGTTAACGACACATACGTATAAATATTGAGTCTTTAAAACAAATTTTTTGGAATACAAGGTCATCGTGAAGGCAATAAAAACCTTAATTTTGCTCTTTTTCGTGGGTTGCATCATCGGACTACTCACCGTCATAGGTATATATTTTTATCTCAAACCAGATCTGCCAAGTGTCGATGTGTTGCAGGACGTTGAACTACAGACACCTATGCGGATTTATACTCAAGATGGTTTGCTGATCTCACAATACGGTGAAAAACGACGAATCCCTCTCTCTTTTGAAGAGGTGCCAGAGACGTTAGTGCAGGCAATTATTGCCACCGAAGACAGTCGCTTTTATCAGCACTATGGCGTTGACCCCATTGGTGTTATTCGCGCTGCCGTCAATTTGATTGCAACGGGTGAAAAAGGTCAGGGTGCAAGCACATTAACGATGCAAGTCGCGAGGAGTTTCTTCTTGGATAGACGCAAAATGTTCTCTCGCAAAATCAAAGAAATTTTTATCGCAATGCACATGGAACAAGTGTTGACTAAAGAGCAGATTCTGATGCTGTATCTAAATAAAATGGAGTTAGGCCATCGTGCATTTGGCGTCGGCGCCGCAGCACAAGTATATTATGGTAAGACGCTGGCAGAGCTAGATTTGGCGCAATTTGCGACGATAGCAGGTTTGTATCAGGCACCGTCTAGGCTCAACCCTATAAGTAATCCTGACAACTCAATAAAACGAAGGCGCATCGTTCTGCTCAGGATGCTGGATGAGGGATACATCACGCGAGACCAATTTGACCAAGCAGCAAATGCGCCGGTTACCGCTAGAAAACACGGGGCGGACATCGATTTGGACGCACCTTATTTGGCTAAACTCGTTTATACCGAGATGGTGGAGTTATACGGTAAAGAAGTGGCAGAAACCAGCGGTTTTAAAGTGTACACGGCTACACACTCTGATTATCAAGCAGCAGCCCAACAAGCGCTAATGCAAAATTTACACGACTACGATGAACGTCACGGTTATAGAGGACCGATAAGAAGTCTATGGACAGCACCAAATGATGAAACGGTTTTTGAACCTGCAAATGTCAGTGATTTAGCCAATGAACCGCGAGCTACAGATGAATCTGACGCGATTGTAATAGTGCCGCCAATGCCAATCGAAGAAATCGATGTTGCGCTTGAAGAAGTACAGGAATTGGGAGCACTTATATCAGCAGTCGTTTTAAGAGTTTCTGAGCAAAGTATTATTGTGCGAACGCTTTATCACGAGCAGTTGGAAATAAGCTGGGACGGGTTGGACTGGGCACGACTTTACATTGACGATTATAAACAGGGGCCGATACCTGAAACTGCATCGGATGTCGTTGCTGAAGGTGATTTAACCTATGTTAGGCAGCGCACACAAGACGACGTTTGGCAACTGAGCCAGTTACCAATAGCGAGTGCTGCTTTTGTTGCGTTAAACCCATATGATGGTGCTGTAGAGGCAGTCGTCGGCGGGTTCTCTTTTTATGAAAGCCAGTTCAATAGAGCAACACAAGCCAAGAGGCAAGTGGGTTCAAATATAAAACCATTTATATATGCGGCGGCGTTAGACAGTGGTTACACTTTGGCTAGCATTATCAACGATGCCCCTATTAATCAATGGGATTCAAACTCAGGCATAGCGTGGCGCCCACAAAATAGCCCTCCGATCTACGACGGCCCCATTCGTATGAGACAAGCACTAGGTAAGTCTAAAAACGTGGTATCAGTGAGACTGCTTAGAGGTGTTGGACTGTCCCAAACGAGAGACTATTTGACCAAGTTTGGTTTTTTACGCGACGAAGTCCCATTAGATGAGACTATGTCTTTAGGCTCTGGCGCGCATACGCCGATGGAAGTTGCTACAGCCATGGCAATTATCGCTAACGGCGGATTTGCGATTCAGCCTTATGTTATCCAGCGAATAGAAAGTTCAGACGGTGAAGTTGTCTATGAAGCAAACCCGGTTTTTGCGTGTGATCCCTGCGATGATTATACAGAAGAAGGGGCAAATGACGAAGCACCTCCAGTTGACGAAAATGACATAGAGGCGCTACTTGCTGCTCAGTTTAATAACCTTGCGAACGAACAAGTAGAAGAAGATGAAAATACAAAGCAATCAGCACCGAGAGTAATTTCCGAAGAAACCGCTTTCTTGATGCGGGAAATGCTGAGAACTGCGGCGAGAACCAATGGTAGATGGAACACGGATACTTATTGGCAAGGCACGGGGTGGCGCGCGCGACATCTATTACGACGCACAGATATTGGTGGCAAAACTGGTACCACTAACGACTCTCGTGATACCTGGTTCAGTGGGTTTGCACCAGACCTAGTGGCGACATCGTGGGTAGGATTTGACGATAACAATCAAAAACTGGGTAGAGCGACAAGAAATCAAAACATTATAAATAAAAGACCAGACAGTTTTAATTTTATCGGTAATGGACTTATCGGTGCTGAAGATGGTGCAAAAGCAGCACAACCTGCCTGGATTTATTTTATGCAAAGTGTTTTGCAAGACGTGCCAGAACAAGATGATAACCCACCTGATAATGTCTTTAGAGTGAGAGTAGACCGGTCAACTGGAAAGTTAACAGCGAGAACAGATGCGACGTCAAGATTTGAGTATTTCTTGAAGGGCACTGAGCCTACAGATTTTGTGCGAGAAGAAGAACTCACTTATCCGATTGAAGATTTGCAAACCGAGACAGAGGAAGAGGAGGAAGACCTATTAGGTGATGAGATTTTTTGACAACCGCGATAGATGCTACATGAAATGTTGAAGATGAAATCTTAAAAGAGCCGCACCGGAGTATATCAGTGGAAGAACTGTTAGTTTTATTTGTGCTAGTGTTTTTTATCGTAATAATTGTCGGCAGTATTTTAGGGATTACGAACTATAGACAGATTGGAAAGTTACGCTGGCAAGTTGAACAACTGTCTTCACGCCTTGATAAATATACTGACAACGATACTCCAACAAATAATTTATCCGAAAATACCTCACAGAATAATACGCCGGTTATATCGTCATCTCCCGAACCGACGAAAGACCAAGATACCAAAGACAATGACGTAGAAGACCTGCTAGCACCTTCAATGTCTAGCGCGATTGCCGATGCACGTATAGAGGCGATCTCAGGAAGTTCAGATAGCGATGAAGCCCGCTCTACTGCATCTAACGGCTCAACTCAAAAAGGATTTGATTTAGAGAAATTTTTAGCGGGTAACGGATTGTTATGGCTAGGTGGGATTATTCTGGCGATAGGCGGGGTGTTTCTGGCGAAATACAGTATCGAAGCGGGATTGTTTCCGCCAGGGCTTCGCATCATTCTCGGCAGTCTGTTTGGTATAGCACTTGTAGTTGTAGCAGATTATCTTCTGCGCCATCCGCAGCGATTTGATATCAACTCAATGGTAGTTTCTGCATCACTTGCCAGTGGAGGTGTTATCACCTGTTATGCCATGGCATTTGTTGCGTTTGATTTTTATGATTTTATTTCTCCATCGATTGCGTTTGGATTACTCGCCATTATCTCGCTGAGTACCGCATGGCTATCAATTCGCTTGGGACCTATTTTAGCGGGTATTGGAATTATTGGTGCGTACCTAGTGCCAGCGCTTGTCTCAACAGGTGACAGCAATGTCCTGTTGCTACTGCTTTATATCACCGTGGTGTCTTTTTCTTCTGTGTGGGTACATCAAGTGGTCAAACAGGCGTGGATATGGTGGCTGGCCAAGGTTGGGCATTTTGTCTGGTTCATGCTAGCGGTATTGATATCACTGGACGAGAAGGGTATCGATACCGCTATCCATTATCCTAACCTGTCCATCATTATGGTATTTGTTGTTGTAAGTATTTATCTTTTTACTTTATTCCCAGTGCTGGGTTGGCGCCTCTCGTTAAGGATGGATGCACCGTTAACAACCAAAGCGCTGTTAATGCCCCGCAAAGAGCAACTTGGCGTGTTGTTGTCATTG
Organism: Glaciecola sp. UBA2563; assembly: GCA_002340325.1. Lineage (GTDB taxonomy): Bacteria > Pseudomonadota > Gammaproteobacteria > Enterobacterales > Alteromonadaceae > Glaciecola. The sequence continues at coordinate 50,664 of DDLV01000018.1, read as the reverse complement.
GGTGTTTTTCTCTTTTATATTATTTCACTGCCCTATCACGGTGATTTACTTTATGCGCTTGCTGCAATTACTGCAGTACTGTTGTTAGTGCCTGCTCGTCACAGTGCTTTTGACTCATGGCCATACCTTGGGTTTGCATTGTCCATCGCGGTATTTTTACTTATGCCGCAACGCTACGACTATGTAGATAACCTTTTTGTATTTACAGGGGGTTACCTATACTTGCAAACCTGTGTATTGGTTGGCCTAGCCTATCTGATGTTTATGCACCTCAGGTATCCGGCAAGGCCAGCGTTTTTATTATTGTTGGCGATTTTACCGTTGCTTTATTATGGCATTGCTTACGCATTATCTGAGCCAGCTGCCTCTACGTATCTGTATCCACTGTTCGCGATTGAATTGGGCGTGATTGGCCTAATGTTTTCGGTACTTGCATTGAAAGTGTCGGTTAGCTATCACAAAATGGCATATCTGATGGCCGCTAATAGCACATTGGCGCTTATTCTGACCATGCTATTAAATGCCAGCACACTGACACTGGCGTTTGCTGCACAAATCGCTTTGATGGCACATCTAAGCCGTCGTTTACAGTTACCATTGCCGGCTTGGCTGTATAAGCTTGCGATTCTTGCTGTGATGATACGCTTAACCGCTGCGCCATGGCTGTCCGATTACAGTAACGAAACGATTTTTTCCATTCAATGGACACTTGTTATTTATCCATTGGCATTTGCTTGCTTGTTCTTTGCATACAACCAGCTTGCGTCATCTGACTTAAAATCATGGTTTGCAGGTGCCTTAATTCATCTGATAGCGCTTTTCATTACGACTGAAATGGGGCAGCTGCTCATTGGGCAATACGCTAGCTTAAGTGATCTAGACATCAGGCAAAGTGCATTATTGGGGATGAGTTACCTTATCTACGCTTGCATCTTGTTGTGGCGCAAACAAACAGTATCACATCCTATGTTTTATCAGGTTTATGCGGTGATGTTGTTTGTTGGTTTTGCCTATATGCAAGGCTATGGAAGCGTTGTCTTTAATCCTTACTTCACGCTTCAACAAATTGGTAGCAACCCATTTGTTAATTGGTTAGTCCCTCTTTGGCTAATACCTGCATTCACGTTGATAACGTCAATTACGTTTGGTTTGATTAACAAAACGTACATGAATACTGCTTATCTTGTATCGGGCCTTTTACTGCTATTGTATGTCAACGCCATTATCCGACTTATCTTCAATGACAACATTACGCTGGGCACGTTTCCCATCGAGCAGGATGAACTCTATACCTATTCGGTTGTATATCTCGCGTTAGCTATCTCACTCATTGTATTTGCCAGAAAAGCAGACTCTACAAAGGTCCTTCGAATGGGTTTTGGATTGATGTTCTTGGTGATTATAAAAGCGTTTTTGATAGATATGAACACGCTTGAAGGCTTGTATCGCGCCTTATCATTCCTTGGCCTAGGGTTATCTATTGTTGGTGTGGGTTGGCTATTTCAACGGCTGAAATCTCAGCCTGTTGGGTAATGATCTGTTAGTGACCGTTCAGTGAGTAAGCGTTCAGTCAGTAAGCGCTCAGTCAGTAAGCGATAACACAAACACTTTAGAGTTTCGGGAGTAGTTGATTTGTTCTTTTTTGGTAGTTGGTAATAAATCGAGATCTCGCTGCTCAAATCCTTGTTCGAGAAACCAGTGCGCAGTCACGGTTGTCATGACAAATAAGCTTTTTAATCCGTGTGCGAGCGCTTTTTCTTTAGTGGCTTCTAGAAGTCTTTCTCCTCGATTCTTACCTCTGTAGTCTCTGTGCGTGGCGACACAATACAGCTCACCAAATCCATCTTCGTACATCTCTAATGCAGCGCAGGCGATGATCATGCCATCTCGCTCTAGCACGGTAAATTGACCAATATCGTTCTCTAACCTTTCTCTTGAACGCTGCAATAACACACCTGATTGCTCTAACGGGCGTATTAACTTTAAGATCCCTCCCACGTCTTCAATCGTGGCTGAACGCAGTTTTTCATATTGAGCTGTCATTAAAAGTGTACCCGCGCCGTCGCGCGTAAATAACTCTTTTAAAAGGTCGCCGTCATTTTTGTAACTGACGCAGTGGGTTCTTTCAATGCCAGCTTTGACTGCATTCATCATTGCAGATAAACATGTCGCTTCGGCCTCGACTTCTTGTTCCTCTAACAACTGCTCGAAACTGTTTAGTTCAATGGTGCGCAGTGTTTTGTTATTGCAATAAAATGCATCATATTCAGATAGCGTAATGAGCTTGTCTGCATTGAGGGCTATCGCTGCTTGAGTAGCGACATCTTCGTGGGATAAATTGAATACCTCGCCAGTGGCTGAGTATCCCATTGGCGACAATAGTACTATTGAACCATCATCAAGTTGATCTTCTATTCCAGCAACATCAATGCGTCTGACGATGCCTGTATGCTCGAAGTCTATGCCGTTTTTGACGCCGATAGGTCTTGCTATGACCATGTTACCCGAACAAACTCTAATGCTTGCCCCATGCATGGGAGAATTAGGTAAGCCCATTGTCAACAGCGCTTCAATTTGGCTTCTTAATGAACCGGCGGCATCTTTTACACATTCAAGCGTTTCTTTGTCAGTAAGTCTAACACCATCAACGAAGTTACCTTGGCTTTGACGCAGTCTGATTCGTTCGTCTATCTGTGGTCTCGCACCGTGAGTAATAATGATTCTGATCCCAAGGCTGTGAAGCAGTGCAATGTCCTGAATAAGCTTGGGGAAGTTTTCATCAAGTGCAGCCTCGCCCCCAAACATGATCACAAAGGTTTTCCCTCTGTGCGCATTTATATAGGGCGCTGAATTTCTAAATAGTCTTATGCTGTCTTGATGTGAAAGTGTCATAAATAACCTGAACTCTGGATAAGCCTCCTCGTCAAGCATTGAAAAAAAGCCCATATACTGCGTTGCTCAAGCTTGAAATAACTAGTTATTCCTGCGCTCGAGCGCCTTGTCTCTGAACTTTTTATCAACGCCTGATTGACGCTCTTACATTTATAAATCAAATCATACACTTGCAAGTATCCTTATCCAGAGTTCAGGTTAAATAGGTTTCTTTCAATCGGTCAAGCTTTTCCAATTCGAGATGTAATGCATCCGACACCGTTTTGTGACTTGTTCCACCTAAGATGTTGCGTTTAGCAATTACCGCTTCAAGTGCTAAACATTCAAATACATCTTCACCAATCAAGTCACTTAATCCTTTTAGCTCCTCTAGTGGTAACTGTTCAAGCGCTACACCTTTTGAAATGGCCAGCATTACTGCTTGTCCTGCGACATCGTGGGCAGTACGAAATGGCATGTTTTTGTCAACCAGATAGTCTGCCAGTTCCGTTGCATTTGCATACCCTTGCTGCGCAGCTTTGGTAGTTGCTGTGTCATTAAGCTTTAGTGTTGAAATCACCTCTACTGCGATTTGCAAGCAAATGTGATACTGCAAAACTGCATCAAAAGCGCCCTCCTTATCTTCCTGCATATCTTTATTGTAGGCAAGTGGGAGGCCTTTCATAGTCACCAGCAACCCTTGCAAATGCCCAAAAACCCTTCCACATTTCCCTCGCATTAATTCTAACGCATCGGGATTTTTCTTTTGCGGCATCAATGAAGAGCCAGAGGTAACAGCATCGCTTAACTGTAAAAATCCTGCTTCGCCTGAATTGTAAAAAATGAGGTCTTCAGCAAGTCTAGATAAGTGCATCATGCCAGTGCTTGAACTAAACAATAGGTCGAGTACAAAGTCTCTGTCGGATACAGCATCTAAGCTATTCAAACAGGGAGTATCAAAACCAAGATCTTTGGCTAACGCTTCTCGATCGATGGGAAATGTTGTTCCCGCAAGCGCGCCGCAACCAAGGGGGCTTTGATTAATGCGGTTTAACGCATCATCGAGACGATGTAAATCGCGTTTGAACATTTCAACATAAGCTAGACACCAGTGTGAAAATAACACTGGTTGTGCGCGTTGAAGATGCGTATAGCCAGGTATGATGACGTCGCCATTACGTGAAGCTGCATGCAATACAGCATCAATGAGTTGCACTACATCTGCTTGTAGCTGCTGTATGTGTGTTTTTGTCCACAACCTTAAATCAGTCGCAACTTGGTCATTTCTGCTGCGGCCGGTATGTAACTTCTTACCCAAATCCCCAATAGTGTCAATCAAATAGGATTCAACAAAACTATGGATATCTTCTTCCTCAGATGACGCAAAATCCACTTCGCCTTGCTCTACGTTTATTAAAAGCTTACTAAGCGCAGCTTCTATAGACTGTTGTTCTTCAGCCGTTAGTACTTTTGCGTTTGCAAGTGCTTTTGACCAAGCAATGGATCCTTTTATGTCTTGCTCGGCCAGCCGGTAATCAAACGGTAATGAGTCGTTGACTTGCTTGAACATGCTGCTTGTTTCACCGCTAAATCGGCCACCCCAGAGTGCCATGTTTTGCTCCTCGTTATGCTCGCTATTTCGTTTGACCTTGGTCTTTTAATGCTTTAATTCTGCTCGATAGACTGAACAGTCGAATAAAGCCTTCGGCATGAGATTGGTCATATACGTCATCTTCGCCAAACGTTGCAAAATCCTCGGAGTAAAGGCTGTTCGGCGAACGTCTTTGAATAACATTGGCATTGCCTTTATACAGCTGGATCACAACATCTCCTGTTACCAACTGCGCAAAACTATCTGCAGCCGCCAGCAAGCTATCGCAAAGTGCGGTGAACCATCTGCCATCATAGATCAAATGTGAAAACTCGAGCCCAACCTGCTCTCTAAATTTAAGCGCAGATTTGTCTAAAACAAGACACTCCAATGCTTTATAAGCTTTCATTAAGATAGTGCCTCCTGGTGTTTCATAACATCCACGAGATTTCATTCCAACTAAACGGTTTTCTACAATGTCAGTCCTGCCAATACCGTGTTCGCTGCCAATTTCGTTTAACGCGACTAATGCTTGGTAGGGAGATAGTGATTTGCCGTCAACGGCGATTAAGTTTCCCTTGTCAAAACTAAGCATTACGGTGGCAGGCTCATCTGGTGCTTGCATCGGCGATTTGGTCATCGTCCAGATATCATCAAATGGCGCATGCCAAGGGTCTTCAATCTCTCCGCCTTCATGCGAGATATGCCAAACATTCGCATCACGACTATAAATTTTAGTGGCAGACGCACTTGTTTGAATATCTCTTTCAGCCAGATATGCCAGTAGCTCTTCGCGAGAGGACATATCCCACTCTCGCCATGGGGCTATTACACTCAAATCAGGCGCTAGAGCAGCAAAAGCGCTTTCAAATCTGACTTGATCATTGCCTTTGCCTGTGCAGCCATGACTCAGCGCATCTGCGCCTACCATGCGTGCGATTTCAACCTGTGCTTGCGCAATTATTGGTCTCGCCATAGAGGTACCTAACAGGTATTCTCCTTCATATACAGCACCTGTTTTGACAGTGGGGAAAATCACATCAGAAACAATTTTTTCTTTTAAATCGATGATGTGGCATTCACTTGCTCCGGTGGCGATTGCCTTTTCTTCTAAACCGATCAGCTCTTCGTCACCTTGACCAACATCCGCAGCGAATGCGACGACTTCACAATCATCATAGTTTTCCTTTAACCACGGAATAATGGCTGATGTGTCCAAACCACCAGAATAAGCAAGTACCACTTTATTTACTTTTGACATAAGAAAATCCTGAAAAACTTTAATTCCAACCTAGATTCTGCGATCTACGTCCTAATTTCCAAACCTAATCGTCTAAGGCAACATTGCCGACAAGATATGCCAGTATTGCATTTTGTGCGTGCATTCTATTTCCGGCTTGCTGCATTAATAGAGAACATTCACCATCCATTACTTCGCCAGTGATCTCAAGGTCGCGATGCGCGGGTTGACAGTGCATAACGTATCTTGCGCCCGTTTTGTTCAACAGCGCCATATTGATTTGATAGGGCATGAATTTGTCTTTTATATGATGAAGTGGGGTGCTATCCCCCATTGATAGCCACGTATCGGTATAGATGTAATCTACGTTATTAAGCACTTCGATGTCACTACTAAACGAGAGTGTGACATTATGCTTTTCAGCGAGTTCAGTCACAAATGCCTGAATGTTGTCGTTTATCTCATATCCAACGGGTGTAACAACCGTTTGGTTAACGCCCAACAAAATACCCAATATCAGGAGACTGTGTGTCACATTGTTCCCATCACCGATATATGCAAGCGTTTTGCCTTTTAACTCCCCGTCGGCTTCAGTCAGCGTCAAATAATCTGCTAGCGCCTGACAGGGATGAAAGCGATCACACAGCGCATTTATCACCGGGATGTCGCTGCCAGCGGCAAGCTTAACCAGTGTTTCGTGAGAAAACACTCTCGCTACAACTGCATCCGTCCACTGAGATAAGTTTGCACCTACGTCAATAGGATCTTCGCGCTCTTCCATAGGTTGATTTTGACTATCGACATATACCATATGACCACCTAGTTTATTGATGCCAATGTCAAAGCTCACCCTTGTGCGCAAGCTGGGTTTTTCAAATAACGCCACTACCGTTTTTCCAGATAGAGTATTGGCGTATTTACTGGGGGATGACTTGATCTTTATCGCTAGGTCCAAAATTGATTTTGCTTGTTCAGCGGTCCAAAACTGAAAACTCAATAAATCTGTGTGCATGTGCCTACTTCCTCTTCTCAGGCAATTACGTTTGTTTTTTCTGGGATAATTTGAGTGCCACCCGCACTGTCACTCCAGCTTGCTATGGTAACGTTTTGTTGCAACTGATCTGCGACCGATTTGGCTGCGTTGACTTTAACCAGCATGCCATCAGTTATTACCGACGAATCTATTAACGTCTTAATATCATCTGCACGCAGTTCTTCAATAAGACATTTGTTGGCATCGAGGACACCCTTAACGTCAGATAGAAGTACTAGCTCTGCATGTATTAACTTAGCTATATGCATTGCAGCATGGTCAGCATTAACGTTAAACAGGTTACCTTGGTTGTCTCTGCCGATGGTAGCAACCACGGGTATAAAGTTTTTATCAAGAAGTGTTGTTAACAGAGCGGCGTCTCCATCAGAGGGGGCACCGACCCATCCCAATTCTTCAGACACTTGTTTACAAGTGGCGATATTACCATCGACGAGACTAATTCCCACCGATGAAAAAGAACGAGAAGACAATTTGGCAACTAATCGCTTGTTCAGTTGTCCTGCAAGTACGCCAGCTACAATATCAATATCGCCATCGGGGGTAACCCTCAGGCCGTTGATCTTTTTTGTTTTACTGCCTAGTTTATCAATTAGCGCGGTGACTTGTGTCCCACCACCATGCACCAACACAACTTGCCTTTTTTTCGCGACGAAAGCGTCTATTTTTGCAAAGAAGCCTTCCACCGTTTTTTCGTCATAACTCATGTCATCAAAGAATTTGCCACCGATTTTTACAACGATAGGTGCTTGTAGTGTCATCTTACTTAAGCCCCAAACTATCCGGTAAACCGAACGCTAGATTTGCACATTGTATGGCCTGCGAGGAAGCACCCTTTAATAGGTTATCAATAGCACTTGCGACAATGACACATGATTTTTCCTCATTAAAATCCCAGTGCAGATCACAGTATGATGTGTTCACAACATCATCGACTTTTGGCCAATTGGCTTTTAAACGTATGAGGTCACAATTTGCATATGCGTGATGATAAGCAGCATCGATATTTTCTGATGTGGCATTGTCGTTTAAAAACACAGTCACCGTTGCCAGAATTCCGCGTTTAAAATTGCCAAGATGAGGCGTAAAAATGACAGGGCAGCCTGCGTGTTCTTCTATTTCGGGGATATGTCTGTGCGTATGCACACCGTAAGGATTTAAACTAACTTCATAAAAGCTAGTCGTAAGTGATGCTTTTCTTCCTGCACCACTAACTCCGCTGACTGCGTTAATCACGGGGATTTTTGTAGCATCGACCAAATTGTTTTCAATTAAAGGTTTGAGAGCTAAGAGTGATGCCGTTGGGTAGCAGCCAGGCACAGCCACTACTTGTGCGTTTTTTATGTCGTTAGTATTCCATTCAACCAATCCGTAAGTAGATGATTGCTGCAATGCCTGGTACTCATGGTCAAATCCGTAGTACTTTGCAAAAGCAGGCATATCACTTAAACGGTAAGCTGCTGATAAATCGAAGATTTTGGCGTTTGTGGTTGAGAGTTCCGACACCCAGTGATGGCTTGCTTCGTGCGGCAATGCAAGAAAAACCGCCGCGTTTTCATCACCAACCTGCTTTATATTCTCACTGGACAGAGGTTCAAGGCGGTAATCGCAATCTTTTGCTAAAAAGCCGTGCAAGTCATTAAGCTTTTTAGCCGCATCTTGACTATGCTCAGATACAAAGCACTGCTGAACTTCAAATTTTGGATGATTATGCAAATAATGTACTAATTGAGCACCAGTATAGCCACTAGCGCCGATGACACTGACTTTCATTGTCTTTCTTTCATTTCCAAATAAAAAAAGGTGCAAAGTGATTTTGTAATCAAACGATAATTACAAATCCACTCATAGCACCGTGTATATAAATGCTGACTTTAAAATTTCCGCCAGCTTAACAAAGGGAGACATCAACAACAACATCATTAGTTGACAGATGTCGAATCAACTAAGTGCATAGCTTACCATTAAAATATAATTATGCAATAAAAATAAATAATTATTCAAAAATGGACGTGTGAGCTAGAAAAGTTAAACTGGGGAACGCTCTATGCAAAAGATAGTAGGCCCTGATTGTGGATAAAAATAAAGCCGCTGCGAGCACTTCCTTGTGGCGCTTGTCAAAAAACATCCATGTTTTTTGACACTTTATTTTTACCCACAATCAGGGCCTACTATCCACCACAAACGCTTTTTCAAACTACCTGAAACAATAATCCTACCGAAAACCAAGATAAGTGCGTCTAGTGAATAATAATACTAAATTCACTTTTAAATCTGGCATGGGAGGCTACTTCGATGATCCCTTCTTTTTTAGTGAAGTCATTATTTGAGTTTACGTGGTCTGCGAGTCCAAACCATGGCTCGATACATAGAAAAGGAGCGGATTGGCTTTTAGACCAGATACCAAGGTAAGGAGTATCGGGGAATTCCAGTGACAAAACGGGTTTCTGTGATTTATCAACAAGTGTCACTGCATCTGACTTTAGGTCTTTGAAAATCAGCGCATCTTGTTCGAATAGATTATCAAAGATAGGTAATTTGCAGTCGTTCTCAATGACGCCTTGTTGTTCGTTTGTCAGTAATCCGTTTTTCAAAATGTACGCTTTTTCTGTTTCATGCTTGTTAAACATGAGGAAATAATCCGAGCGTTTTTCGCCTGTTACAATTGGACAATTAAATGCGGGGTGGCCACCAATGGAAAAGTAGATGGTCTTATTATCTGAGTTTATCACTTCGTATTTTACTGCTAGGCAACGTTCCATTAGTTCATAAGTGACCTGAAGTACAAATCGCGCGGGATAAATCGATAGTGTTTCGTCGCTATATGTTAATTCGAAGGTGATAGACACATCGTCTTTAGCAACTACGCTAAACTCAGAGTCACGGGCAAACCCATGCTGCGTCATATTAAATGTTTGTTCACCATACAGGTAAGTGTCATCTTTTAACTTACCTACTATTGGGAACAGAATGGGGGCATGGCGAGCCCAATGTTTCTTATCAGCTTGCCATATATACTCAATCGCATTTGATCTTTCGCGTAAACTGCATATTTCCGCCCCTTGAGTATTAATTTTTACCTCTAGATGCGCATTTTGAATAGCGTGCTTCATTTAAAACGTCCAATCGCTTTTACTGTAAGACAACGTTGCTTTGCTAGGACGTATAAAGGTTTGCTCTTCTCAAGCTGGCAAAATCATTAAATCTCACGCCGTGCTTTTTCATCACCTTATGGATTTCACGGCTGACAAGCTGCCTGAGGTAAAATGGCTGATTTGGGACATAATGATGGATGGTGTGCGTTTTGCCGAAATTAAAACAAAACAAATGAAACGGCGCAAACCAGCGACTTGTGATCACATGCGTTTGCTCGTAGAGATTAGTCACATTGCCATAGTAGTGCATTGACGATGTCACAAAGTTAAGTGAAGTAGAACGAATGATATTCGGCACAATCAAAACCACCATCAAAAACGTGAATACATCCATTGTTGCTAGCAACCAAGCAGGTGATATATCGGTCATTGGCCAAAAGAAGTTTGCGATGTGGAATATCAAAAACGAATAGAGAATAACAAAATATGCCGTTGCAATAGGGAATGCGGCATTAAGTACTCTGAAAAAACTGAATCCTTTTATTTCTTTTTTGAATTTTCTACTGTTTAGCACAAGTCCAATTAATCCATCCATGATAACAACTAAGCGAAGAAGTGGATTTTTTATACCGTTGCCGACAAGGCGTTCTTCTAAGTCTTGTTCGGTACCTGACACCGCATGATGGTTCAGGTGCAGTTCTCTTCTATACCATGGATTTATTGTGTTAGGTCGCATTATCCAGACGACTAACATCATGAAGTTGTGTATAAGTGGTTTTTTACTGAAGTACTGTTTGTGAATGAGGTCGTGTTCGATTTCATGAGAAATAGATGCGACAATAGCAGCCAAAATGATGCACACCCAAGCCGGTATCAGCGCAAAATAATAAAGTACCGCTAAACCAATCATTGCGCTGAATGAAACTAGTGTAATCACTAAGCCAAGGGTATCCTGATGAGATAATATTGGATATTTTTCTCTCAGGCGTCTATCTTCTGCTTTAATGGCTTGAACAATTACTTTAATGTTTTCTTTTGCTGTCATCTGTTTCTTTAACTCATCAGAAAGTGTATAAAAAGATTTGAGTGATACAACCCGTCAAATATAGCACGTTTTTACGAGTATTTTTTAACATAGATCAGGATTGCGTACTGCAAACAGAATTAATGCGTGGTAATGCATCACTAATAGGCATCTTTTGTTTACAGCGTGTAGAGCCTACGGTCTTAAACAATAGTATTCTTCAACATAATCTCATATGCCGGCATACATTCATCTAATACCTTTTGCTGAAGTTGGTCTAATATCACGTTGTCTGAATCTGTTTGTTTTTGAAATTTAGTAGATTTAACAACATTTCGATACCAGTGCTTTGCCCAAACGCCATCGGACTCTCTATATCCATGTGGCCATTGAAGCATACTATCGTCAAACGGTATGTTCAGTGCTTCACAGAGAATACCTATCATTCTGACAGGATTTTGCAACACTGATTCGGATTGGATAACAGGTATTGGAGTATGATAATGCTGACTGAACTCCTTATACAATTCTGCTTGGCGAATGATCCCAATATCGCGTTCGCTGGTTAGCGTGTTTTGTTTGCAATATGAAATCAAGATATCTTTTGGGTTTCGAATTAAAAAGCAGTGTTTGAGTGACTTAACCCAACTAAGATCTATTTTTTCTATCATATGATGTGTCATATGCTTTTGATATTGTATTGCAGTATTGAACGGTTTTTCAGTTAACTCCCACGCCAGTTGGTATGGATCGGTAGATTGAGAGTTTATCACCTCATGATACATTGGATGTTGCAATCCAGTCTGTGATAGGTAGTAGGCATAAAAAGGTTCATCCACGACCGACGTATCAGCGCGATTTTCGAAACTGCGCATCATAGCAGTTGATATGTTGCGAGGCCCCGACCACATGGCAATTCTGATGGGTTTCATAGCAATTTAGCTTATTGGTGTTCGATCAAGTCTCGGTAAAGTGCATTTAGCCTTTTGATAACGGGTATTTCGCCAGTACCTATTTTCCGTCCATCCACCTTATCGACCCACGAAAGACCTGCAAAAGTACCCGTGATGAAAGCTTCATCTGCTGCATAGACTTTTGCAAGCGGAAAGTTCTTCTCATATACCGGTATGTCGTTATCTTTACACAGTTGAATAACATTGTTTCGAGTAATGCCGTCTAGACAATAGTCCCCGCTTGACGTCCAAACTTCACCGTTTGTGACGATAAAAAAATGTGTGGAATTACAGGTGGCTACGAAACCATGTGGATCCAACATTAATGCTTCATCTGCATGTGCTTTATACGCTTGAATACAAGCAAAAATACAGTTGAGTTTTGAGTGGGTGTTTAACCCGGGATCTTGTACATCAGGATATCCTCGACGTACGTGCGTTGTGAAAAGATTCACGCCTGTAGTTTGGGCTACAGGTTTTTTGTATTCCGCAATAATCACAACAGTGGCATTTGAGATGGTTACTCGAGGATCTTGATAAGGCGTAGATTTTTCACCGCGCGTTACCATTAATCGAATATGAACATCATCGGACATATTATTCGCTTCACATGTTTCAAGGAGTCTCTTTACCATTGCACGTTTAGATAAGCCTATATCCATATCTAAGGCTTTTGCGCCATCATACAGGCGCGACATATGCTGTTCGATGAACGCGAGTTTCCCCTTATGTAATCGAATGCCTTCCCACACGCCATCGCCAAGTATGAATCCACTGTCGAATACCGATATTTTAGCTTCGGCTCTAGGTACTAGTTCACCGTTAATATTGATGAGGATATTGTAATTTCTCGCGTCTTGTTGATATTGATGTGTAGCCATTTTTCTAATGCTTTTTAAAGTGACATCTTCTCTTAGCAATAAAACACTTATACCATTTAGTTTGGTGTTTTTCTTCTATTTTGCCCACTTCGAACAGCTTGGCAACTATTCGATCAAGAATTGACGTTATCGTAGCCAGCCTAAGATTGATGTTTTCTGCGATTTCGCGAACCATTGCCCCATCGGTTTTAAGAGCATATTGAAGAAGCAATAGTTGTGGACCGGTTAATCCCACAAGCTTATTGAGTTCTGGAGAATGCAGCAATGGCAGCATTACGAAGCGCATTTAAAGCCGCTTATTGATACACTGTCAAACGGCTATCGACTGAATGAATCAAAAAATGATTGAATATAAAAAAGCAAACCAAACTCACTTGGCGCAAATTACACTGCTACTTGAACGAAAAGATTTGCCTGCTAGTGATTGTTTGCCGCATCTTGAAAACTTCGTCGTTGCTTTAGATGGGGCAAAGGTAGTGGGCGTCGGCGGATTTGAAAGTTGTGAAAATCTTGGGCTATTACGTTCTTTTGCCGTGTTACCTGAAAATCGTGGTTTGGGAATAGCCGAGGCGATATTCAAAATTCTATGTAGTGAGGCCTTGGAACAAGGCAAATCAACACTCTATCTTCTCACTACTACAGCTGCCAATTACTTTGAAAAGCTCGGTTTTGAAGCGTGTGAACGCACAGACTGTCCAGCTGAGATAAAGCGCACCAAGCAGTTCGCCGAACTGTGTCCAGATTCAGCAACTACAATGGTAAGGTCAATTAGACCGGAATAAATTCTCCTGAATATAAAAACATACCTTAAATATCGGAAATACAGCCAAGATGGATGAACATAAAAAACTGAATTACGTCGAATTCGCAGCCACTGACCTAGCTGCAACCAAGGCCTTTTTTTCTGCCGCGTTTAATTGGCAGTTTGTCGATTACGGAGAAGACTATACCGCGTTTTTAAACGAAGGGTTAGATGGAGGCTTTTACAAAGCTGATATGGCTTCTGAAACGAAAAATGGCGGTGCGTTACTTGTCTTTTACAGCAAAGATATTGTGTCGACTCTGGAAGAAGTACAGCATCATGGAGGCGAAATTATCCAAGATATTTTTGAGTTTCCCGGTGGTTGTCGTTTTCATTTTAAAGAACCAAGTGGGAATGAATTTGCTGTTTGGTCTGAACAACGCGTATAACTGCCGACAATAGAAAAGGCTCAACGCGATGTTCCGTGAGCCTTTTGTAAGATTTGCGGTGAATGTAAAGGTCTGATTCGTTATTAAGAACGATTTTTCATTTTGTTTCTAATTTTAGACCGCTGTTTTGCTGCTTTTTCGCGTTGTTCATCGGTAAGTATTTGAGCCATATCGTAACGAGTTTTAGCGCGAAGCAGTGCAATCTCCAGTTGTGTTTGTTTAAACGCATCATTTAAAGCAACGTAAGCATCTCGGTCAAACTCGTCGGCTCTAATCAGTGCTTTTTCTGCCATTCTGTGTTCTTTGAGCTGGTCTTCATAGGCGGCTAGAAGCGCTTTTTGTCGGCTCATTATATCCGCGGCTTGCGATTGTTGCTCGTCAGTTAGATTGAGACGGCGGGCCATTTTGCGCTCCATGTGTTCACGTCTATCTCGCATTTCTCCATCATTCCAACGTGACTCTATTTCGGTTAACTGGTCTTCATCTAAAAGATTAGCAACCTGATGTCTGGCAAAGGCGCGATTAGTTTCCAATACCAAACGAGTATCTATACTGGTTGAAAGTAGTTGCTCAGCGACGGCTTCATCCCATTCTGGAAGCGACATTAACTGTTGCATCTGATTATGTGTATCCTGCTTCTCGCCAGCGTAAATGGCGTTATCTTGTCGCATCTGGCGCATTATCTCTCTAATGTCTTGCTTTTGTTCATTGGACAAGTCGAGGCCTGCGAAAATTCGCATTCTCTTGTTGTCTGTCATAGATGTTGCAAGCACAGCAGTGGGCGCAGCTAGACCTAAAATTACAAGTGTTAAAACGATAGTCTTTTTCATTGAAGTTCACCTTTTTAGTTTGTACGGTGAAAGAGTACTCCATCGAATGCAAAGTAAAGCCAAGGTACTGTAAAGATTGTGTAAATCTTATTTATAGTCTCTTTTCTCTTTGCATAATTGTACCCTAGATTGCCATCGCTAGTTTGAAAGCTACTATCTTACAACTATATGGCTAGGGATTGGATAATTTTAGAAGAACCTTGATCTACCAAAGCAAAAAATCTGAGTGAGTATAACATCATGCACCAAATATTGATCATCGACGATGATCTAAGCTTGACCAACTTATTGTCTGAATATCTACAACAAAATAGCTATGAAGTGTTTGTTGAGAATAATCCTGTGCAAGGGATTGAGAGAATCAAGACTCTTAATCCAGACTTGTTATTGTTGGACGTGATGATGCCAGAAATAGATGGGTTCGCAGCGTTGACAGAGATTAGAAAATTCTCTGCGGTGCCAGTGATTATGCTAACGGCGCGAGGTGACGATCACGATCGAATCTTAGGGCTTGAGTTAGGCGCAGATGACTATCTTCCAAAACCGTTTAATCACAGAGAGCTTGTCGCTCGAATAAAAGCGTTGACGCGGCGTCTACTTCCACACGGTATTTTGGCCAATCAAGATTCAATCTCTGTTCATGGGATTCATTTGAATACAGGCACACAAGAAGTTCAGGTGAACGGTGAGCGCGTTGAAATGACAAGTACAGAGTTTATGTTGTTGGCGCAGTTGATGAAAAACAGAGGACGGCTTGTTAGCAAAGACCATTTATCAAGAGAAGTTCTCGGAAGGCGATTAGCGGTTCATGATAGAAGTTTGGATATGCACATCAGTAACCTTAGAAAAAAACTTACTGAAAAAGGAGTGGAAAACGTCATCAAAACGGTAAGAGGTAACGGCTACTTGTTTAAGAGTGACTTGCTTTGAAGCTAAACATCAAAAATCCATTTACCAGTCTCTTTGGTAAGATTTTCTTATGGTTTTGGTTGACCGTTATTCTGATGCTAGTGACAGCATTTTTTATTGGAAAACTGGTCAACGATAACAATCGTATTTCACTGGCAGATGCATCAATGATTGAAAAACATCAAAGGAGTGTTTCACAATTACAGTCTTTGGTTGAGCGGGGCGTACCGATTCATCGAGCAGTTAGACGCTCAAGTACTAGACGTTATCCACTTTCGACCATCATTGATACTATCAATGATGAGATTGTTGTTTCTTTTCCAGAGACATTATTACGAGAGCCGAAATTTCGTCATCGAAAGCATATGATGGAACTATCGGCTTCTGACGATGTTCTGATTATTCGCAAACCACCCTTAGAAATAATGGGACCATTTAAACTAGAGGGTGAGTTTTCAAACTATGTTGTGTTTAACGCACGAGTGCTTCGAAGAGATGAGCAATTAGCAAAAAACTTTTTGCCAGCGCTTATTTTTATGTTGGTTGTTGGCACCGTGTTATGTGCAGTATTAGCATGGCGTTTGGCAACGCCATTAAAGCAGTTCCAGCAGGTTATAAGGCATATTAGTCAAGGCAACCTTGAAACAAAACTTATTGGATATGACACAAGAAGAGATGAAATAGGGCAACTGGCAAAGGATTTTAACCAAATGTCGACGAGGCTTTCACAAAGCATTGAACAGCAGCAACGGCTGATGGCGAACATTTCACATGAACTCAGAACGCCTCTTACGCGATTACATTTAGCCAGCGCAATGTTGGCGGAAAATGCCAGCCAAGAGAGTATCGAAGTTAATGCAAATCGAATTGAAAATGAAATTCAAATCATGGATAAATTGATTGGGCAGGCGATAGAGCTTGCGCGTATGTCGCTTGGAGAACTATCGAACGCGAATAAGCCTTCGTTTGTCAAATGCTCACTTGAAGCAGCACTTGCAAAACTCACAGACTCGCTAAGCATCGAAGTAAAATCGGCGTCCAAAAAATTGATTGTCTCTGATGTCCCAGAGATTGAGTTAGCATTGCATCTACAATCCTTTGATAGCTGTATTGAAAACATCTTGAGAAACGCATTAAGGTTCGCAAAAGAAGTTATCCAAATTGACGTCAGTACCTTTGATAACCGAGTAAAGATTTTCATTTCGGACGATGGAAAAGGTGCAACCAAGGACGCGTTTGCGAATTTTTTAAAGCCATTTAACTATGCTAACGATTCGGCTCAAGTACACAATAGCTATGGCTTAGGGCTTGCGATAGCAGACGCGGGCGCCAAAATGCATGGCGGCGGTATACAATGGGCACCGTCTCGCCTTGGTGGTCTAACCGTTTTGATTGAAATTCTAATTGATAATGATTGAACGTTCATTTGCTCACAGCAGCGAAGAAGACCTGGTAAATAACTATCCCAATGTCTATTTGCCATTTATTGCCAATATCCAAAACGGCAATCTAGATGTTGGCGATAATACACAAATCCACTATCGCTATGCTCTACCAGATGACGCCAAGGCAGTTATTTTGGTTATGCCTGGTCGTTCAGAATCTGTCGTTAAATACGCTGAATTATGCTATCAACTTGTTCACTCTGGGTATGGTATATTGATTTATGATCATAGAGGGCAGGGCATGTCCACACGTCCAAAATCTAACTCTCAAATCGGACATGTTGATGACTTTAATGATTATTTAAATGATGTGGAAATTATTGTTGAGACACTGATTGCGCGTTTATTCCCGTCGCAGTTGCCTTTACATTTGTTGGCGCATTCGATGGGCGGTGCAATTGGGGCAGGCGCAATTATAAGAATGCCAACTGTGTTTAAAAGTGCGGTATTGTGCGCGCCGATGCTAGGCATAAAAGCCCCCATTCCTGCCGCGCTTGCATCAGTCATAGCCAAACTTGGCCTATTGAAAGAGAATCTTACTGGCGCTTCACCGAGTTTTTTTGTGGGACAAAGTGAATTTAAACCAACCGATTTTGGGGATAATCAGCTATCTTCTTCAAAAGTGAGGTATGGCTTTTTTATGAAAACGCATGGTGAAGATGTAACTTTACAGCTCGGTGGTATCAGCAATAAATGGTTAATCGAAGCATTAAAGCTCATGCAATTTGTGTCTGATAATGCGAATAAAATTGATGTCCCAATCACAATATTGCGCGCAATGGAGGAGCAAATTGTTGATAATGCTGCCATCCAACGTTTCTCAGGCAGCGCCAAAAGCTGCAATTTGATTGACATCGACGGCGCAAGACACGAAATCCTATTTGAACGCGATGCTATGCGCGATCTTGCTCTCGATCATATTTTTCATCTATTCAATGAATACAGCAAGTAAGCAAATGTTTTTATTGTCTCTAGTCGAAAAAGAGAATGTGAAGTTTCTTCATTTTATTGCCATCGTAAAGTTTACGTTATAGACAACCCTTTTCTAGAAAGGGGGTGTTTATTTTTAGTAACTTCGGCCGATATTTTAACAATAAGTAAAAAAAGCAATACATAAAATATTTTGCACATTGCGTCACAAATCAGTGAGCTGAACGAATTGTTGCAACGACGCACAATACGTATGTCCTTTCCCAAAACATTAGAGGCTCAATACACAAGTTGGATCCAAGCTCAAGAAAAACGAGCTACTTGGATTGTGCTGCTGCTAATGTGTGGTATATGGTCGCTATTTCTAGTCGCCGATATTTATCGGCTTACAGATTCTCAACGTTTGATTTGGGGATTGCCGTTATTTGAAACCGTCATCACAATTCGAACAACAGTTTTGCTTTTGCTGCTCATTTCAAGTGCGGTCATTATAAAAAAGTATCATTCGCGTCATCCAAAGCTTGTCATGGTGAGCTATTTTATGCTGACTTGCATGACATCAATTCTGTCGAATATTTACCACGTTGATGGCGTTTACAGATCGGCATTGTTTCCTGTCGTATTGATAGCCCCAGTACTTGTATTACCGGTAGGCGCTGTTTTTCGACAAATGATGGTATTGGCGATTTGCTCAATGTCAGTAATATTGGGTTTATATTTTCTTATGGTTGGTGTGTCGGACACTATCACGGGCATGTTGATCGCTACCTTACTCATTGTATTTTTCAGTGCCATTGCGGGTGGATACTATAAAGAAAAGGGTTACCGAAGTGCCTTTATAAGTTTTAAACTCATGGAGTTACGTTCTTTTACTGATCCGCTCACAGAAACAGGAAATAGACGTTATTATCGAGAATTTGGACAACGTTTGTTAGAAGACGCAGTACAAAACTGCAAACCACTTACATTTATCATTATTGACCTAGACCACTTTAAATCAATAAACGATAAATATGGTCACGATCAAGGCGACATTGTACTAATCAAGGTTGCAGAATGCTTAAAACGCGTATTCCATCGTCCACTTGATATTGTTACTCGATTAGGTGGTGAGGAGTTTGGGGTTTTACTCAACAGTACAGATCTCATCGCAGCCAAAGTAATGATTAAAAAATTCGCGTCCGAACTCAATCAGATATCATTTGAAAAAGGCAGTGTTGAATTCGCTCGAAAAATAACGGCAAGCATAGGTGTAGTTCAACTGGGTTCGTCTGAAACATTGGACCAACTTTATTCACGTGCGGACGAATTAATGTATGAGGCGAAACAAAACGGCCGAAATCGCGTTACTTATCAAACTGCTTCGTCAGAAAAAACTAAGGTGTCTTAAGGTATTTGTCCATCCATGCCTCAAGCCTTGTGTACATGTCTACGCGATTTGCAACCTCGCGAAAGCGATGGGGTTCGTTTGCATAACTATGAGATTCAAACGTTTTGCCATGCTTTTCTAATGCTTCGCGGGCTTGTACAAACTGATTGAAAGGCGCTATCGAATCTTTCTCACCGTGCATCAATAGAATGGGTGTTTTAACAGCGTCTAGTCGCTTGATGGTGTTGCTGATGTCGTAATGCTGAGACTGCTCTACTGGCGTACCGCTGTGACCGTAACGTATAAATAAGCGAATCAGCCTATTTTCATTTTCGTAAGCACTGGCAAAATCATATATCCCGCCCATTGGGACAGCGGCATCGAAAGCATCAGGCGCTCTTGCCACGGCGGCAAGACTTATAATTCCCCCGTAGCTGTAACCGTAAATGCCAACTTTGTTATTGCTCCATTTTTGCTGGCGGATAAATTGGGCACTTGCGGCGGCATCGAGCGCTTGTGTATTGGCCCAATCATTGATGCCAAGATCTTGAAACTTTCGACCAAAACCTGAGCCACCCCGATAATTAACAGCTATTACAACATAGCCGAGTTGCGCTAATCGCTGCTCAACTAAATTTAGGCCATTGTAATAAGAATGCGTTCCACCGCCATGCACTTGCACCAAGGCTGGGTACGTTTGAGAATCGTCAAAGTCAGGCGGGTAGAACACAAAGCCCTGAATATACATGCCGTCGTTTGCCTTAAAGCTGACTTCTTCGGGTTCTACAACGCCTTTCCAATTTGTAGAGAATTCTGTTGTCAGTATTGGACTTCCACCTATTGACGACATCAGCTCCACTTCTCTTCCTCGAATGGCGGTAGACCGCACGACGGCAAACTGACTGCCATCCTGGCTCATATCCCAATCGTGTATTAGGCCGCCATTGTGAGTGATTCTTGTTGCAACGCCGCCTTTTGCAGCAACTGTCCAAAGTTCTATTGAGCCCCTGGAATGATTTGGAAAAAACAAGTTTTGTCCATCTCGACTCCAAACTGGAGAGCCAGGCTCGCGAGCAGTAATCTGCATATCGATAACGCGGTTTTGTATACTTTGGATATCAACTAACACTATATCCATCAACTCTGAGTACCACGTCCCGGATTTTGGGGTGGCATAAAATGCTATGTGTTTTCCGTCGGGTGAAAACGCCGGCTCACCATGTCCCATCATGTCATTAGTTAACAGCGTCTGCTGCTGAGTTGATACATTTATGATCCAAAGGTCATCAGAGTGTTCATCGTTTAGATTTGAAAAAAAAGCGATGTGCTGACTATCAGGTGACCAACTAAATCCCAAGCGAACTTCATCCTTTGGCATTGCATTTTTTGTTAGCTTCGATGCGGGTAATTCATTGCTTAAATCCAATAGATAAATTTCATGTGCGTTAGACGCAAAACTTGCGAACGCAACGTAACGACCATCTGGTGAAACTTTAGCTGAATGGATGTCGTTCCATTCAGTTGTTATTGCTGTGGAAGTTTGTTTGCTAAGGCTATAGATATAAAGATTGTTGTTTAAAAGATAGAGTATTTGCTCGCCATCTGGTAACCATTGTGGTTGGTTACCAGTACTTAACCAACGCGATTGTCCATCGCTTTCAATGATGTAAATTCCACTTTTGTCAGCGCGTTTTACTTCTACTGCCAAACGCGTGCTATCAGGCGCAATATCAACATTATAAACGCCATCGTGTCCTGTTGCTCGACACACATCTACTGCGCAAAGTTCATCCCAAGAGAATTGTGGTGTTGCAAACGCAGAACTAACACAAACCATTAAAGTAAGAATACCGAAAGGTATCATTAACAGATTTTTGAGCGGATTCATTTTTTGGATATCTGCTGTTTTAGGCATTGATTGGAGATTAAAAAAGAATAGACGCTTATCAACTTGCTTGCCATAAAGCGCGAAAAGATACTTGTAGCCTATCAAAACGTATTTGATGAGGTCTATTGGGGGAATACAGGGAGAAATGTTAAGTTTCTCCCCAATCGAAACTAAGCGTGCATATCGACTAAAATGCGACCGCGTACTTGTCCTGCGAGAAGTTTCTCTGCCGTTGGTATGACCTCATCCAAACCGATCGTAGTGGACAACTCATTGAGCTTATCTATATCGATGAGTTCAGCCAGTTTCGCCCATGCTTCTTGACGGTCGGCAATCGGTCGATAAACAGAATCAATACCCAGCAGCTTAACGCCGCGTAAGATAAACGGTGCCACACTGGCGGTAAGGTCCATTCCTTGTGCTAGGCCGCAAGCGGCGACTGCGCCACCGTATTTGGTTGTCGCACATGCATTAGCCAAGGTATGACTGCCCAGCGAATCAACAACGCCTGCCCATCGCTCTTTACCTAATGGTCTTCCTGGTTGATTTAGCTCATCTCGCGCAATAATGCTACTCGCGCCAAGCCCATGCAAAAAGTCACTTTCTTCAGGCCTCCCAGTTGATGCAACGACGGTATAACCCAGTTTACTTAACAACATCACCGATACACTTCCAACACCACCGTTTGCGCCTGTGACAAGTACTTCACCATCTTCTGGCGTAACACCTGCGTTTTGTAGGGCAATAACGCATAGCATTGCCGTATAACCTGCTGTACCAAGCATCATGGTGTTTTCAGGCGCAATATTATCTGGCAGCTTGATCAGATGCTTACCAGAGATTACTGCTGATTGTGTCAAGCCACCAGGGCTTCTTTCACCGCAACCGAATCCGTTGAGTACAACAACATCACCTACCGTAAAGTTATCATCAAGTGATTCTGAGACTGCGCCGACGCAGTCTATGCCTGGCGTCATTGGAAAGTCTCTGATGATTTTTCCTTTGCCAGTAATTGCCAGAGCATCTTTGTAGTTTATGGTACTGTGAGAAACATCTATCCTCACTTCTCCTTCGTTGAGAGCAATGGGTTCTATATCTGTTACTGAAGCGGCATAGTTGCCGTCTGTATTGGTGATTACAACGCCTTTAGTCATATTGTTATTTCCGAAAAACTATTTTAGTGAGCTCAATTCACGCCACTTGATAGGCTAACACTTATCGATTTAGCCCCTTGAGAATTGAAAATTAGGGGTAACACAACCTAAGTACAATAACAGTGTCATAATAAAATTGGAAAAGTTAACATAATGTTATATGTACAACTTTAGTCATATGCTTTTAATTCATCCATGAAAGCACTGATAGTCAGTTATGCTTTTGATGACGCAAACGTCGATTATCTGAATAGCTGTTTTTGAATTAATTCTTTTGTGGTTGTTTATTCGCTAATAAAACACTATATACATGAGCAGCTTAATCCCAGAAATTAGTGTTGAAAATCTATGCTAGATGTCGTGCTTTTTGAACCGGAAATCCCGCCCAATACAGGCAATATTGTTCGTCTTTGCGCCAATACTGGCTATAGCTTGCATCTCATTGAGCCACTGGGGTTTGATCTTGAAGAAAAGAAAGTGAGACGGGCTGGGTTAGATTATTCGGAATTAGTTAACGTCAAACGTCATAAAAACCTGACGGCTTATTTGACAGATCATAAACCCAAGCGAGTCTTTGCTTGCACTACCAAAGGCAAGGTCTTTCATAGCGATGTTCAATATCAAAGTGGAGACGCACTTTTGTTTGGTCCGGAAACGCGGGGCTTACCCATGCAAATAATAGAGAGTTTACCTCCTGAACAGCGAGTAAGGATCCCGATGATGCCGGATAGCAGAAGTATGAATTTATCAAATTCCGTTGCTGTCTTTGTATATGAAAGCTGGCGTCAAAGTGGATATTCAGGGGCGCGTTAATTTATTAACATCACATAAATGTCAAGAAGCTGCCCTTCAGTGGTTCGAGATTAGTTGCGCAGAAAAACGTTTATGTTTATGCTTTTTGGGAGTAACAATATCAGTTACTACGTAGTTAATATTTATCACCCAAAAAGGACTTTATGATGCTTTCCATCCTATACGCTCATCGAACAAACAGCTCCTCAGACCAAACGCGTGAGTCCAATAGTACTGAGCGTTTACGCTGTATTTTGAACAAAGGACTTGCATTCATATTGTTGCTTTCGATACTTCCCTGTTTTGCCAACGAGGTGACGGTGCCAGTTAGCACCTACGCTTTTAATACGCCTTATCACGAGACGGAAGGCAGCGTAACGCTAGTTCTGCCAGACACTTGGAATCACAGTGAACACAATGGTGTGCAATATCTTATCGGTGGGAAGGACGTGTATGGCACTATTTCTCTTGCGTACAATGAAATGAATATTATGAACTTCACCTCACAGTTTGGCACTCCTACACCCCCAAGCACCGAGATTGCGGGTGTTACCGTATATAACCAAGTGAAGGGCGATTCTGCGTCCTTTCTAAGAAAACTAGGTGAAGGTTGGAGTCTTCGCGCATCATTGACGGCGTATCCTGCTTTTGCAGGAAAGAATATGGGTGTTTACGCAGAAGCAATGTCAAGCATTCTTGCAGCAGCGGTTGTTAGCACTCCAGATTCCGAAAGCATTTCAGGAGCAAGTGGTACAATCTCGATATCTCATGACATTGGTAACTTCTTGTTCGCACCAAAGAATGATGTATGGCGCTATGAAGATAATATTCTGACGTATCAAAACGGCGTTTCATTCAAGCCAAAAGTGATTTTTGATAACAAAGAGGGCTTGTCGTATTTGGAGCACTTCAGCAGAAATACCGGAATTGAGGGTGAGATATGGGAGAAGTTTTCGTTTCCACAAGTGATTGGTGCGACCCAAGATAACACTACCTACGCTATGGCCCATATGGGGTGGACGGATAATGGAGATGCTTTTGTACTGCTATCGGGGAACGTTCAGGCAAATGAGCAGATAAAGGACGCACTCATTTCCTTTCTACAGAGTCGTGTAAAATAAAAAGTTGTAACTTACTTGTAAACTCTGTTAACGTTGTATCAAAGTAGTATTGACCAAAATAATAAGGATGTTGGTTATGTTTTGGCAAATAATAAAAAAATATTGGTTAATCCCTGTCGTTGCATTTCTGCTTTTATTTCTCTTTATGATGGTGTGGCCTGGCACTCAGGCGCGCGCTATTGAAAAACATGTTGCTGCCTTAGTCTCTTCTAAAATATCCCAGCATGGTTTTGATGGGGTGTCTGTAAATACTCACAATAGCGGTAGAGACGTCATCCTTAGCGGATTTGTCTACTCTGAAAAACGATTAGCACTACTACTTGATGTCGCACAGAAAACAACCGACGAGGGCGGTCGTCTCGCGCCAAGAATAGTGTCTTGGCAAGGTGAAATTCGCGTTCCAGATGTCGTTGTAGATCTTAATGGTTCTGAACTTCAAGAGATTGAACCGCAGCAGATAGAACAAGAAGTAATTGAAGAATTACGAGACGAGTTGCTGACTGCAACGCCAAATTCTGCACTTGGTACCGCGCAATCGGTGAGTTCAGGCACAGACGGGAATATAGAGCTATCAGCAGAAGGAAAAACCTGTCAAACAAACCTCAATAAGTTGATGGAAGATTTCAACATATATTTTGCATCCAGCAGCGCACAGCTCCTTGATGAAAGTGTTGATACATTGAACCAAATAACGTCAACACTAAGCGAATGCCCAGACGTAAAAGTACTTATCGAAGGTCATACAGACAGCAGCGGTATTGAGTCCAAAAATATCGTCTTAAGTCAACAACGGGCGGAACGCGTTATGGCATTTCTACAAGAATCTAACTTAGGCAATACATTCGAAGCTATCGGATATGGTTCTTCCAATCCAATCGCTGATAATTCAACGCCTGAAGGTAGGACTATGAATCGCAGAATTCAGTTTTCTGTGGTCGAAAATTAGGAAGGAATCACAATGTTATATTTACTTTTTCAAACTGCGCTTTGGCTTTTCATCGCCCTTTTTGTTGGTATTGTTATTGGTTGGTATCTCAGAGGCTTCTTTGTATCACAAACAGAAAATGAAGTGCAGGCAACAGCAGTAGACGATGCTAAATCCGCGAGACTCGATTCTGAGACAGAAGTGGTGAGCGATGATTGGCGACCATTGGGGCTCGCGCAGCGCCCCGAAAACGTCGATGATCTCAAGCGGATTAAGGGTATTGGTAAGGTTATTGAAGGCACTTTGCACGAATTAGGCATTTACACATTCAAACAAATCAGCAGCTTTACGCCCGACAATGTCAAATGGGTCAATGAGCACATAAGCTTTCCGGGACGCGTCGAACGAGAAGGTTGGGTTGAACAAGCAAAGGCGCTTGCGGACGGGAAAGAAACAGATTTCTCTGTGAAAGTAGATCAGGGTAAAATTGTTTACAATAATTAATCGTTACAGGGGCTTTGCGTTGATTAAAAGGTTACAAGCCTTTGGCTGTTTAATAAAACTATACGCAAGGTAGTGTAACCTTCTATTCTGCTTTTTGCTCTCTACCCAAGAGGGCGAGCGCAGCAATTTTAGGATCTTTATCTGCGTAAAGAATTTGATAAATCTGCTCGCAAATAGGCATCTCAACATCTTGTCTTTTTGCTAACGCGTGCACTTCTTCGGTATTTCTAAACCCTTCTACCACTTGACCAATACTATCTATGGCTGCTTGCACACTCAATCCTTGCCCTAATGCCATACCAAACCTGCGATTACGACTCTGATTATCCGTGCATGTCAGCACAAGATCGCCTAAACCAGACATACCCATAAAAGCATCATAGGTTGCTCCTAAAGAAATGCCTAATCGCGTAAGTTCTTTTAATCCTCGAGTAATAAGAGCAGTTCTTGCATTTGCACCGAAGCCTAATCCATCCGCCAATCCAGCGCCAATAGCAATGACGTTTTTCACTGCGCCGCCAAGTTGGACGCCAACCATATCTTGATTTAAATAGACACGAAATGATTTGGGGTCATGAAGGCATTTTGAGAAATCATCCAGTAAAGTCTGGTTTTTACTCGACAACGTTATGGCTGTTGGCAATCCAGCCGCCATTTCCTTTGCAAAGGTAGGTCCCGAAATAACGCCGTGCGGTCTATCACCTATTTCATCATTATAGACATCACTTAGCAAACGACCTGTTTTAGGCTCTAATCCTTTGCTCGCCCAAACCACGCATTGAGAAGGTGTTAGCATCGGTTTTATTGATTGTAGTG
The DNA here is from genome assembly GCA_002340325.1 of Glaciecola sp. UBA2563. Lineage (GTDB taxonomy): Bacteria > Pseudomonadota > Gammaproteobacteria > Enterobacterales > Alteromonadaceae > Glaciecola. The sequence goes on along the minus strand of DDLV01000018.1, from coordinate 24,084 downwards.
TTTCAGAAAAAGCGTGACTGGGTACTACGACCAACACATATTTTGTGCCTTCAAGGGCGATATCGAGCGATGAGGTTGGCGTAAGTTGACTTGGAAAAGTAAATCCGGGTAAATATTTTTCGTTTGTATTGTCGCCTACTAGTGCTTTTATATGATCAGCGTTTCTGCCCCACAACCGTGTGGAAACTTTATTTCTAGCAAGCACGAACGCAAGGGCGGTGCCGTATGAACCGGCACCCAATACACTGACGCTCGCATTGTCAGTCACTAACTATCGAGCTGCTGTTGATTTGATTGTTGTTCTTGCTGACGCTTTTGCATATAGGCAGCAAATATTGCGTCAAAATTCACAGGGGCGAGGTTTAGCGCTGGGAACGTGCCTCTATTAACCAGATTTGATACTGCTTCTCTGGCGTATGGGAATAACATATTTGGACAAAATGAACCTAAAGTATGCGCTTTATTTGCATCTGGCATTTCACCGATTGCAAAAATGCCTGCTTGCTGGACTTCACATAAAAACGCTGTTTGACCATCCAATGTCGCCGTTACTGTCAGCGATAATATAACTTCATATAAGTTTTTATCCAGTTCAACAGTGCGAGTATCAATATCCAGCTTAACCTCTGGCTTCCATGGCTTTTGGAAAATAGCAGGAGAGTTCGGAGTCTCAAAGGATATGTCTTTTGCGTAGATCCTTTGTAGATTAAATTGAGCTTCTTGTTGTTGAGCACCGGCTGGTGCTTCTGGTGTTTGGTTCTCGTCGGCCATAAAAATTCCTATCGTTTATTATTTTACTTCTCTCAAAACTAACCGTTGAGTAAAGTGTCCAGTTTGTCGGCACGCTCTAGCGCAAATAAGTCATCGCAACCGCCGACATGCTCATCGCCAATAAATATTTGAGGTACTGTTCGACCGCCGTTCGCACGCTCCATCATGACTGGTCTAAGACTTGAATCCTTGTCCAAATCATATTCGACGTATTCAACTCCTTTTTGTTGGAGGAGCCCTTTTGCACGCATACAATATGGACAGAAACGAGTTGCATAAATCTCGACTTTTTTCATAAAAGTACCTTTAATATCAATTGGTTTTGATGTTTACTTTGATACGGGCAATCCTGCAGACGTCCAGCTACTCATTCCGCCTTCCAATACGTAGACATCCTCAAATCCGTCTTTAACCATTTTGGATGCTGTACCTGTCGCCTGATTCCCCATCGCACAGACAACAACAATGGGTGCGCTTTTTTTCTTTTCAAGCTTTCCAAACTCACCTTGCCGAACCTGCTCAGGTTTAAGCTGTGTGGCGCCTTGAATGTGCCCAGCGCGAAAGTCCTTTTGCGGTCTGATATCTAATACAGTCGCATCGTTTTTGTTGATGAGCATTGTTGCTTCATGATTATTGACGCGCTTATATTTCGCTAGTGCAGGAGAGATAAAAGAAAAAATCAACAAAATAAACAACACCACCCAAACAGTCGACAAAATAAAATTCTGCTCTGCAAAAGTTATTAATTGGTCCATTACCCTCTATCCAAAATCCACGTGTTATTCAGCGATGCGCAAGTATATAGAAAATGCATGTAAAACTCACCTGCAATTGCACTTTATTTATATAAGATAGCGTTTGTGACTTTATGAAAAATGGGAATATTGGTAAATTAGGAGCCTATTAATCAAATACTCTTTCTAGGCAATTAAAATGAGCGGTATAAAGAAACCACTAGCATTAATAATATTGGATGGGTGGGGGCATCGGCAAGATACCACCAACAATGCTATTGCTGCGGCAAATACGCCAAATCTCGATAAACTTGCATCTGATTATACGAGCACACTTATCTCTGGTTCCGGGCTAGATGTTGGCTTACCGGATGGACAAATGGGCAACTCTGAAGTTGGCCATGTGAACTTGGGTGCCGGGCGGGTGGTTTATCAAGACTTTACGAAGATCTCAAAATCGATAAATGACGGAGACTTCTTTGATAATACTGCGATTTGCGATGCCATAGATAAAGCAGTAACGAAAGACGGCGCCGTGCATGTTATGGGATTATTATCTGATGGCGGCGTACATTCTCATCAATCCCATCTATTTGCAGCTATTAAGTTGGCGTCTCAACGCGGTGCTAAGCGTATCTATTTGCATGGTTTTTTGGATGGCAGAGATACCCCGCCGAAAAGCGCAGATTTGTATCTTGCTGGCGCAAAGGAAGTTTGTGAGGCAACCGAAGGCGCGATGCTTGCAACAATGATTGGACGCTACTTTGCGATGGATCGAGATAATCGGTGGGATCGTGTCGAACAGGCATACAATCTGCTTGTTGATGCTAAAGCCGAGTTCGTCTCCGAAAACTTAGCAGAAGAAATTTATAAATCTTATGAAAATGACGTTACAGATGAGTTTGTAAAACCGACAAAACACAAGGATTATTCTGGTATCAAAGATGGTGACGCCGTTTTGTTTATGAATTTTAGAGCAGACAGAGCGAGAGAAATATCTCATGCGCTAACAAACCCAACGTTTACAGGATTTGAGCGAAATCGAACTGCCGATATTAACTTCGTTATGCTGACTGAATATGAAAGCACGTTAAAAGTGCCATGCGCCTATCCCACCGAAAACCTCAAAAATGTGTTGGGTGAATGGCTCGAATCTAACAAAAAGACGCAATTGCGCATATCTGAAACGGAGAAGTTTGCACACGTGACTTTCTTCTTCAGCGGTGGCCGCGAAAATGAATATGACGGAGAGCAGAGAACCCTGATTCCATCACCGGATGTTGCAACTTACGACATGCAGCCTGAAATGAATTCTGAAATTCTTACGGATGAATTAGTGGCGGCAATCAAGTCTCAACACTATGATGTGATCATATGTAATTATCCTAACGGTGATATGGTCGGACATACTGGTGTTTACGAAGCGGCTGTCAAAGCTTGCGAAGCTGTTGATAAGAGCATAGGTCGCGTTATTGGTGCACTTGAGGAAGTTGGGGGCGAATGTATCATTACTGCCGATCATGGAAATGCTGAACTTATGGTAGATCCTAATTCAGGCTCAGCGCACACTGCGCACACAAGCGAACCAGTTCCTTTCATTTATTTTGGACGTGCTGCGACCGCAAGAAGTGGTGGGACATTGAGTGATGTAGCGCCTACTATGTTGCATTTAATGGGGATGGAACAGCCGTTAGAGATGACAGGTAAATCAATAGTACAGATTAACTAATATGGCATACACGCATAACAAAACCATCAATCAATACAGACCAATATTTGGTCTGTTGGTATTGTTATGCTTTTCATTTAGTGTCTTCAGTCAGAATCAACGTAGCGATTTACAAGATGTACAAGAGCTTATCGAACAAACCAAAGAACAGCTCAACAAAAATCTTGCGACCATCGAGAGACTCCAGCAAGAACTGAAGCTAGCCGAATTGGAAATTGCCAGAACAGCCGTTTTGGTCAATAACAGCAAGCAGGAAATTGATAGAACGAATAAGGAAATATCTGAATTAGACGGCAGGCGGAAACAAACGGAAACGCAAATCAAAGAACAACAATCGTTGCTAGGTAATCAGTTAAAAAGCGCTTTTATGGCAGGTAACTTCGACTATGCCAAGATGCTGTTTAATCAAGAAGAAGCAAACAAGCTAGAACGTGTGCTCGTTTACTACAAGTACATGAATTCTGCCAGAAAAAACAAAATTGATAACTTCAGGTCGTTAATTAGCGAGCTTGAAATTATAGTCGAGCAGTTATCTGTAAAAAAGAGCCAGCTCGCGCTGAAAATGTCAAAACAAGAAGAGCAATTCAAGACGCTTTCAAGCCAACAAGATAAAAGACAGGTCAGCGTTAGAAAGCTCAATAGAGCAGTTGAAACCGATCAATCACGAGTGACGCGCTTAGAACAACAGGAACGCGATCTCTTGCGCGCGATAGAGCAGGCAGAGATGGCGGCAAAGCGCCTTCGCGAACAACAAACCGTCATGCGTAACCTAGTGGGTTTAACTGAGAAAAGAGGTCAACTAACGATTCCAACATCTGGGCAAATGCGTGCACTTTTTGGGAAACGCAGGCAAGGTCAGGTGAATTGGCAAGGTGTTATGTTTAACTCGCCGTCAGGAACGCCCGTGCAGTCAGTGGCAGATGGTAAGGTGCTATATGCAGATTGGTTAAAGGGGTTTGGACTTGTGATAATCGTTGACCATGGTGCTGGATATATGTCTGTATATGGACATAATCAAGCATTGCTGAAGTCGGTTGGCGATTACGTTGGCAGTGGTGAATCGATCAGCCTTGTTGGCGCAAGTGGCGGGCAGGGTAATTCTGGACTTTATTTTGAACTAAGGCACAAAGGCAAGGCGCTAAACCCTTCGAATTGGCTAGGAAGAAGCTAAATCATATAGTTAATACGCAAAATTGACAGCCACTGCGTGGTCCAAAACAAATCTTCACATTTTGAAACCTAAAATCTCTTGAATCGATACCTTATTAGCGTTATTAGTTAGGGTGTTATTAGAGATTTCAGGAAAAACGTACGTTGTGACCCAGCAGGACAAGAGCGCAGAAAATCGAGAAGAGACGGTAAGTCGGGATGCAGTTCCAGTGGGTTCTACTGTAAAAATCAAAAACCCAATAAAATGGCGCGCAGTATTTGCAGAATCTCTCCTTATTGGCGCGAGCATTATCTTGGCGTTTGCGCTGCAAGACTGGGACGAAGCAAAAGACATTGAAGAGCGGACGTTAATCGCGCTCTGTAATGTCAAATCCGAACTCATTTTCAATAAAATATTAATAGAAAATGAATACATTCCGAGGCAGCGTGGGATGTCATCACTCAGCAACGCAGCAATATTGCAACTGCGCGCACAGCAAGCTCCGGATGCACTAAAAGCGGATATTGAACAAATGCTTATTAAAGAGTCTCTTCGTTACTCCGCATGGCGTCTTGCGGGTGAATCTGGATATTTGCTTCACGCTGATTTCCAACTTGCAACAGAAATTGGTTCGTTGTTTAACTACCAAAATGACAAATATCAGCACACAATAAATAGAGTCAGTGAAAAGGTGCTAAACTTTTCGCCCGAATCAAATCAAGCAGCCATTGAGCATTACAACTCGTTATCTCGGCTGGTTAATCAATGGATTGACCAGACAAACTATTTGCAAAGAAAATACAATGCATTGTTTTCAGACGAGACCTTCAACGACTTAAGCTGCGAATAGCTGATATTCAATCCGAGCTCTTTTGTTTGTACTTATTATAAAGCTGTTTGTGTCGACTATTCAGATCAACCATTCGCCCATCAATAAACACCAACGTGACATCGTGGGTAAGATGGTCAAATATATCCCCTTCGCTTACAACAAGATTGGCCTGTTTGCCAATATCAATTGAACCCGTTCTATCATCAATTCCTAGAATTCGGGCAGGTTCAATCGTGACGGAACGCAGCGCTTGTAATTTGCTTGCGCCATGAGCGACCATTTGACCAGCTGCAAAAGGTAAGTCGCGTACCCGCCAATTCCCGGCTATCGCAAGTGCAAATGGAATACCATTTTGCTCCAACAGCGCAGGAATTGTATAAGCAACATTATAAGCCTGATCGCTTCTTTGTGGTCGGCCCCATGGAGCGGTAAACACCAGTGGCGTTTGCGTTGATTTAAGTAAATCGATTGCCATTGGAGTGTCAGCTCCGCCGACTAATACAATGTCGATATCATAGAATTTCGCAAAAGCAATTGCCTGTTCCATTTGCCTGTAATCATTGGCATGGATATATAGAGGTACCTCTTTGCGCAATATCGGGCGCATTGCTTCCCACCGAACATCTATTGGACTGTCTTGGTTTAACTCACGACGGCTATTATAGGCTTTTATAAGGTCATATGTTTGCTCTAATTCAGTCAAGCGGTTTGCGTTATCTTCACGCTGTTTTTCTACTGTGCGTTGTTCCCAAAAAGACTTATTAATGCCAGTGTTGGGCCAGTACATATGCATCGAGGAGTTCTGTTTGACAAGTGAATCTTGCCAGTTCCAACCATCTAAATGCATCACAGATGCCTGCCCTGTTAGGCCAGTTCCAACCGGCGCAACTTCAACATGTGTTATGCCGTTGGCTCTTATCGTGGGGATTAACTCAGAATCCGCATTAAATGCAACGTAAGCCTCCACTTCCGGCGTATATCTGCCGGTCTCAGCCTGATCGCGTGTAGCACGAACGGCGCCAATTTCGACTAAGCCTACGGTTGTGGCCATGCCAATTAAACCAGGGTAGACGTGCTTTCCTGACACGTCGATCTCAACCGTGCTTTGTGGAACGGTCAAGTTGATCCCAATGGCGTCAATTTTGCCGTCGACAATCAATAAATCATGATTTGTTTTAACCCCATTAGTTGCTGTATGCAATGTTGCCCCTTTTAACAGTACCGGGCCATCTGGATTGGGTCCAGGCACCATGTCATGTGCGAACGTTTTTAATGGAACTGTAATCAGACAAAAGGCAATCAAGCAAACTGAGAAAATTGCTGCTAGGTAAGGTGTTGATAGCGTTTTATACTTTCTGCGTGACTTCGAAATTACATTTGCAAAATAAAAGAAGGCCAGTTCATAAAATGTTGTATTCATCAGTGATGCCCTCCCGCGTGCGCATGGCGTGTTTGTCGATTCGATATATAGTGCCAATAATCAAAATTATCGTCGCAATGCCAGACAGTATTGTCTTTTAATAAATATGAAGCAAAGCTTGTCGAACCGGTTGCACCAGCTGCTGCATTACTGTGTTTGTGAGAATGCCCTGCAGTTGCCGAAAACTTCGTCAAATAGCGCGCAAACTGGGTGGTAGGAGCAGGCTTTGAAGAATGGCTGTGTTGGCTGTCCGCTGACGCCAATAGCTTTTGAATGAGTTTACTCTTTTCTTCCATAAGTGCTTGTTTGAGCTCAGCATCAAGTGATACATCAAAATAGTTGCGGCCATCAATCCAGGTTTGCTCAACTTTTGCGTAAATAGACAACGGGTTGTCATTCCAGATCACAAAGTCAGCATCCTTACCTTCAGCGAGACTACCAGTGTACTGATCAATTTTTAGTTGTTTGGCTGGGTTTATTGTCACCATTTTAATCGCATTAAGTGGGTCCATATCACAGTAATTAATCGATTTTGCAGCTTCTGTATTCAAACGTCGGATTAAGTCACCGCTGTCTGAATTGACAGAAACGTTAACACCTTTATCCATCATTAAGCACGTGTTGCCTGGGATGGCGTCGAATACCTCAAACTTGTATGCCCACCAATCAGAAAAGCTCGATGCCGACGCGCCGTGTTTGGCCATTTCGTCAGCTACTTTGTAACCTTCAAGAATATGTGTAAAGGTTTGAATGGTGAATCCAAAATCTTCTGCTAACGCCATAAGCGCAAGAATTTCCGAGGCGACATAAGAGTGCGCATGAATGAACCGCTCACTATCCATGATTTCAATCAGTGCATCTAATCGGTAATTTTGCCGAGGTGGTGCAACGGTCTTTTTTTCGCTCCTACTTAGGCGCTTATACTTTTCAAAGCTTTCCTGATACTCTCGCGCTCTCAACATAATATCGCGCACAATAGTGTCTACCCCCATTCTTGTTTGTGGGTAGCGAATGGTAAATTTATCCCCCCAATTGCTTTGCTTAACGTTTTCACCGAGTGCAAATTTGATAGATGGCGGTGCTTGTGCGAATTTAAGTCCATTGGCATCCTCACCCCAGCGTAGTTTGATGACCTGAGCTTGCCCGCCAATCGGGTTAGCTGAACCGTGTAACAATTGAGCGGCAGTAGTTCCACCTGCCAACGCACGATAGATGTTTATGTCTTCCGGATTGATAACATCACCAATTCGCACTTCAGATGTAACGGCATCGCTTCCTTCGTTAACACCACCGCTTATTGCGATATGACTATGTTCATCGATGATGCCTGCGGTAACGTGTTTGTTTGTCGCATCAATAGCGGTATAGCCACTTGGCGTATTTAGATCCTCGCCGATTTCTTTGATCTTGCCGTCTTTAATAATCATATCGGTATTTTCCAAGACGCCGGCATCTTCCGATGTCCATATGGTTGCATTTTGAATATGCAAATTTTGTTGTGCCGGCTGCTTAGTCAAACCAAATGCGCGGTTAGGGTAGGTGATGGAGGAAATGTATTCTATTTCAGAAGAAGTTTCCGAAGCGGTTAAATTATCGGCCGCGCCAGTTTCATCAGACAGTGTCTTTGACATTAATTGTGCAGGAACTCTTGTGAGATCTGGCAATAGCCAATAACCATTAATGTTATTTTTCGATAGCCTACCGCTGAACCCATAGACTGTCTTTACATTGTTCTCTGTAAGTTCAAACGTAAAACTGATTTGGTCGCCCGTTGCTTGAATATTGCTTAGCTTGATATCTTTACTGTTATCTTGTTGAGTTGAAATAGTCCCCGTTAGTTCATCTTTCTGACGTTCAAGAATCAGCGTGTATCCCGCGTCTTTGAGAGTTGCTTCATACTGACCCGCAAATGGGTAGGGTAAAATCTCTTGGTATTGTTTTGCTTTTCCTTGCAAGAAAACCTTCTTGATTTTTCCGCCATCGAATAGGTTGCCATCAGCGACAACAAGATCGGCTTTGAATCCGGGAGCTATTTTCCCAGAAATCGCATCGACGCCCGCAATTTGGGCTGGCACGGTCGTGAGCGCCGCAAGTGCCGCCGTTTCGCTCAGACCATGTTTTATGGATTTGTTCAATGCTGTCCAAAAGTCTTTTTTATCTTTCAAACCATGTTGCGTAAATGCAAAGGGAATGTCTGCACGTTCAAGTGAGGAAGGATTCCCCGGGGCTCTCTCGACATGTCGAAGTTCAGCTAGTGATGTATCTAATTGTGCTTCGAAGCTACCTAGTGAAGGCGTTTTGGGATAGTTAAGCGGCAGGATAAAGGTTGCGCCAATGTCTTTTAACTGTGTTAAGCGTGAATATTCAAGACCATCACCCAAATACACTGCATTGACATCAAATCGATTAAAGATTTCATGCGCGCGCAAGGTAGAGAGACTGTCACCGGCGTCAAAAACTATTCCGCTTTCTTGCAATGTCAAAAGGCTTTCTAACGCACTATTGTATTCAACTGGCTTCGCGCTAAAAAGTGTATCAACTTTGCCTTTTGCATCTTGATACCATACGGCATCACTCAGTGTTTGCCGGATTAATGCAATACTGCCCATCAGTGATGACGGGTAACTTTGTTTCGAACTCCCCTTGTTAAAACTGCCAAAATGTCGCGCATCTGCGCGGTATATTAGATTGTTCGGAATATCGTCAGCCAGTGAGACTGTCACTGCTCTGCCTTGAAAAATACCGTCCATTCTCGCTGCTTGAACAGTTGTAAATCCATTTTTAATCATCTTATCAGCGGAATCACTGTCCGACATAAAATCATCTGCCCAATTTATATGCGAATGGATAGCATCGTTCCATGCATTGCCTCCTTGTCTGTCGCCTTCATATTTAGGCGGATCGCCCCAACTCGGATAAGATTTTGTCTCGCCATATACATAATCGCTGTATGGGTCGATAAAACCGGCGTATAACCAGTGACCCTTTAAATCAATTACTTGAGCGTCTTCTGGGATTGCGCCGTTCGACTCAACTGACACAATAACACCGTTGTTAATCACAACAGTGGCACTGTCCATTTTCACGCCCGGCTCTGTTACTGCTGTAGCATTAACAAGCGCAACTTTATAATTGGTGCGGTCATAAAGTCCATACACATGTCCAGTTTGTTCTGCATAGGCAACTTGCGTTGCAAGTAATGTGAAAGCAATAAAACATTTTAAATAACGAAGTATTGAGAAATGAGATGTATTAAAACAGCTGTGCATAATCGTCTGTTCCATCCTTGTTTTTATTATTGATAAAGCGATGTTGCTTCATGTTGTAACTATAGCAGAGTGGCACAAAGAGCCAATGACAGGAATAGCGCCTTTCAAAAAAAGTAAAGAAGTGTAAAGGTTATGTAATGTTCATTGCGAGCCGATATCCACATTAATATTATGCTTTTCCGCGCTATGCAGAAGTATTCTTAGCAATCGGATATATTAGTAATGAGAGGTCGTCATGCTAACGCAATATGCTCGTATCGCCATGCACCGTTTTGGTTATGGCATTGATAAAGAGTCGCTTACATCACTTAACAATGCGTCACTTAGCGATGCGCAGCGATGGTTAACCAAGCAGCTCACAACCTATTCCATTGAAGGCAATGATTGGAGCAGTCAGCAAGCGCTCATCATGGTTCCAAAGCAGCGACAACAGCGCAAAGAAGCCGCTAAAGCTGATGCTGAAGCAGAATCAAAACAGCCAAAAAATCCACAGATGAATCCATCGATGTCTCCGCGACAAAACGAGCGTAAACGAGAAGGCATGGCGGAGAAAATCAGTGTGCAACGTTCAGCAAGAAAACTGGCTGAAGCTATTGCTAGACAAGCCGTCACTACGCATCAGCCTTTACAAGCAAGATTGCTCGACTTTTTTGCGAATCATTTTAGCGTAACTCGCAATAATATCTTTATGGCAGCACTGTCACCGACACTTGATAAAGAGGCGATTGCGCCAAATTTGACAGGCACTTTCGCTGAGATGCTTGTTGCTGTCACAAAACATCCTGCAATGCTCTATTACCTAAATAACGAGCGTTCAATTGGTCCAAATAGTCGACTGGGCCAGCGTCGTAAACAACGAGATAACGCACAAAATGGTCTTAATGAAAACCTGGCTAGAGAAATACTAGAATTACATACGCTAGGGGTTGATGCTGGTTACAAGCAAGGTGATGTCATTGAGCTGGCAAGAGCACTTACGGGCTGGTCGGTAGGAAATTTAAGGAGAGGAGAGTCAGCAGGATTTAAATTTCGACTGATGGCGCATGAACCTGGACAGCGCAAAATAATGGGAAAGACATACTCGGCGCAGCAGCAAGGGAAGAAACTTCAGGCTCAAAGTATATTAGAAGACTTGGCCGTTCATTCAAATACCGCAAAACATGTCAGTTATAAACTTGCCAGGCATTTTATCAATGATACGCCCAGTGAAGCGCTTGTGAGTGCAATGCAACAAAACTGGTTAGCCAGTAAAGGGAATATTAAATCGGTTGTGACCACGATGATTATGCATCCCGATAGTTGGAATGTTACGGATGAAAAACTTAAAACACCGAGAGAGTTTGTTATCTCAACCTGTCGGACCTGCAACTTTATGTTGCGTAGGCCCGATATTTTTCAAAGTCTAGAGTTGATGGGGCAAGCAATGTATAACGCTGGCTCACCGGCAGGCTACCCCGATACAGCCCAAGAGTGGTCGGGACCAAGTGCATTAATGGCAAGAATCGAATGGGCACAGCACTATGCGAAGCAATATCACGCTAAAGCTACCACTTCGCCTTTTGAGTTCGCTAAATCGATTTTCGGTGAGGAGCTAAGCGGTGTCACCGCGATGCATTTACGCGGAGCAGAAAGTATTTCACAAGCATGGGCACTGCTGCTTATGAGTCCTGAGTTTCAACGTCGTTAGGTTGTGGAGGAAGAAATAAATATGAAAAGACGTGATTTTTTAAAAAGCGGATTAGCTTCACTGGTGCTGTTGAAAACTGCGCCTATTGCAGCGATGACGGGAGACAACGCAGTCAAAAAAGTCATTTGGATATTCCTTCGAGGCGCGATGGACTCATTGGATACTGTTATCCCTAGAGCAGATAGTGCCTACTTGCAGCTTCGTCCCAATCATTGGCAACGTCATGAATTAGAAAAACATCGCTTAAACAATATGTTTAGCTTGCATCCTGCACTTGAATTCAGCCATCAGCTGTATAAGAAAAAACAGATGGCACCGGTCGTGGCTGTCGCGTCAGGTTATCGCAGTCGTTCGCACTTTGAAGCCCAAGATACAATGGAGTCTGGATTAAATGAGGTAGACCACGATCAAGGCTGGCTCGCCCGGGCGCTAGGACAATACTCAGGTAATGCGTTGTCGATTTCACGCACCACACCGATGGCGTTAAAAGGCGGCCCGTCAATGCCGCAGACGTGGTATCCATCCGGACTGACGGCAGCAGAAAGTGACACCTTAAGTCGACTGCAGTCAATGTATGCTAATGACGCTTTGCTCAGCGCCACTATAAACACGGCGATTGAACAACGCGATGCGCCTATGATGGACAAAGAACGAAAAAACCGCCCCGATTTCGCATTCCTAGCCAATCGATGTGGTGAAATCATGGCGGATGACCCGCAAATCGCATGTGCAATGCTGGAAATGGGTGGCTGGGATACGCACAATAACCAAAAAAACCGGCTCACAAGACAGTTTAATACCTTTGATGATGGCATTACGTCACTGCATTCCACCTTAGGTCATCAATGGAAAGACACCTTGATTTTCGTCAGCACTGAATTTGGACGAACCGTTAAACTCAACGGCACTAAAGGCACCGACCACGGCACAGGCGGTGCTATGTTAGTTTACGGTGGAGCGCTTCAAAACTTTACAAAAATCAGCGGCGGAAAAGTGCATGGACAGTGGCCGGGGCTCAATCAATTGCTGGATAACCGTGACCTAAATCCAACATCAGATGTCCGAGAATGGTTAGGAAAAGGCATTGCGGAACACTGGTCTTTATCACCACAATCACTCGGAAAGGTTTTTCCAGATAATTTTTAAGAAGCGTCCACAATCCGTGGATCTTCTTTTTCAGAATACAAAGATTGACCAGGCGTGAAATGGATGAATTTTGCGCCTTCTGGTGCTCCAGGTTTATGCCAGATCCCCTTCGGAACGACAAAAGCGCTTCCAGAAGTTGCTCTATGAGATTCCTTGGTTTCGCGCAACAATACTATATCTAGATATCCTTCGATAACATAAAAGAACTCATCTGTGTCTGGATGCATTTCCCACCCAGGTGATACGCCCGTAATACTGCATGTACCAAAGTTATGCTCATTAAAGTTCGCAAGATGTAGAAATGAACCTTCTGGATTTGCATGTAGATATTCCAATACATTTGTAATTTTCATAGCGTACCTCCGAAGGCGTGTAATTATGAGAAACCAAACTTATTCGCTTTATGTACTTGTTCTGTGCAAGCGCAATATCTTCCTTTCAGTGTTAAAACAACTAAGACGCTACTGGCATTCGTATTGCTTTAACCGATGCATTAAAAAATTTACACCGAAATTTACGATAATAAAGGTTAATTGTGTCTAAAATTCACCATTTAACAACCTTATTTGCATCAGCCTTTCTTCTCTTGCTGCCATTCAGTTTGCATGCGAAATCAGATGTTAAATCTCTTGATGCTATAGAGTCGAACGACTTAAAAACACTTATAAAAATTAGAGGTGCAAATAATGCAGACTACGATAAGCCAAATCATTTTTCGTGTTGGCTGATGAAGCGGCATCTCACTTCAAAATTGAGAGGAACTCAGCTTCAAGGTAAATCATTTGAAGAACTTCTCGATTTTTTTTCAAATCCATCTTCTACAGACATCATCTCATTAGTCGACGTTGTGATTGCTCGTGATGTAGAACAAAAGTGCAGTCCAACAGCAGATTATTATTCCGACGAGCAATTTGTCTCACTCATTCGAAATGAACTCTCTGGTATGGCAGAGCAGGGAGATAATGAAGCGCAGGAAGTGCTGACCTCCTTTTACTTCGAACTAGCAGAGGGATATCGCGCTGAAGGTGAACACGAAAATGCATATCAGTATTATGGTATTTATATAAGAGCACTCGAAAAGCAACACCTTACGGGGGAGCATTCTAAGCATGCAGAATTGTTTAGAGCTTATATGAATCTCGCAGATTACCCAGCATATTTTCAACCAGGCAGTGCGGTTTACTATTTGACCAAAATGGACGAAAAACAAAGGAATAGTATTATCATCAGCGCTGCGGTTTGTCGGTTTTTCCCAGAAAAAATCAACGATAGTGATAAATGTGATTTGGATAAAAAGCGTTTTAATCCATATCTGGCTGTTATCGCAAATCATAAGAATTGACCGACAGAAATACGCTCATTTTTCGATGAAATAAAGTTTGCCACCAGATCCTTACTTCTTATTTCTGCTGAAAGCTCCTATAGATAATCTACGTGCAATTTGCGCTAATTTACGCACTGCCGTTGTATTGTGCCGATTTTAATTTTATCTTAATAAAATAATATGTTTGCGACAGGCTTTTGTGTACATTGAGGATTAGTAGCAGTCGCTAAAGATAGTCATTTTACAATAATAAAAAAGAGGAACACGTTTAATGGATGCAATCAATGACTTATTATCATCGGCTAGCAGCATTGTGTGGGGACCTGCCATGCTTATTCTGCTGCTTGGAACCGGTGTATTTCTTACAGTAGGTTTAAAACTACTGCCGCTTAGAAATTTGTTTTATGCGTTTTCACTGATGTGGAAAGGCAGAGAATCAAAAGAAGATGGTGAAATTAGCCCTTTTAGCGCGCTGATGACCGCTATGGCGGCAACTGTTGGTACAGGTAATATCGCGGGTGTGGCCGCGGCATTATTTATCGGTGGCCCCGGTGCAATCTTTTGGATGTGGATAACCGCACTCGTGGGTATGGCGACGAAGTACAGCGAAGCAGTACTTGCTGTTAACTACCGGGAAGTGGATGAAGATGGTCGCTATGTAGGTGGCCCTATGTATTACATCAAAAACGGTATGGGTGAAAAATGGAAGCCTTTGGGTTTTGCGTTTGCATTTTTTGGCACCATCGCAGGTTTTGGTATTGGCAATATGGTACAGGCGAATGCGGTCGCAGGTGCGATGGAGTCAGCGTTTAACATAAACAACCAAATCACAGGTGCTGTTTTAATGGTACTAGTTGGATTAGTGCTCTTTGGTGGTATCAAACGCATTGCCAAAACAGCTACTGCGCTGGTGCCTATAATGGCACTCTTATACGTGGCGGTTGCATTGTTTATATTAGTCACCCATATCGATGCGTTACCTAGTGCATTAGGGACAATAGTCAGTAGTGCATTCACAGGCAGTGCTGCAGCAGGTGGATTTGCAGGTGCAACTGTTATTCTAGCAATTCAATTTGGTGTTGCTAGAGGGGTCTTTTCAAATGAAGCTGGTCTAGGAACTGCACCAATAGCACATGCTGCGGCGAAGACTGACGATCCCGTTCGTCAAGGCCACATTGCGATGCTTGGCACATTTATCGATACTATTATTATTTGTACGATGACAGCACTGGTTATCATGGTGACTGGCGTATGGACAAGTGGCGAAACAGGTTCTCCGTTGACAGCGCTAGCGTTTAGCACAGGTTTGGGTACTGATTTAGGGGCGGTGTTAATTGCAATTGGTTTAGCAGTCTTTGCGTTTACTACGCTAATCGGCTGGAGTTATTACGGCGAAAGGTGCGCAGAATATATTGCAGGTACAAAAATCATCACAGGTTATAAGGTGCTGTGGGTAGTTGCCGTGTTTGCGGGTGGTGCATTATCTGATTACTTTAACACGGTCTTGATTTTGGCAGATGTCTTAAATGCTATGATGGCGATCCCTAATCTCATTGCTTTAATTGTATTGGCGCCGGTTGTCTTTAAGTTGACTAAGGCTGGATTAAAGAAGTAGAGGTGTCGCTTATACGCCTTTACAACTTCCGGTAATGTGGGTGCGTAGGTAAACCGTATATAAAGGTGAGCAAAGGCTCACCTTTAATGCACAGATTACCAAAAGTGTATTGACTCCCTTAAACTATTCCAAAGTGCTTCGTGAGGCTTATTCCAACCAGAACTAAGCAATTTTTTCTTCACTACCATCATAAAATTTTAATCGGTTTTTTGCATTTACACCCAGCACTTTGGCAAGCCATGGCGGTGGGTGTCCTTGCATCATTGAAACAAGTTCTCCAATATGGGTTTTCGCCTCACCACCGTCTATCTTTTTCATCGGAAAGATATTCGCTCGAATGACTTTTGCGGATGCTGGGCCGCCCATAGAGACCACATAAAGAACATCACAATCTCGTATGAGATCTACCCTAAACTGATTTCTATCATCAGAAAAATCAGCTTCTAATGCTGAGCGCACGTCAATTAGCTTATGTCCTTCTTTGTTTACTTGATAAATCAAATAGCGCAGGCAGGAACCAAAATGGCCATCTAAGTTTTCCGCTGAGTTTGAACATACAGCAATTCTAATGGAATCTTTCATATCACCCTGTTGATATGCTTCTGGACTGGGAACATCTTCATCTTGATCGGTTTCTCCCCACAGAATGCGAACAGCCAGCTTGATTGATTCTAATCCGGTGCGGCCCATTATTCCGGTATCCTCGCCGTCTTCTTCACCGTCCATTGAACCCAAACTGGTTTTTAAATCTGTGACGGTGATTCTGGATAACAGATCCAATGTTAATGGCGAACCCAGGCAATCATTGAGTACGTCAATGAGGGTAGGTAAATCAGTATCAGGAAGTGTTCGACAGGCCAGTGCGATACGAAGTGCTGTTTCGCGATCAATATTCATAATGGTTGTTACCTTAGTTCTGTAATTCTTCGTGTTAGCTATTGTGGTTTGGCAATTATCGTTCCAGCGAATAAAGGCGGTTTTGGCGCTGATATTGAGGTTTTTTGTCGTTATTCGAACAATTTTGGTTGTAGCTTTGGTCCGACTAACGACATTTTTGTATTAATACAAATATCTTTTGATGTTAGGGCGTGCATTGCTATGTTGAGACTGTGTTGCACGTTTGCATTTTTCTACTGCATCAGAAAGAGACTTGTAAAATGAAGCATCGATGCCTTCATACAATTCTGTTGAATCTTTATTCGTGTAATTTCGCTCAAAGAACTGACCGATAAGGTGACATAAGTCAGGTGAAAGCCTATTGAGTATTTGCGATCGCTGGTGATGCGAAAGGCTGGGTTGCTTTCCAATATTCTCATCAAGCCAACTTTTTAAGGCTGACTGTAATTCACTCGTTTGGCGTTTGCGAATAACATCAGCAAGGCGTTTGGCTTTCGGTATTTCATTTGGTGCTGAATCTGACTCTTTTATAGCACTTTTTCGAGTCAACCAACGAACATGCAATGCGTAGATAACAGAAATTATGACGCACAGCGCAAGATAAAATCGAAAGTCAGTATACCATTGGACGTTTTGCTTTATAGAAGCGTTAGTGGTCAGTAACTTCTGCACAGTAACTGGAGTAAATTGCAGAGTGGCGTTGTCTATACTTTCTGTGTTCACATTGTACCAATCAACGCTGATTTCCGGTATTGCAATCTCGCCCGCTAAAGATGGTACAACAGCCGTGGTGATGGTTAGCGTTGATACTATATTTTCATCTTCAACAATGCGTTCTCTCGTGGTTTTTTCCGGGTATGCGCGAAGTGATGGTGGTAATCTCACTGCAAAATCTGGATAACTTTCTAAGTCGCTGCCAATAGCCTTTAACTGAATCGTGAGTAAGTTTGCATCCCCTTCTTTAAATATCGGGGTTTGCCAGCCAGCGGATAACTCCACTTTATTGGCAATTAAATTGGTTTCAACTGCATCAGAAGGCGCAGCTATTATGTTCAGTCGCGCAGCTTTACCGCTGATTGAGATATCTTCTTCAGTTGCGAAGATTCTGCCAAAATTGCCTTGGTTACGTGTCCTAGCCACTCCGGTAAACACCGGAGGTGGAAGTTCAATCACGCCTTCTTCAAGTACCGTTAACATGTATCGGCGTCTTGAAAACTGAACAGGTTGTCCAGCGACATACTCAACAGTGTATTCGTCCGCGCCCAGCCGCGTCGCGTCTATCTGTTCAGGAAAAGTTTGGTATATTCGCCGTCTGACGACTTCCACATCTTGATACACGATGATGGTATAAAGTATTTGCTGGCCAACGATAACGTTGGTGTCAGATAGAGAGGATACTATTCTTACGACGGACGGTTTTTCCGCAATGTTTTCATCTGCGTCTGATACATCAATGTATTCTTCTGCGGAACTCGCGATACCAAGTGTTAATGGAGGAATAACTAATTCGCCCGTGCGTTTTGGTTGTAATTTAATGATCCAGCTTGATGAGTTAGAAAGCTGGCGATTAACCTGATAAGAGTATTTGTCGAAGTTAAGGTCAATAATCTCGAAATCTATCATCAGTGCTGATGTGTCTAAATCGTTTCGCTCCGCAACACCGTTTGCAGAGACAATTAAGTTAAATGTCTCATCCAGACTTACATCATCTCGATTAATCGAAACGACTAATCGGTCAATAATCTTTGCGGTAGTAATAGGGGAATAAACCGCCAAGATGAAAATACCAAACAACAGCAGCATAATCTTGCAAAAGCAAACATATTTCCCTTTATTCAACGTAGTCATTTTGCCTTCTTTGCTCAATTAACCGCAATCGCTGTCGAAGCAAAAAGCTGGGGTCATCCGGTACTTTTCGCACAACGGCCTTAATACCCTCTCGATCAAGAGTTGGCCGTCCTTGAAGGCGACCAAACAACTCCGTTTGTTCGATATCCTGCTCGTCTATATCACCATGGGTTTTGTCTTTAGATATCAATAGGTCATCAAAAAAATTCGAACTTTTGGTGTCATCATCAACACTTTCTCCCGAAGATTCGCTGCCTCTGCCCCCGGTGTCAGCCGCACGTTGTCGCTGCTCGTCTCCCTTTGCAAGCATGTCTTGTCGTTCTTGATCGGTTGCCTGTCGGTTGCCCATTGCCTGTTGCTGTTGTTCGGTGTTGTTCTGATTGTTGGCATTAGATGCTTTATCGCCATTTTTGCCTTGTTGGTCTTGGTTACCGTTGTCTTGCTCTTTTTCCAAAAACTGCTTCAGTGCTAGATAATTTTCTTCCGCCTCGTTCAACGCATCTTCACCTTGCATAGCTTGTTCAAATGCAACAAGTGCTTCTTCATATTCGCCTAGTGCAAAGTGGGCTAGCCCAAGGTGATACATATCAACGCGATTGAATTGCTCATTGGCAAGGTCACTAGTTTGTGTGTCCCTTTGTAAAAGACGTTTTGCGTCTTCAAACTTTTGCAAAGCAAGTAATGCGATGGATTTCAGGCTCGTGGAGTTGGCATGTTGGTATGCCAATGCATAGTCACCTCGATTAAGGTGCACCATGCTTTGATGGTCCTCATCCATAAACATGTTGGGTCGCCAAGCCATAGGAATAGTAAATTTGGGGATCGATAATGTTGCAGAGGAAGAGGTGTTTGCAGCATCTTCTGTTTTTGCGCGACTGTCACTTTCATTCGCAATGGCGACATTGACATTCGAAAGTAATGCGCTAAGCGATATTAAGACTAATACGGGCAAGTACCAAATTTGGTAGACAAAAGCTTGTGGGCGATATAGGACGATCACAACAATGATGACAATAGGGAATAGAAAATAGCTGTCAATGGGTGTCCATTGTTGATTATAGCTTTCATTGCTGTGCGAGATTTGTGTCTTTTGGCGCTCTATTAAACGCATAATATGCTGCGTATCTTCATCAGTAGACGTATGAGCAACCAATAAAAGATCTTTTGGAAGCGTCGAGAGTTGTGGTGCTCTTGAGATAATAATTCGACCGTCTTTATCTTTTGCGAGAGTTTCATCCAAAAGCTTTATTGGGCCGCCTTCTGTGGTGCCGAACTGCCAAAGGCCAATTGCATAGTTTAATACAGATGGCGAAATATCTTGTAGTAATGATTCGCTAGGATTGTAACTTATGATAATGATAACGCCGTTTTCGTAACCGCCGTTTGCAAGCAAATCAATCGCCGTATTTACCCCTTTATCCAGCGCTGTCGACGCTAAAAGTTCAGGTTGGCGCGGAAGAATAGAAGGGTGTAATGCAGGTAGCTGACTGACTAACGTTGACGTATCAGGTGATAATGGAGAGATTGTGTACGCATTGTCACCTACCACTACCAATCCATATTCATAACTTGGCGAGATGGCAACTAGATCTTCAATTTTGTACCTAGCGTGATGCAGTCTTGAAGGCGCAAGATCGGTTGCAAGACTATCAGTACCAATATCGAGTACGAAAACTACCGCGCGATTTTCGACAAAACTCGCATTTGAGTCGGATTTTATCGCCGGGCCCGCCATAAAGACACTTAAACAAATAGCACCAAAATAAAGTAAAACGCTCGTCCATGGACCTTGAACTTTTCTAACAGATTGGCTTAAAAACTCAAAGAGATGAGGATCAAACCATTCACGAAAAGCTTGATTTTGCGCTTTCAAGCTGGATTGGTATTGCCAAATAATATAACAGAACACAGGCAGCGTAAGTCCAAGCCAAGGCCGAGTCCATATCACCTCAGGAACCGCAATTTCAGGAAACACGTTCGAGTTCCTCATTGGATTTTTTATCAGATAACGGTGGTGATAATCGCGGTAATAACCGAGGCAACAATAAAAAGCTGAGTAGCATCAAACACGCTAACATACTGTAGAAATGGATATAATATTTCGGTGAAAATGTCGTCATTGCACTGGGATTAAGTGCTTGTTCATTTAACTGCTCGTAGACTTGAGCAAGTGCTTGGGCATCTTTGGCAAAATATAATTCGCCATTACTGCTTTGAGTGATAGCTTCAAGAAAACTAAAGTCAATTTCATTGTTGCCATCATCATAACCAAGACCAAACACGATAGAAAATATTTGGATATTGGCGGAAAGTGCAAGATCGACAGTATCCGATTTATCAATGTTTCCAGAGGTATTGTCGCCGTCGGTTAATACAATCAGTACGGGCTGCTCTCCTTGATAATCAGTAAAAAGTCTCGTCGTAAGCCCTACAGCATCTGTGATAGATGTGGCATCACCGATAAGCCCAACTTCTCCTTGATCTAACAAAAATGACAGGGTTTCTTTATCAGTGGTAAGGGGCGATGCGAGATAAGCAGTGTCGGCAAAATAGATAAGACCAAGACGGTCGTTGCTGCGAGTGTCAATGAAATCATTAAGAACACGTTTAGCGATGTCTAATCGTGACTGGTATCGTCCATCAATTTGCATATCGTTATTTGCCATCGATTCTGACAAATCGACAGCAAGCATAATATCCCGAGTGGGTAGGGGTTGTTGAATTGCTTCCCCTAAGAAAAAGGGGCGACTAAGGCTAACGACAAACAATAACCAAGCAAGCCACAATAATACTTTTGTTAACAGTGCAAAATCACCAGCTTCATGCAAAGACCTTTCTTCGTTTTTATAGGTAAAATGCTGATAATGTGCAGCTCGAATTGCGTTGCTGCTTCGATTATCGGCATCAGCTGCAGCATTATTGTTCGGGTTATTATTGGATACACGGAACAGTGCTATGATAACAAGCGGCAGCAAACACAATACTAGTATCCAGGGTAGATCAACGCCGATACCATATGCCGAAATAAGACGTTCCATTTGCGTATTCATATTTTGGTTACCTGACGAAATGAAAGCGCGTCATCATCTTTTATCCAGTTCATCAGTAATGGTTGTAGAGTCTCACTTGAGATTTTAACCTTAGGATCGTATAGCGCCGAGTTTATCGCTAAGATCGCCCTCCGATATTCACTCACTGAATCAACGGATGTTTTATCGAAGCAATGTTTGGCAAACTCGTTGGCTGATGCACTTGCCATTTGCTCACCAAAATAGTGGATACCAATTCTTCTAAGTAAGCGCCAAATGGCATAGGCTTGCTCAGTTGATAGATACTCTGAATGACTTTTTTGGAATATCTGCGAGAGCTCTTTCAGCACGGCTAGCTTAAAAGGAGAAAGTGGTTGCGCTCGCATATGTCTATTACCGCGCCGGATACGTTTGAAGATCAATGGTGTCAATATGCAAAACAATATTAGGCCGGCGCTAATAGCCCATAAGGTAAGAAAATGCTCTTCTGCTGGCGGTGCAATTATACCGTGTGGTAGTTGAAAGGAATCTGTCATGTCTTTCGCCTCAAAAGTTGAGATCGAAGAGGTAAATGCGTACTGACCTTTACCTGATGATAATGTGAAAGCGATGGTGTATCTAAAAAAGTATCATCTATATGCTGTGCGCTATCCAGTCGCCTTTTTTGCATGCTGTTTCCGTCTGTGAAGAAAAGCGACAGGCTATTTTTTGTTGCTCTAGCTTGGTTGCTCTCAATAGGGTCTTCAATTTGATAAAACAGCAGTTGGCCCTTGGCATTAATGCGATGACACAAATCGAGCATTGAATCAGGCCAATGGATAAAATCACTGATAATAATCACAATGCTCCCAGATTGAAGGTGTCTATTTAATAACTGCAACGTTTTTAACAAGTCTTCATTGCGTTGTTCCGCTGCATCTGGCTCCAAGTCTGTTGGCGGTTGAGATACTTGAGTAAGGTGTAAAAGGCACTTGTGCAAGTGACGTTCTGATAAAGAGGGTGCGGTATAGGATAATTCACCACGTTTACACGTTAGCAAGCTAGCAGGCTCACCTTGTAAATGAATCTGCCAAAGTGTCGTCGCCGCCACCTTTGCAGCCAAAACAGATTTCAACTGCGTTTTCGACCCGAAAAAAAGACTTTCCGCAATGTCTACAAAAACAAAAAACGGCTGAGATTTATCTTCATCGTATTGTCGCGTGTGAGGTGTTCCTAATCTTGCGGTAACGCGCCAGTCAATGAGTCGAATATCATCGCCCCGCTCGTATTGCCTGAGATCAGTGAAAGTCATGCCCCGTCCCTTGATTTTGGCTTGTTTGTTTCCTTGTAAAAAAGTAGACGGGACATTCTGAAGTGGGAAGCGCAGCTTCTTTGCCAGCGCTTGGTAGTGAGATAAATCAGTCGTTCGAAGTCGGATCCCTTGATCTGAGGGCTCTTCTAACATATTCATGGAACAGGAACCGCTTCCAATATCGTATCTAGGATATCGTCACTGGTAACGTTGTCTGCATCGGCGTTATAACTCAATAGCAATCGATGCCGCAGCACTTGATGAAACACAAAATGAACATTATCCGGCGCAACAAAGTCTCTTCCCATTAAATAGGCGTGTGCTTGCGCGCAGCGTTCAAGCGACATAGTTGCTCTTGGAGAAGCTCCGCTTTTTATAAACTCTGCAATTGCAGGAGCGTATTCACTGGGCCTGCGCGTCGCTTGAATCAAATGCAGTATATAATCCTCGATGGCCTCACCTACATGTAAAGACGCTACCGATTTTCTCGCTTGAAGTATGTCTTCAATGTTTATATTCGGCGCTTCTTCTTTTATGTCTTGGATGATTTCCTCTCGCGCCATTCGCAATACGGCGCGCTCAGCATCAATATCCGGATAATCGACGTTAATATGCATCATAAAACGATCTAATTGGGCTTCCGGCAGTGGATAGGTTCCCTCGTGTTCAAAGGGGTTTTGAGTCGCCAACACCATAAAGAATGTTGGTAATTTGTAACTTTTTTTGCCGACGCTTATTTGTCCTTCAGCCATGGCTTCTAACAGCGCAGATTGTACTTTAGCTGGTGCACGATTGATTTCATCAGCCAAGACCAAGTGATTAAACAAAGGTCCTGATTGAAATTCGAATGAACTGGTTTCGTGTAAAAAGATATCTGACCCAGTTAAATCGGCAGGTAATAAATCGGGTGTAAATTGAATTCGCTGAAAATCGCCATGAATGCCCTTGGCCATCATGCTGACAGCGCGAGTCTTCGCTATACCAGGGGGGCCTTCCAATAGCGCATGGCCACCCGCGAGCATGGTGATGAGCATGTTTTCAATGAGCGATGATTGGCCAATGACCTTTTGATTGAGGTACTTAAGCAGAGATTCGATTTCAGTATTCGGCAACAGCCTGTCCTCGAAAGTTTGTTTTTAACCGTATGTCAAAAACGACATTTGAGAATAAACATGATAGATGCTGTTTGCAATGAACGCTAAAAGCACCTACACCGAAAGTCTGACATGAGATGCGCTAGCTGACGACTAATGGTGTTGGTTTAAGCGATGCTTATTGGCTGCGGGATATTCGAATTTAAAAGTCGCTTAAAACATCCCTGTTCGCTCGGGCTCGCACTTCC
>DDLV01000086.1 GCA_002340325.1 Glaciecola sp. UBA2563 | reverse complement strand
GCACGCTTTTACATGCAAACATTCCTCCGCTTTTACGCCTAATCGTTTAAGAAAACAGCCTTAAAAGCGTGTCTATAAGACATCGTCAGACAGGCTTAACCGTTATGGCGCCCACTTCCATCTTGGTAATGGTAACTTTGGTGCCTTTGGGTATGTCACTATCGGATTTGACTTGCCATGTTAATCCACTGTACTTAAATCCGTCATTTGGCGTATTGGGTTTTACATCAAATTCAGTCACGAACTGAAGGCCCATAATATCGTTTGTCGCTGTTTCTGGTTTTTTCTCTCGTTGTAGTTTTTTTAATGGCTTATACAGGAGTAATGCGGAGACAGTGTTTGTGACTAACAACGTAACGAGAATACTCGTTAAGGTATCGGGTATGACGTCCAGCATTACCAGAGCCCCGGTAACAAGCAGTGCTAGACCAGTAAACGCCAGAAAAAAAGTGGAAAACCCTAGTACTAATACTTCAATTATTAGGAAAATAACGCCAAGGACAATCAGTGATTGTCCTATGTTCTCAATGATGTAATCCATGGCGGCTTACTTCTTTAAAGAATCAATAATTGATGTAGCGGTCGCCACGAGTGAACTTGCGTCAGTTGCGCCATCAGGTAATAACACTACGGAAGATTCTTTTGCTATATTTGCCTTGGCTTCAATCGCTTTGGTTGCAAGCTCTAATTGAACAGCGGATTGGCCTTCACCTGTTGCCGCTACCTGTCCTATCTTGTGTAGGGCGTCAGCTTGTGCTTCGGCGACTGCTATAATGGCCTGCGCTTCACCTTGCGCTTTGAGTACCTGTTCCTCTTTTTCAGCTTCAGCTGCTAAAACAACCGCCGCTTTTTCGCCCTCGGCTTTGTTGATCATTGCTTGACGTTCACCTTCGGACTCTAGGATTTGTGCCCGCTTGATCCGCTCAGCTTTCATCTGAGCTTCCATACTTTCAAGTACTGACACCGGTGGCACTAGGTCAGAAATTTCATAACGCAATACTTGCACGCCCCAGGGCGCAGAGGCTTCGTTTATGGCATGAACAATCTGAGAGTTGATTTGGTCGCGTTTTTCAAATGTTTCATCCAATTCTAACTGGCCAATCACAGAACGCATGGAAGTCTGTGCGAGCTGTTTGACCGCAAAGATATAATCATCGACACCATATGTAGCTTTGTAAGGGTCTAACACTCTAAAGTACAAAACGCCATCTACGGTCAGCGTAATGTTGTCTTTTGTTATAGCGCTTTGCTCAGGTACATCATGTGCTTGTTCCTTTAACGAACGGTCTGCCGCTTTTTTGTCAATAAACGGGATAATGAAATTAAGACCTGCCTGCAGTGTAGCGTTGTACTTACCAAAGCGCTCAATAATAAACGCGCGATTCTGTGGTACGAACTTAATGCTGCTTTTTAATATGACAATCACCAAAACCAATATAAATAAGGTGGGTGATATGATTGATTCAAGTAATACATCCATTTAACTACCTCTCTTACACAATAGACACAACACATAAGATAATGGTCGTAGATGATAACACGTAAAAAATGTTACTCACCACTATTAATAGTTCGACTAACAACGCTGTTAAAGAGTATGGAACGGTTAAAGGGTATTATTATACGCCTTCTTCCAGATGCGCCGGCTAATGAATTACCGGGTAGGTAGGAATGTTTTTTAATTTTGCATAACTATCTAACACCGTCGATATTTTTTGAAGCTGATTCCAAATATTATCGAGACAATGTTGTCGCTGTCCGGCGTTTTGTTGAATGTATAGCATGTTGCGCGCTAAATAATCCTCCATATGGGAATTAGGCAATTCTTCATTTTTGACATATCGCATTGACCAAGCGGCAAAGATTCTATCTTGTACTTCTTCGCTTTCGATTAGAATTTCAATGGAATGACGCTTATCGCTCCTTAAATTTTTTACCAGTTTATCAATAGCAGACACAGGCCCTTCAACGTATTGAAAGAATTTGTTTTGGTTAAAACAGAGATAACCTGTTATACCTAGTTGTCTATTTTTTTCAGAAGCGAGGTAGGCCAATTCGTTTACTTTCGATTCGGAGAAATCTACCTCGGCTAAGCTCGTGTACAGTGCGCATTTCATATTGATTAAAGAAAAAAACCTAATAGTTTATTACGATACCACTTATATGATTGTTACATACATCGAATTTAACGATGAACTAACCAGTATTTAGTATCTTATTGTCATTCTTATAGTGTACTTTTGCTCTGAGCTAATTGTTGTTGGTTGGAATCCATCTTAATGCATTCTGCGGATTGCTTTACTTTGAATACTGCTTCAATGTTTGAAAACAGTAATTCTTTGATGATGGGTTTTGTTTGATAGTATTGCATACCTGCGGCATAAGCCAGTTCGGCATCTTCTTTAGTGCTGTGAGCAGACAGCCCTATAATAGGTGTCTTGATTCCCATTTCTCTAATTGCCTTTGTAGCGGTAAGACCATCCATATTGGGCATTTGGATATCCATAAAAATTAAGTCGAATGTGTTTTTTGAACATTTTTCTAAGGCAATCATGCCATCTTCTGCAATTTCAATTTGCATATGTAATAGCGCCAAAAAGGTCGCTAAAATTTCGCGATTAATTTCATTATCTTCGACTATCAAACAGCGCTTATTTTCGGTAAAGGCAATAATTTGCTGATAATTCTGGCGAACACCATTCTCAATTTTGTTTGTTTTGGTCTTTGAAGAGTATTTTATCTCTAACGCTACACAAAACCTGCTGCCCTCACCCGGTTGACTATCCACCGTAATATCGCCGTTCATAGCGGTTGCAAATTGCTTGCTTATGGCAAGCCCAAGCCCGGTACCACCGAATTTTCGAGTAATTGACTCATCTGCCTGATTGAAAGGTTTAAACAACCGTTTAATCTGCTCTTCTGACATACCAATGCCTGTATCATTGACTTCGAAGAAAAGCATACCGGTTTGGCAATCAGCCTTAGTAGATTCAAAAGCTACTTTAGTTGATATGTAACCTTTTTCCGTAAACTTAATCGCATTATTTAATAGATTAATTAGTATTTGTTCAATTCGTAACTTATCACCGATCAAACACGCGGGTATATCTTTTGAAATATCAAATTTGAGAGCGATATGTTTTTCTTTTGCATCATTCCCGCAGATGTTTAACACATTTTTCATTACATCGTGGACTGTGAATTCAGTGCTTTCGAGCGCTAATTCACCTAATTCAATTTTGTTTAAATCAAGCAAATCGCTTATGAGTCTAAGTAAGTGCTGAGATGCTGTTTCACTCCTACGTAGGTAATCTTGTGTCTTCTTAGGACAATTGGATGAGCGTGCAAATCCGGTGAAACCGATTATTGCGTTCAACGGCGTGCGCATTTCATGACTCATATTGCTAACAAAAAGCGATTTGGCTCGACTAGCCGCTTTCGCTTTTTCACTTGCTTCACTATACAGCTTATTGGTCTTAAGAAGTTGCTGAAGATGTGTTTCGATACTTGCAGCCATGTGATTTATTTTTTTCGCCAAATTTTTAAGGATATCCGCTCCAACTTCATTAGCCCTCGCATCGTACCGTCCAGAATGAATCTCATCTACAACATTACTTAGTTTTTCGATTGGTTTGATTACTTCTCTGTTCAATAAGAAAACGGTAAAGCTAACAAATGTAATGAGCGCGATCACAGCCACTGTCCACGAGAACCAACTGTTTAGCTTCTGTTGTACGAGATCTTCTGGATACAAACTTACCGCTACCCAGTTTGCTTCCGGGATCTGGCGAGCGCCTATAAGGTAACGTCTGTCAGAAATGGTAATTGACTGAAAAAAAGTGTTTGGGTTTCCTTTCGTATTGCTAGTAAGTATCGTATCAAGGAGCTCCTCAGAAAACACGCTTTCCCAAGTGTTTCCGTCTATTGCACTTACAAGTGGCTGCATCGACTCGGACAATGACGGTTTGCTATGCATAATTTGATGGTCATCAACAAAAAAACTAACAAGCTCATGACTGTTATCAGACAATATGTAATTTTTAAGGTTTTTCAGATAGATATACGTACCGACTATTCCGATTGGCTTGTCTTCCTCATAAACTACAATATCTAGAAATACACCTTTTTCATTGGTAAATGGATGCACACTAGCGTCAATAACGATTCTTTGGTCACCATTTAATATTTCGTTGTACCACGTATCCTCAACCGGATTTATATCGACATCTTTGATCTCTTTAGTCGCGGTATACCAGTCTATACCGGACATCGCTTTATCTGAGATAACGAACCAACCGTGGCAATTCAAAACATCACACATTTGCATCAGCTCTCTTGATAATACCTGTTGAGCCTGTGCGTCCTCAGTATTCTTCATCCAAGCTTGTATAACGCCACTTTTAAGCTTGACCTCCAATAGCTTGATATCGCGATCAAAATATCGCGCAGTACGTTCACTAGTTAATAAAATACTTTCATTCAAAACAGAAGTGCTGAGTTCTGTTTCCACTTTACTCAAAAAATTGATGGTGAGATAAGAAAAGAAGGAAAAGGGAATAACTATCCCGAATAGAATTATGACGCTTATGCGCAATTTAAAAGAAGAGAAAAGTTGTTTCATTCACTGGTCGCTTTGCTAACTGTACAGGACATTTGGGGATGTACATTTCGAGTATTTCATATTAATCAGATAAATTATAAGGGGATATCGGTTTTCTCAGCATTTTCATGAGAAAGAACCCGCCCATCAAGTGTATCGTTAACATTCCAATTTACGCCAAGCAAATAGCGCGTTTAAATAATTAATCTATTAGTTAGTTTATTTGAGGAATGCTCTGACATCGGAGCTACCGCATTGAAAGTATTAGTTTATCTGCCCATCTATCAGGTAAGAGTCGCAGTAATTGAATAATGCGTTTGTTTTTACTGATGATGTAACGCGTGCGAGGATTTGCATTGGTGCACGCATCATAAATCGCTTTCGTAGTTGCGGAAACCGGTAGGGCGGTTGCGACGGCGTCATCGATAGCTGATTTGAATTTATTTCCAGATTCTGAATATGCGTCTTTTAAATCATCAGTCAAACCGTCTAATTTCTCTGCGCTTTTATCTACACCTTTATCCCAAATCTTTGTTTTTATCGGGCCTGGCTCGATCACACAAACCTTTACTCCCAGTGGCATTACTTCTCTTCGAAGGCTGTCAGAAAACGCTTCAATGGCAAATTTGCTCGACGCATAAATGCTCATAAAGGGGGATGCTACCAATCCGCTAATAGAACTTATATTGATTATTCTACCTTTTGCGCGTCTTACGAAGGGCAGCATTGCAGAGGTTAATTCAACTAACCCAAATACATTAACATCATAAACTGAGCGCCAGTCATCCATCGGTGTGATTTCTATCGGTCCGCCAAATGCAATTCCTGCATTATTGATTAAAATGTCCAATGACAACGATTTTTCAGTCAGTAAGGCTGTGCAGTCTTTGATATGGTGCGGGTTAGTCACATCTAAAAAGATAGGCATCAGATTTTCATGTTTATTGGATAAGCTATCAAAGTCTTCTTGTTTTCTGACACCAGCATAAACATGCCAATTATTGTCCGCCAATGTAAGTGCAATATCCTCACCGATGCCGGATGAACATCCACTAATTAACGCTACTTTCTTTGTCATATCGCCACCACTTTCGTCGGGTTTTTCATTGCTTTTTACATCTATTTTTGACGTAACCAACATATTAATCATTTGCAACGCTAAAAATAGTGTATAACCTCCGATTCATCTACCAACACGCTGGACATTATAATGGATATGAAAAAGGAAGAGTGGTCAAGGATCACATTTACACCTGAACAGCCAATTGCATTAATGATGTTAGCGCATGGTGCAGGGGCAGGTAATGAGCATGAGTTTATGATGAAGCTATCAAGCCAACTCTCTCAACAAGACGTTCTTGTGATCAGCTTTAATTTTCCTTACATGCAGTCAATGTATGCTGAAGGAAAACGCAAACCACCAAACAAATCTGATATTTTAATTGAACATTTTCAATCTGAAATCGACGCTGCTCGACAATATTCATTACCAATATTTATCGCTGGAAAGAGTATGGGAGGACGCATAGCAACCATGATCAACGCGCATCCTTCAAAGGCCGATACGATAAACGGTTGTTTAGTATACGGATATCCATTTATTCCGCCGGGTAAACCCGAAAAATACGAAGAGAGGACTACACATTTATATCAGCAGATTTCTCCCCTTCTTATCTGCCAAGGAGAAAGAGATACCTTTGGCAATAAAGCATTGCTGAGTGAAAAAACACTTTTCTCTGCTGACGAGTCTGTCGGCGAAATTGCTTGGATTAATGATGGTGACCACAGTTTTAAGCCAAGGAAATCTGCTGGAATTGATGTGGACCAGAATATCGAACAGGCAGTGTTAACCAGTACAGAATTTATTAAACGTAATATATAACGTTGCTAATTCGAAATTGACCTAGGAGTACAACCCCGGCCTGATTACGTTGCAATAAACGCAATTCTAACCATTGATTAACAACCGTAAAGAACTACACTTTCTTTGCTTAGTGGTGGTTAAATTTCAACCTTTGTGTTTAGCAACGTATTGAAGAATAACGACCTTCACATCTTCTTTTTAGGCTACACAGGAAATTTTTTATGGCGTACGTTATCAAACCAGCCACCAAGGACCTTGGTGGGTTTTCAGTGTCTCGAATTATTCCAAGCGTGCAAAAACGCACTGTTGGTCCATTCGTGTTTGTTGATCATATGGGGCCAGCGGATTTCCCTGCCGGAAAAGGTATAAATGTCAGACCGCATCCTCATATCGGTTTGGCTACCATTAGTTATTTAATGGAAGGCAGCATGCTACATAGAGACAGCCTTGGCACGATACAGGAAATTTTCCCAGGCGATGTAAACTGGATGACCGCAGGTAAGGGGATTGTGCACTCTGAACGCGAAACGATTGAAACTCGAGGAAGCGATCATAGTTTGAACGGCCTTCAGTGTTGGGTCGCGCTACCAGAAGACAAGGCAGACATGGAGCCGAGTTTTTTGCACGTGGGGCGCGCTGAGCTCCCTTATATTCATACCGAAAAAACACTGATGCGTCTTATTGCTGGTGAAGCATACAACTATACATCACCAGTTAAGACATATTCCCCCATGTTTTACCTTGATGTCATTACAGAAAGCGGCGCAGTAAATGAACGTCCATGCGGCAAATCAGAAACAGCTTGTTATGTCATTTTTGGTAGCGTAAAGATAGGCGATGATACATATAATGCTGGCGACTTTGTTATCCTCGATGATGAACCCAGCATCGAATCATTGGAGAATAGCCGATACTTTTTGCTAGGCGGTATAGCGTTAGAGAAGCAGCCTATATTGCGCTGGAACTTTCTTGCATACTCACCGGAAAAAATTAAGGAAGCAGAAGAGCGTTGGAAGAATCGACAGTTTCCGGATATACCTGGCGACGATAATGAATTTATCCCGTTGCCCGAGAAAAAAGTGGTCAAAGGTTAATAGACAACACCCTTATTCACACCCCGATCTTTATTTAGCAGTTAATTTATAAGTTGAATTCAAGAAGGCTAAACGGTAAAACCGTTAGTAGAAGCTTTCTCATACAATGCAATAAGAAATGATAAAAGACTGTTTCGACCATATTTCCCTAAGCTGTGCTCGTAGCTTTGTTCTATTTCTGGCACTCTTGCTATTTAGCATTAACGCGCTTTCTTACGTTCAAAATTGCACCCAATGCCATGCTGATGAAGTATCGGCATGGCAAACCTCCCATCACGCTGAAGCAATGGCATTGGCGACAAAAGAAAAAGTACTAGGGGACTTTAGCGACACAAAAGTGCCGTATGGAGAAGGGGTTGCTAGGTTCTACCAAAAGGATGAAAAGTACCTAATCGAATTTACTGAAGGCGCGAACAACACGCTATATGAAGCTGTATACACGTTTGGTTTTTATCCATTACAGCAGTATTTGGTGCCTACAGGCGATGGCAAGTTTCAAGTGTTCCCATTAGCATGGGACAGCCGGGCTGCAACAGATGGCGGACAGCGGTGGTATCCTGTCTTATCCGACGAAGAAGTAAAAGAAGAACCGAGATTGCATTGGCAAATGCCGCTACAAAACTGGAACGGGATGTGTGCGGATTGTCACAGTGATGGATTGATTAGAAATTATCAGCCCACAACCAATAGCTTTGAAACACATTGGGATAACATTAACGTTGGTTGTCAGTCGTGCCACGGTGAAATGCCAAATCATCCGAGGCATGATCTTCCCAAGCATAACGATGGCAATCATAAGTCCTTAGATGTCGATAATAAAGACAACGATCAACTAACGGAAATGGTGAGCTGGGTATTATCTGAGGGGGAACCTATCGCGCAACTTCGAAATAAAAAAGGTGAATTAGCGAAGGATAAAGATAAAAAGGCGCGTCAAGCGTTCATGGATACCTGTTTTGCATGTCATTCGCTCAGGGCGCCGCTTACAGATGGTTTTGTCCATAATATGCCATTTCTCGATCAGTTTATGCCAACCTTGATTTCATCACCGCTATACCATCCAGATGGTCAAATCAATGAAGAGGTGTACGTATATGGTTCTTTTTTACAAAGTAAAATGTTCGAAGCAGGTGTGACCTGTTTGGACTGCCATGATGCGCATACGATGCAAGTAAAAACACAAACCAATGGCTTGTGTTTGCAATGTCACAGTGTAGAAAAATATCAGCAGACAACGCACACTCATCACGACCTAGCGAGTGATGCGGGTCAATGCGTCAGCTGTCATATGCCTGCCACGACCTATATGGGCGTGGATGCAAGGCGTGATCATAGTTTCAAAGTACCAAGTCCTTCACTCTCTACTAAATACAATACGCCAAACGCGTGTATTGATTGCCATAATGAAAAATCCAATGAATGGGCTGCAAAACACGTAACTAAATGGTTTCCAAACTCACAAAAACCAACGCCAAAAGAAAAACAGCTTATCGATTTGTTTGCAGGAAAGCCTATTACCTTGCAGCAACATTTAGCGTTGGTTGAAGACCAAGGTTTGAGCAATATTGAACGCGCTAGCACACTTGCGTTGCTTCCAAACACTGTGTCTCAAATAGATGATAATGCTATTCGTCGTTGGGTCGCATCCGAAGATGCGCTAATACGCTATGCTGCGGCGCAGATTGGAAATTTGTTACCCCCTATTGAAAGACAAAAATCCTATTTATCTCTGCTGAACGATAAATACAGAGCAATTCGCGTGGCCGCTGCTGAACATCTCCTTGAACTTTCATCAGTAAATGATGAAGTTACGAAATCGGCAAAACGTGCGTTTGACGAACATCGACTCAGCAATTCAATATCAAGCTGGCGTGGGGAAGGGGCTCTTAATCAAAGTATTTCTCAGCTCAAACAAAGTAACATAAAAGAGGCTATTGACCGTCTACAACACGGCATCAACATAGACCCATATTTTGGACCGTCCTATGTTAACTTACTTGACATGTATCGGATGGAAAATGATGCAGAAGAAGAAAAAGCACTGTATGAGTTGGCATTTAAACGGCTTGATCATTACGCGCCACTACACTACTCCTATGGACTATACCAAATCCGAACTAAAAATATAAAAAATGCGGTATTAGCGTTAAATAAAGCAGTAGAGCTAGCCCCCGAAGATCCCCAATACTTTTATGTACTTATATTGGCAATAGATTCTATGGGTAATACCGAGCAAGCGCTGCAAAAACTGAAAGCCAGTGTATCGAAGTATGGAAGTCGAGATTTAGTTGAGCTTGGTCTGAGCCTGTCGAGAAAACAACGAGACCAAGAGAGCTTTGATTTTTTTAGATCGCAGTTGTAGTAAATAAAGGCAGCGTTACTGTCGATTACCTTTAAACGACGACGCAGTTTCTTCCATTCTCTTTTGCTATGTATAGTTTCTCATCGGCCTCGTTTATCATCTTGTCGATATCTGATTGTCCATTAAAAATAGAGACGCCCATAGAAAATGTGATACCATGATCGCTTGGTAACTCATCAATGTCTATCGTTTCAATACTTGCTCTAAATCGTTCAAAAATTTCACGAATCAAATCTTTATCATCGACATCGCAGACCAACATCCACTCTTCTCCGCCATATCTGCCGAAACTATCTGAACTTCTCAAGCAGCTACAGCATTTAGACGCAAACGCTTTCAAAACCTTATCTCCGACATTATGGCCGAAAGCGTCATTAATTTTCTTGAAATGGTCAATATCTAGAATAGCTAATGAAAAAGCGCCTTTATCATCTGTTTTTGACAGTCTGTCAGAAAGAATACTCAGCATTGCTCTTCGATTAGATACTTGAGTTAGTTCGTCTTTTAATGCCAGCACCTCGAATTTTTTCTTATTTTTAAGTACAACAAAAAATACAGTTAAAACTGAAACAACAACAACGGTTAGACAAATAACCATTAAGCCCCATATGTTTGCTTTTCGCTGTTGTTCTGCGATACGTAAACTTTTTAGTTCATTCTGGCTTTCGAGTAAATGATTATGGCTTTTGGTAATCTTTGTACTGAATTCGATGACTGAACGTCGCGATTCCTGTTCTATATGTTGCTCAAAAATACTTTCATTTAATTGGATTATATCTTTGTAAAACGATGTTGCGTTTTTGTATTCACCGTTTCGTTCAGCCATTTGTGCAAGCAGTTGTTTATATATCCTTATTCTTTTTGGATTACTGTACGTTTCAAATTTGTCGGAATGTTCCGACAAAATAGCCTTAGCTTTA
The DNA here is from genome assembly GCA_002340325.1 of Glaciecola sp. UBA2563. Taxonomy (GTDB): domain Bacteria; phylum Pseudomonadota; class Gammaproteobacteria; order Enterobacterales; family Alteromonadaceae; genus Glaciecola. The sequence goes on along the minus strand of DDLV01000086.1, from coordinate 13,373 downwards.
TCAAACTCGTCCAGATTAGCATAGGCAATCGCTCTGCCCAAAAAAATGTCGTTATCAAAGTTGGGGTTTTGAAGTTCCTTGAACTTATTCGATGCGATTGCATAATATTTTAAGGCTTCGTCAAAACGTTCTCTAAGACGATAAGTATCTGCTAAAAATAGTGTTGACCTGGCTACGCGAAAATCATTATTGGTGGTTAGGCTTAGCTCGATTGATTTTCGAAAGTACTTCTCTGAATTTACATAGTCTTCTAAATGGTTGTACGCGATCCCAATTCCTTCCATTGCTGTCGCAGCATTAAAGGTCTGTCCTAGCCGTTCTTGAATTTCTAAAGTCTGCTTATAGTAGTTTACTGTATTGTTGTAATCTCCAAGCTCAAAATATAGTTTACCGAGTTCATAGTACACATATGCTTTTCCGTTTTCATTTTCCAGCGCACTGTAGAGTTCTAAAGCAGTTGTTAAGGAGCTTATCGCTTCATCAAATTTAAAGAGATAGTATTGCGTCTGTGAAACTATCCAGTATGCATTTGCTCTGCGGGCGGCATCAGGTACTTTGGGAACGGCATTGACGATTTCTCTGTATTCTTGGTCATATTCACCCTCGACCATACTTTCGCGGTTCAAATAAATCTCACCGGAAAGAAGTGTAATAAGGAGCTCATAATCCTTTGTATTTCTAGCATATGGCAAATATTTTTGTTGTATTTGTCGCGCCTGCTCATAATCGTCTATTGCTATAGTGGCTTGATGGTATTCGTAAATGAGTTTTGATTTTGATCGTTTCCAGTTTTTTTCATCCGCGATAATAAGGTACTGTTTTGTGATATCGATCATATGCGATGGACCAATCTCGTACGCTTCATCTATTCGCACCTCAATATATCCAAGTAGCTCTTCGTCAGAGGCGAATTCCGTTGAATGGCTGAATGCATGAAATACGAGCAAAAAATGGCTCACAAATATCATCTTGAATAAAGAGAAGACGTAAATTTGTGTAATTTTACCTGTATTGGTCTCGTGTCGGTGTTTCAATGTTGGTTATTAATCTATTGCACGCATCTGTAAGTCGATATCGGCGCGCGAGATTAATATCTGAGGTTCATCAAAAGGAGTTGAGGATTTATATCATTGCGGTAGAAACAAGAATGCCGCATTTAATCTGAATCAAATGCGGCAAACGGTCACTCGCAGTTTCACAGCTTGATGTAGTGTAATGTCACCAAGCTAATTGGTTCAATTTAGCTTAAGTCAGCTTCCATAACTTTGACCCATGCGTCAACAAAGTCACCGACAAAGCGCTCATGCGAATTGTTATAGGCGTACACTTCTGCGATAGCGCGTAACTCTGAGTTTGATCCCATAATTAAATCTACCGGCGTTGCAGTGTACTTATGGTCACCTGTTGCTCTGTCCTTGCCAACATACATACCTTCAAATTCCTTCGACTTCTGCCAAACGGTGTTCATATCCATCAAATTGACGAAATAGTCGTTGGTCAGGTGTCCAGGATTATCCGTGAATACCCCGTGACTGCTGCCATCCCAGTTTGCGTTTAACGCTCGCATACCGCCGAGTAACACTACCATTTCTGGTACTTCTAAATTCAACCGATCTGCTTTATCAATCATCATTTCAGTGGGTGAACGATAGCTGGTTTGTGGGTTAAAGTAGTTGCGGAACGCATCTGCACTGGGCTCAAGCAGGCTAAACGAAGCGACATCTGTTTGTTCCTGCAAAGCATCTGCACGTCCTGCCGTAAATGGCACTTCAACTTCAACACCGGCTTTCTTCGCTGCATCTTCAATCGCGACACTGCCCGCCAACACAATCATATCAGCTAGGGAGATCTGTCTGCGATTTGAATTAAAATCTTCGCGGATCTTATTAAGTTCTGCAATGACGTTTTGTATTTCAGCAGGATTGTTTATCGCCCAGTCTTTTTGCGGCGCTAGCGCTATTCGTGCACCGTTAGCGCCACCGCGCTTATCTGTTGCGCGATAGGTAGATGCTGAGGCCCAAGCCGTTCTGATCATGGCATCATTTGAAAGCCCTGATTCCATGATAGATTTTTTAAGAGATGCAATATTGCGTTTACTTGGTAAATTATAATCTACTTCTGGTATCGGATCTTGCCAAATCATGATCTCTTGAGGTACTTCATCACCTAAGTAATTTGAGCGTGGTCCCATATCGCGATGCGTCAACTTAAACCATGCTTTTGCAAAAGCGAGTCGATACTCTTCTGGATTGGCTAAGAACCGCTCTGCAATTTTGCGATACTCTGGGTCGGCTTTAAGTGCAAGGTCAGCCGTGGTCATCACTGGTGGATTCATCTTCCCTTCAACGTGCGCGTCTGGCACAATTTTATGCAGTGACTCGTCTTTGGGGATCCATTGGATTGCCCCTGCTGGGCTGCGTGTTTCTTTCCACTCAAAATTTAAAAGGTTAGATAAATATAGCGTTGTCCATTGCGTTGGAGCTTGCGTCCAAGCGCCTTCCAGTCCACTAGTGACTGTGTCTTCAGAGTGCCCTTTTCCGCATTTGTTTTTCCAGCCTAAACCTTGTGCTTCGATAACTTCGCCACCGGGCTCAATGCCGACACAATCCGAAGGTTTGTGCGCACCGTGCATCTTACCAAACGTATGACCTCCTGCGATTAAGGCAACTGTTTCTTCATCATTCATTGCCATTCTTCCGAATGCAACACGAATGTTTTTAGCTGAACCTGCTGGATCTGGAACACCACGAGGTCCTTCTGGATTTACATAAATTAGTCCCATATGCGTTGCGCCAAGAGGACGTTGTAATTCGCCTTCACTGTCAAGGCGGTCGCTTGCCAACATCGCAACTTCCGGTCCCCAGTACACGAGGTCAGGCTCCCAGTCGTCTGCTCTGCCGCCAGCAAAGCCAAACGTTTGGAATCCCATATTTTCAAGCGCGACATTGCCGGCCAGAATCATTAGATCGCCCCAAGATAAACCTTCACCGTATTTTTGCTTGATTGGCCATAAAAGACGCTTAGCTTTGTCTAAGTTGCCATTGTCAGGCCAGCTATTAAGAGGATCAAAACGCATTTGGCCGCCGTCACCACCACCTCTTCCATCAAGTGTGCGGTATGTGCCTGCAGAGTGCCATGACATTCGAATAAAGAAAGGACCATAATTACCAAAATCTGCAGGCCACCAGTCTTGGGATGTTGTTAACAGTGTATCAATGTCCGACTTAACCGCGGCCAAATCAAGTTGATTGAATGCATCGGCGTAGTCAAAATCTTCGCCGAGTGGATTGGATCGCGGGTCGTGATCTCGTAAGGGAGACAAGTCCAGCTGATTCGGCCACCAAAAAGAATTGGGCTTAGCATGAAAGGGTTTAGCTTGGCCCATGCCGATGGCACCGCCTGGTTTGCTGATTTCTTGTTCAGCATTAGCATTAACCCCGATTCCGAGTGCTAAAGTGCAACACGCCACAATACTACTGAGCTTGAATGATCGCTTCATAGTTCTATTCCTCTCGTTCAACATTTTAAAGTTAAAGAATTTGGTTATGTTATAAATTAGTTAAAATTACATTAACGTAACGTTCATAGGGTAGTTCAGCTTTTGAAAAAGAGATAATTGGAATTTTAGATATTTGCGATTTATAAAATCGATTAACGCTAACATCGTTAAACACTAATTTGCAGTTGACCCTCTTTGGATTTTTTTTCGTTATCTAATGATGGAGTGTCTGATTTGCGCTTAACCTGACGCTATGATCTTCTTCCGTCAATCGATAAAGTAAAGGTTCACGATCGCAACCTTTTATCAACTTGCTAATAAAAAATAACGTGAATGCATAAGAAATAGGTGTCAATTTGGATTCAGTATCACAATTAGTACTGGGCAGTGCTGTTGGCTATGCGGTATTAGGAAATAAAATAGGTAGGAAAGCGCTGTTAGTGGGAGCAGCCTACGGAACCCTTCCAGATTTGGATGTGCTGATTAACTTTGGCGGAGATGTAGAGAATTTCGTATACCACAGGGGGTTTAGCCATTCACTATTAGTCCATGTATTTGCTGCGCCAATATTTGCTTGGCTAATGTGCAAGTTGAAATGGGCGCAATCAGTTTCGCTAGTAAGGTGGACAACGGCAATATTCCTCATATTGTCAACACATGCCATTCTGGACAGCTTAACTGTCTATGGAACACAATTACTCTGGCCAGTATCGACACATCCCTTTGGGCTATCCAATCTATTTATTATTGACCCGTTATACACACTACCTTTAATTGTGTCTGTAATAATCCTGAGTTTCATAAAACACAAACGACAATTAGGTCAAACGCTCAATGGCTGGTTACTGATAGTCAGTTCACTTTATGCTTGTTGGAGCATAGGTGGTAAATTCTACATAGATAATCAAATTAACCAACGATTGTCTAATGAAGGGATCGTCGCAATCGATTATGAGAGTACGCCCACACCGTTTAATACACTTTTGTGGCGAGGGATAGCCACGACGTCAGATGGGCACTATGAGATATATGCATCTCTGTTCGACGATGTATCCGATATAAGTTTGTATTTTTACAAGACACAGCCAAATTTACTGGACGCAATTCCTGATGATAGGCGAATTTCTCAACTAACTGCATTCACGAAAGGGCTATATGGCATTTATCAACAGGATAACAAAGTGCTATTTAGTGACTTGCGAATGGGGATCGAAGGGGCATATGTCTTCACGTTCGTTTTGGCTGAGACGGATAATAATGGTTATAAAAAAAGCGCATTTCAACGACTATCCAATCGACCTCAATTAAGCCAGGCAGGTTTGATCTTTGACCGGATTTTTGACCCCACTATTGATTTATCATTAAAAGCACGTATTGGTGATTAAAAAGCGTAAACTCTTTATTCAAAATTAATATATTTAATTTTGACGAAAGCACGATTGATCCCCTCAATATATCCTTAACGATGTCGATATATCTTACAAAGCAGTAATGAGGTTAAATAACAACCTGTTAACACTAGTGCTATCATTGTGAAATCGAAAACGGATATCAAAAATGAAGTTTAATGAAAATTCAGACCAAGCCGCCAGTCTTCTAAGACAGGCAATCCCTGCAATGGTAAAACACAATATCGTGCCGAACCCGTTGAACTACACTATCTGGTATAGTTATTTTTCAAAGTCATTCCCAGTTTTAAACAAAGAGTTAGAGCAAACCATTGAGCGATATGGTACTTGCCCTCAAAAAGTTGGTGAAGAACTTTTTGTTCAACACATAAGCCAATTTGAAGGCGGAGACGAAGAAAAACTTGCCGTATTCCAGCAAGCGTTTTCAAACATGGTAACCAATCTTTCGAATACGTTGGAGGAAACTCAGCAGCAAACGGATAAACACTCGAATGCGCTGAAAGAAAACTTAGGTTCCCTCGAAGAGTTCGATTTGGGAGATGAAGTCGCGCCTGTCCTGCAGTCTTTGAACGATAACGCCTCTGCAATTGTTGATGCAAACGATGAATTCAAGGGACAGCTGCAAGCAGCTCGTTCTGAAATTGAGACCTTAAAACACGCGCTTGCTGAAAGCCAGAAATCCGCCAACACAGATCCGTTGACGGGTCTATCAAACCGTCGTGTGTTTGAGTCAAAATACAATCAATTTATTGATGCCAATAGCAAAGATGCTGATATTTCCCTGGTCATCATGGATATTGACAAATTTAAGACATTTAATGATACACATGGCCACCTGCTCGGTGACCAGATACTTAAATATGTCGGTGAGTTATTGCGTACCGAATGTCCAAGTGACGTGACGCCTGTGCGTTTTGGGGGAGAAGAATTCGCTTTGCTATGTCCTAACCAAGGCGTCGAGAAAGCGAAGGAGATCGCAGAGAGTATTCGCGAGAAGCTGCAAAGCGTACCTTACTTTAACAAGAAAACTGGCGAAAAAATCCCTCCAGTAACTGCGTCGTTCGGGGTTGCTATCAAGCAACCAACGGAAAGCCTCACAGACGTTGTAGAACGTGCTGATAACGCATTATACGCAGCGAAAGACGGCGGTAGAAATCAGGTCAAAGTTGCTAATTAATACAGCAGCTCAAGGTACGTGCTTATGCCACGCGCTTAAAATACCTTCGAATATACGATTCTTATTTGGTTGTCATTTTGGTCAGTGGCTATCGATACCTGCTCTCTGTTGTCCGCTTCATTCTGGTTTGCATGAAGTTCTATCCCAAATTCACCGTCATTACGATGAGCATATCGCCAAGCTAGCGTTATAGCAGAGGTATCACTGTTGTTTTGATCGATTGGCAGCATATCATCTTCGTCTGCTGCCGACGCTTCGAGTCTGACACTGAAGCGATGATTTTCATGTTTGTAGCTCAGCATAAGGTACGCAGAGTAAAAGTCGACATAGACAACCCGAGGACCCATATCAGTTGAGCCGACCATCGCTTGAGACAAAAGCTCGACCGTCGGAGAAATCTTATGTTTCAAAGCTAAAGAATGAAATTTTGTATCCCAAGCATAAATCCTTATATCGTTAAATAACGAAGGGTCGGCGTTATTATCATAGTTGTAATATTTTACTTCTGTCTGATGTTGATAATTTAGATGAACGCCAAGATAGCCGCCCCAGCGTCCGTCTATTTCTTCAAAAGGATTAATCCAAGCTGGTGTGATTATGCCCTCAATGATGGTGGGTAAAGGTGCAAAGTTAACTCTATCGTGATGCAATGATTGTCTATCGTGATATGACCACCCTCGCCAAGACAATAAGGTACCTGCAGGATCGTTACCTTTAAATATTCCTGCGTTTATTTCCCAACTCCAAGGGCTCCTAAATCGACGACCATTACTAAACAGGGCAAACTCAACGCCTGCGATTCTTATTTCCTCACCTACCCAACTGTTAATTGCTGATTGGGTATAAGTATAAGGAGATAGCCAGCCTTTACTCGTATTTTCAACTGAATAACGAGGATAAAAAAAACCTGCTCGGAATTTGTATCTCAATCGATTTGGGCTTAACGGTTTATATTCTGCAAAGGCTTGCGTGAGGCCGATATGTTTTTCACCGTCCCCGTAAACATTAGCAATAACCTGAGTACTCAGTCCTTTTATTGGTCTTGATGTATGCGAGATGAAGCCTTGAAACAATTGCAGCGACGTATCATCAAATCGCAAGATACCCGTACCGTTGTCCTGCCAGCTGGTAAGAGAGTTGGAGGAAGTTAAGCCCAGCTCTACTCTGCCACTGAAGTCATGAGTAAGGGCACTGCAGCTCCAACACAATAGCAAAGATGTAATTAGTTTGTGTTTACGCATCATATTTGGCTATTTTCCGTCTTAGATGCTCCAACAGGGTAGTGAGTTTGGTTAAACCACTTGATAATGCCATTTTTATCTATCGGCCTAGAAATAAAGAAACCTTGACCATAAGTGCATCCAAATTTGCTAAGTAAGTTTAAAGACTCCTGGTCCTCTACGCCTTCGGCTACTGTCTTAAGGTTCATATTCTGTGCAAGCGATATGAATGTTTTTACCATGCTCTGATCATCTGCATTTTTTGATAACTCAAGCACAAAAGCTTTATCAATCTTTAATTCCTTTACCGGCATTTTTTTAAGTTGTGCCATTGAGGAATAGCCGGTACCAAAATCATCAATTGAGAGTTTGACCCCTATGTTAGAGAGATTCTTAAGTGCCGTAATCGCGACCTCTGGTTCCTCCATCGCAGTACTTTCGGTCACCTCTAACATTAAATCACTCGCGCTTACATTGTAGCGTTCGAGCGATTGCGAAACGAAAGAAACAAAGCTTTCATCGGTTAAATCTATCGCCGATATGTTTGCTGACATCTGTAACGAAAAACCACGTTTTTTCCACTCATTATGCTGTTTAAGCGCTTCGCATATTACCCATCGTGTGAGTTTTTTGATGTTGCCAGTCTGCTCCGCAAGTCCGATAAAAAGGTCTGGCGATACAAAACCTTCCTCCGGATGCAACCAGCGTGCTAAACATTCGACACTTTCAACACGATTTGTCCGTAAATTCAATTGGGGTTGATAATGCAGTGATAATTGGCCATTTACTGTAATGTCAGAGATTTCGGACATTAACTGAAGCTTTCTCGCATCAAACAGATAAAGTGATGCGTCATATTCCACTGATGCATTGAAACTTTGTTTGGCGAACTTTAACGCAATCTCTGCTGACTGCGTCAAGCGCCTTGAATCATTGATTTGTCTATCACTAGATGCATAGCCAATTTTTGCTGTCACACCGATATACATGTTGCTAACAATAAAGGGCTGGTGAATACATTCGTCAATCTCAGCTATAAAATCCGAAACAGATTGTTTGTAGTCAGAGTGCTCACAGTGATACGTAATAGCAAATTGATTACCTGATACGCGCGCTACAAAAGAGGAATCTGAAAAATCTGCCGCGAGCCGCGCTGCAATAAGCTGCAACAACCCATCGGCGGCTTGATAACCGACAGCCTCGTTAATGTCGGTAAACTTGGCTATGTCCACTAGAATCAATGTGACCTTAGAAAAATCTGGTTGGCGAAAACAGTCGGTTAAATGGCGGATCAATGCATTTTTGTTTGGCAGCTTTGTTAATTCATCTTCGAATGCAAGCTTATGAATTTTGTTGTTTCGCCTGTTTAACTGAATATTCATTTCTCCCATGGCATAAGCAAGTTTATTAACTTCGACTGCGCCGCCTTGAGGAATTTCGAGGTTATCATTCCCTTGCCCGATATTTGCAGTAAGTTTGCTCAGTTGTAAAATTGGCGTGCTTATTCTATTTGCGATAAATAACGCAAATGCACTGACAGCTACCATCGATAGCAAAAGAAGAATAGAGAGTTGTTTGAATAAAGATTGATAAGAAAGAAATGCAACATCTTCAGGCGCGATAAGCATAAGCCATACTTGCTGGTTAATGCTGTCCAAGCTTTGCGTCTTACTATAAAACACTTCTTCATTTATGCTTGAGTAGTTGATTGCTGAGGGCGTCTCACCAGTAAAAGGCGTCTGACTTTCGAAAATTTTTATCACGGTGTCTTTATCTCTGCCCGATGCACTTAATCCATCTAGGGCGCCATCGAACTGCGTAATCGCATTGACTTCATAATTGGATAGGCTAGACAAATGTGCATCAAATACTTCGTTGAGTTCTTTTGTGAAGATAAGGTATGCCATTGCATTACGAGATAACGGTGTATTTTTTACCGGTACTATGACATTGAGGTAGTAGGCATCATTCATGGCAAGCCATACTGCTTTTTCACGCGCATAGATGTCTATGTCATCAATGGCGTTTAGAGTGAAGTTTTCTGACGCAACTTGAATCTTGCCTGCCCCATCGGTTAGTGCAAATTCCGATGTTTCAAATCGATTTGCAAAATTGTTAAGCGCTACTTTAAGGGACGTCTCATCGTTTTTTACATTCAGTATTAAGGATTTAACAGTGAAGTCTGAGGTTAAATTGTTGGCAGCCTTGTCAATAACATAAATAGTGTCATTTATATGATCGCTAATGACTGATTTGGAAATTTTCATATTTTCAATGAGTAAATTCATTGAGTGCTTTTTTGCTGCAGAGCTAACCGAATAGGCAGTTGCTGTGAGTAGCGTTATGGTGATGAGAAAAAAGCTCGCCAATAGCTTTATTTTGATTGGCAGGCAGGATAGTGATATGTAACGACTAGTAGGCATCAGTGGCCTCGACACTATCATAACCTGTAAGGCTAGGATACAGTGGTAACTTAAGCTCGATTTTGTGGAGCTTTGAAACTCCTTCTGCAATGTCATCTATCACAACTTTGTGATGAGTTTGTATATCTTCTTTCGAGATTCTTGGGTGCCAAACAGAAACTGAATATTCCCCCGGAGGCAAGTCGAATGATACCTCGCCATTAAGTGCTGATTGTCCAGATATTTCGGCATCGCTCACATATATGTAGCCCAGCATCCAGTCATGTACATTACAACCTAATTCAACAATGCCAGCTTGTTCAAATACTATCGGTTCAGATGTTACATTCTGTTCTAGCGTAACTTCAAATGTCTTTGCAGGAGAAAAGGAATAGACGTGATGAAATACATTATCGTCATTCGGGAATACTACCTCTTGGCCAGTGGAGACTAATAAAATATGAGGGGTGAACTGCTGTCCTTCCTGCTTCATTTTAATAGGGGATTTTATTTCATTGGGTAATGTTGGCGATTTTCGAGCAGGTTTATCTTCGATTGACATTGACGCATTTATTTCGACGATAATATTACTTAATCTCTTGCCTTTGTCATCCAAAACTACGAATGTTTGAGATGCATGACTTTGATCGACATAGCAAACTGAAACAAAAAGAAAAATCACTAGAGTATAAATTTTCATCAATAACGCACGTGTTACAACCATACTAGGTTATCGGCTAAATTTCGTTTTTTTGCAGTATCAGATTCATTATTTGAAATGGCGCCAGATTCTATATGTATCGGCACTTGTGCATGTTAATCTATAAGGATGTTAACAAGCTTTAGAACTCAAATACACACATCCAGATGGAGCCATTCAAAAATAAGTTTTCTGTTGAAGTCATTGAGCATATGGGACACACGTTCTCTCAAATTTGTAGCGCCTTTGAAAAAAAATTGTTTGTCGAGCTTGCAAGTAATCAACTAGATAATCTGGAGCTCAAACAACGTAGCGAACAGATTACACAAGCACTCTTAGCCTGTTTGCCGAGCGACTATGACACTGCTATAGAGGCAATACTTAACTCATTGGCACCAATGAGAACACTGAATGACGTCGATGACGAGGCTGGCTTCGGACTTCACGGTTGGGCAATCATGCCAATATGCGACGTTGTCGTTGCATTGGGAATAAATAATGATGACAGGTTTGAGGTGTCGTTAGATACGCTATTTTGCCTGACTATGCGTTTTTCAGCAGAGTTCGCAATTCGGCCGTTTCTGCATGATAACCCTGAGAAAACGTTGGAAGTGTTAAATACGCGATTGAATGATCCTAGTCATCATGTAAGACGGCTTATCAGCGAAGGTACAAGACCTCGACTGCCTTGGGGAATGCGACTTCCAAAGTTTATTGAACAACCCAAATTAGTGTTGCCAATACTTAAAAAGCTACGAGATGATCCATCCGAATATGTTAGGCGATCGGTCGCCAATAACTTAAACGATATCGCCAAAGACCACCCAAATATGGTTGCTGGACTGGCAACAGAATGGTCAAAAGGCGCTAACCCTAACCGAAATAAACTCATAAAGCATGCATGCCGAACACTTCTAAAACAAGGCCATCCAACTGTTTTATCATTATATGGGTATCTGCCGGCAGAATTAAAATCAGCGAAATTACAACTGAATAAAAATAAACTACACATTGGTGATTCTATCTGTTTATATTTGAACTTATTGTCATCGAGTAAAAAAAACCAAAAGCTGCTTGTCGACTATATCGTCTATCACCAAAAAGCAAACGGTAGCCTGCAACCGAAAGTGTTTAAGTGGAGAACGATTGAATTAAGCCCAAACGCTTCAATTGAATTATCAAAAGAACATAGCTTTAAACCCGTGACGACTCGAAAATACTATCAAGGGCTGCACAAAATTGCTGTGTTGATAAATGGTAAAGAATTCGAGTCAACTAGTTTTGAATTAGTCATCTAGGTACTTTACACTTCGCTAAATGTCTTAAAAAAATCTAAGAATTTGAACAGAAAAGCATTAATTATTGATGAGTTGAAGCGCATAGACGGGCATTCGCCAGGTGCGGGTTTATACAAGCATAAAAAAATGTGTTCAAGCCCGTTTGTTTTCTACAGGGGAAGTGCTCAGATTTTTTATGCAGATTTGGCTTCAGGTAGGCTTTCAGTGCCGTCGCTCGAAGGTATTCCAAAGACAACCATTATGGGAGATTGTCACACGTCTAATTTTGGTTTGTTCACCGAAGAGGGGTCATTTGATGAGCGCCTGGTTTTCTCGATTAATGATTTTGATGATGCCTGTATAGGACATGGGTTGTGGGATATTATGCGTTTGCTTACAAGTATTTTGCTTGTTGCCAAGCACTGCGCTGGTGTAGTGTCTGGAGCATTTGAGAGTGAAAAAGACTACTCAAAGCGATCATTTGTTTCTCTGACGCAAGCGATAGAGGCATCTCAGGCATTGCTTGATAGCTATATTGAGATACTAGAAAAAGCTGTCACAGAATACTTACAACCATCACGCCCTTTAACTTCATTGGACGAACCTGGTTTTTTGTACGAGACCTTTGCAGATTTTGAAACAGATTCACCGCTTAAAAAACGGTATAACAAAGCTCTACAAGTCGTGCGCGGAGGTGAGAAGTTCGCTGACAAAAGTTCCTTGGCAAAAGCAGCTGATATCACTACTTTTCCTCTGAAATTTAAACGAGATGAAAAAAAGTTTGTGCGATTATCTGATTCGACCCAAGCGCAATTGTATGAAACGTTATCGCCATATTTCTATCACCAAATTTTAGATATTGTGGGCCGAGTAGGTGCTGGTACGGGTTCAGTTAACATGAGCCGCTACTATGCAATCGTGGGGCCGCGATTTAAAGAAGGTGAAACTGCGCTTGTTCACTCATATGTGGTTGAAATAAAACAACAAAGAGAAGCCGCACCTATCTACTACTTTCCAAATTTTCATCCTCAGAATACGCTTGATCCTGCGCACCTTACCGTTAAATGTCAACGACGAATGCAACGTCGCGCAGATTATGTGTTAGATCATGCTGTATTTGATAATAATCACTGGTTGATACGGTCACGACATCACGCGAGGGTGGGGATTGATCCGGAACATATCGGGATTGGAAAAGTGAACACGCAAAAAGGCGGGCTTAGCTTTTATGCAAATGCGTGTGGTCAAGAATTGGCTCGAGCCCATTGTCGAGCAGACCGATACACAATGGATTATGAAAAAGGTATGTTGGCTTACTTAAATCAACATGCTAAAACGCTTATTGACACGTCAATCGAGTACGCCGAGCAAGTTGAAGAAGACTGGCGCACTCTGCAAGCATTGGAAGGTTAACGTCAATAAACGCTAAATTTGGTGAACAAGCAATAGGGTTTTAATTATCACTAAAACCTAATGCAGCCAGCTTCTTTTCAACAGTAGCGAAGTGTTGCGCTTCCCACTGTGCTAAAGTCATAGAACTATCTTTTTGTGCTCTTGCTAGCGCTGTTTGGTAAGCAGAATCTGCATCTGCAGCAGGTACAACAGCAATACCCTCCTCATCTGCCAAAATGTGATCCCCCGCGTTAACACTAACACCGCCGCATACGATAGGTTGATTTAATGGGTGAG
>DDLV01000143.1 GCA_002340325.1 Glaciecola sp. UBA2563 | reverse complement strand
AATTCAATTAAACCACTTCAGCCTATGCATTAATCTTATATTTGTCTGATTGTAGTCGCTTATCGCGAAAATCACCGCCAAATCATATAGTTTTATCGTAAACAGAGCCCATAAGCGTTTCTGTCTTAAGGTTAATTCAAACCTATTTTTGGGGCGCGCTATCTTAAATTGCTTTTTCTACTAGTCTTATAATCTAGTGCCGGTTGTTCGTATGGACGCACAATAATCGGCTATTTATCTGCGTTTGAAAGGGCACATTCCATGTGAAGAGTATTGTTTACCTGAGCGAAGCAAAAGTTGAGTTTTCTGAAGATGACCTCAGTGATCTAGTCACGTTGGCATCTTCGAAAAATCGACTCTGTGGTATTACAGGTTACTTGTGCTTTTCTAGAGGAAGGTTTATTCAGTATCTAGAGGGCTCATCAAATGCTGTCAATGAGATGATGGAATCAATCAGGCGCGATCCAAGACATGAGCTAATTTATGAGACTGAAATCCCCGAGATTAGGCACAGGGTTTTTGATACATGGTGGATGCGACACATTACTAAAGATGAGTTAAATGCGTTTCAGCTGGAACACTGTATTGAGCAAAATCTACTTTACATAAAAAGTAATTTTTTCTTTAAAGATAAGTGTCGAGAGTACATCCGCGAAAACATAAGAACTATTTCCTCTATCTATAGAGCGCAAAAAAAAGGCTTTCTTTAAGCCTTCTAAATGTACTTTCTATCAAAAATTCTGTGAGCTTACGTTCAATAATTTGGACTCAACACAAGAGTGCGTAATTGATTCGCAAACAGCATTTGCCCCTTCAAGGATTTAGATGGTTTTTGCAATGTCTCATCAACACATCTAGTCTTAAATCTACACTCCTTTTTACTTGGCAAGAAAATGGTATACAAAACACCCGGTGTTTACGTTGGTGAAGTTTCCATGTTTCCGTCTTCAGTTGCTGAGGTTGAAACCGCGATCCCGGCATTTATTGGTTACACTGAAAAAGCGATACGAAAAGGTAAAAGTTTAACCAATAAACCCACAAGAATTTCTTCTATTTCTGAATTCGCCGCGTATTTTGGTGGTGAATATGAAATAGCGAGAGATTCCCATACATCATCAATGCAATCTCAGAGCGTAATCATTTACCTTGATGAAAACGATCTCTATTTCATTAAGTCTGTGCAGCCTAGCAAACGTTTTTACATGTACCAAGCATTGCGTCAGTTCTTCGATAATGGTGGCTCGGCTTGCTACGTCGTTTCGGTGGGCGATTTTACAATGGATGTCACCTTTGGTAATGATAAAGTTAAACCAACAGAACCAGGCCTATCAGTAGGACTAAAACGTCTGAAGAAATATGATGAGCCAACCATTATCTTAATTCCAGATGCTGTTGAATTGAAAAGCAAAAGGCTCTTCCACCGCTTGCAAAAAAGGGCGATGAGTCAATGTGCAAAATTGAAAGACAGAGTCGCTGTTTTGGATTTACAGGAAAGCAGTTACGATAATCCGCAGAACGCTGTTGAGGCTTTTAGAGACGGTATCGGCAATAAAAACTTAGAGTATGGCATTGCATATACACCCTGGCTTTACACCACATATGAACATCGCATCAATCTTAAGATTTTCCAAGAGTCGGTATTTATTGGGTCAACAAAAACGGCATTAAGTGCACTAACAAACGATAGTTTTCTTAATAATTTAGTGGTTGCAGCACAAACTGCACTGGCTGACCATGATCACTTCAACAGCATGATTTCAAGGCAATCTGCCAGCCATTCCTCGTCAAAGGCCCGATATGCTGCATTTTGCAAAGAACTTATGATTTGTTCAGGCGACAAAGTCGGCACCAAATTTACTGAAATTATTGATTACATTCGAGGGATCGCATTGGATATATGTCAACTCGAGAGTGTGTTTTCGAATGATGAAATAACTACAAGTTTACAAACTTATGCGAACAAGGGATTTGTCGATGTCCTTTGTGACCTTATAGCCATTGAAAAAAATGAAGACGTCTTATCTATAACACAAAGAAACGAAACTGAAGTAAATAAGTTATATAACAGCGTTGATAAAACGGGTTGGTTAAAAACGTTTGCTAGCACAAAAGCGGATTCTGTTCTGGATATCGAAGCCTTCAACGCTGATTATGGAAGGTATGCTGCTCAATCAGCCAACTTCTCAGAAAACAAAGATACAGCGCTAAATGTGCTTTATGGGAAAGCGATAGCGCTACCTGGAGCAATGGGTAACGATGATGTTGTAAGTTTGGATAGTATTTTTAATCAAATTGATGGGTTGCTTTTGGACTTAACGAAAGTCATAAATAATCTCGTCGTAAAAGCGCAGAATGAACTCTATGAAAGACATGAAATTATTCGGAATATCGTTGAGCACATAAAGAAAGAACTTACGAAGGTGCCTCCTAGCGGCTCGGTCGTGGGCAGATATGCCTTTATCGATAGCACTCGCGGCGTATGGAAAGCGCCAGCGAATATCGATATTGGCAATATTAACGGTCTTACAAGAAACATCGATAGTAATGAGCAAAGATCGCTTAACACAGACATCGTTGAGGGCAAATCAATCAACGCTATTCGCGCTTTTCCTGGGCGCGGCAATTTGATATGGGGAGCACGTACGCTAGCGGGGAACGACAATGAATGGCGTTACGTGCCAGTGCGTAGATTCTTCAACATGGTTTTAGAATCAGTGACAAATTCGACTACTTGGGCAGTGTTTGAACCGAATGATGAGCAAATATGGACGGCTGTTAAAAGTGTGATTAACAACTACCTAACGCAGAAATGGCGACAAGGCGCTTTAGCCGGTGCTAAGCCGGAACATGCTTTCTTTGTGAAAGTCGGTTTAGGTGAAACGATGACGGCTCAAGATGTCATTGCAAACCGCATGAATATTGAAATTGGTATGGCGTTGGTTAGACCTGCCGAATTCAACATCATGCGATTTACTCACAACATGCAGAGCAGTTGATTGATTCGGATATATCCCGAGCTATTTCATATTTACTGAATCGGAAAGACCGCTCCCAGCCTTAAAACTCGCTACCTTTCTAGCGGGTATTTTCAGCTCGGCGCCTGTTTGAGGATTTCTGCCTGTACGCGCTTTTCGCTCGCTAACTTTGAATGTACCAAAGCCAATAAGCGTTACATTTTCACCAGCAGCAAGTGATTCAGTAATGCTGCCTGTAAATGAATCTAATGCTTTTGTTGCTTGGATTTTAGAAATGCCAGAATCAGCGGCTATTTTTGAAATGAGTTCGCCTTTGTTCACTATTTATAGTCCTTAATATTTAGTTGGTTTTAGGTAGTTGCTTTTTACCGTTGTTAGATGTGAGTGTTTGTCCCGAGTTGGGTTAATTTAATTAAAGTTTACATTTACCAATCCTGCAATGTTTCACTGGCTGTGTTGCAACAATAATTTTTAGTAAGGCTTCAGCCTTGTTTGTCATTCGTTTGCGGCAACAGAAGTATTTGTTTGTCGGAACTATATTGATGCCTGATTGTTAGTATACTGCCGTTTAAAGAGGTTACTTGTAGTAACAATAATGAATGAAATTAAATTACCAAAAAACATACCCGTTGAGGGGACAGGTGAGGCCGCAGCGTTTCATCGAATATCTGATCAGGTCATGCAGCATTCAGCACATCTTGGCGCGCCCGATGCCTTCGCGCATATGGATCCTTGGCCAGATACACTCGCCGCTGAACTTGTGGGATTGAATGCCAAACATAATCAGAATATGTTGCATCCGGATTTAAGCCCATTTGCATCCATTGCTGAAGCAAAAGTTATAGAATGGTTATGTCCTTTTTTTGATATGCATGCTGGCCATATGTGCTCAGGTTCAACCATTGCAAATCTAACTGCATTATGGGCAGCGCGCGAAAATAGTGCTACGAAAGTCATTACGTCGGCTGATGCGCATATTTCAGTGCCTAAAAGCGCCGCGATTCTGCAATTACCTATTGAGTTGATCCCTGTCGATGAAAGTGGTCGCATAAATACTGACGCCATTCACGATTATGAGAATGCAGCTGTTGTATTGACTGCAGGCACCACTGGGCGTGGAGTTGTAGATCCGCTTGATTGCTTTGATAAAACAGGCAAAAAGCCACTGTGGTTGCATGTTGACGCCGCCTGGGCAGGACCACTTCGATTGACGCAGTTTAAAGACAAGTTAAACGGAATTGAGTTTGCTGATAGCGTTAGCATTTCCGCGCATAAATGGTTTTTTCAACCAAAGGATTCTGCTGTAATTCTGTTTAAGGATGCAGCAAGTGTAGACGCAATTAGTTTTGGATCATCTTATTTAGCCAGTCCAAATATTGGCGTACAAGGATCCAGAGGTGCAGCGGCAATACCACTTTTAGGCACGCTGATGTCATTAGGCGTGAATGGCATAGACAGCGTGATCAATAAGTGTATGAAAAGTGCGAATGACGTCGCGAAATGGCTGGATGAAGATGACAGGATTCAGTTAAAGCAGTTCCCTGAGACTGGGGTTATCAATTGGCGGCCAGTAGCAAGCTCAGCAGAAAACGCCGACAGCAAGACACAAAAGATAATAGACATGTTAGGACGCACCGCTTCAAGCACGCGTATCGATGGACAGCTATGGGTGAGGCACGTTAGTGCAAATGTCAATGCTGATGTCAACATGATCGTTGCAAAGATTCAAAACTGTTTGGCGAGATAATCATGCGCTGGAATCACGTCGATGCGAATTTTAAGTCGACTTTTTCGCGGTTGAAAATCCAAAATCAGGCGCTTCGCCCCGTTCCAACATAGCCATGAACTTATTAAAACGACGTTGTCTAGTCTCTTGTTTTTTGGCTATACTAAGGCCATAAGCGATGGCACTTAGATGCGCTTTTTTGAGTGTTTTATAAAACGCGTTTGCTCTGGGGCGTTGTGCCAGTGCGTTTAGAAAATCTTCGGGAATGCTTTGCTCACTGGGCGGCGCATAAGCGTTTTCCCAACGACCATCTGCTTTGGCAGCATTAACGTGGACAAGACCAGAGGCCTGCATTCTGCCTTCTTCAATAAGGCGTTGAACATGTCGCGTATTGACCAGTGACCATGTACTTTTTGGTCTTCTCGGCGTGATCCGCTGCAGATAGGCGTCGTCATCAAATGATTTTTTAACGCCGTCTATCCATCCCCAACAAAGTGCTTCAATAACAACGTCATTCCAAGTGACTGAGCGAATCCCCGAATGCTTTTTATAGATTTTGACGAAGAGTTCATCCTTTTTGTCGTGATTATTGCGTAACCATGTATGTAAAGATTTGGGTGTTTTGAATGGTCTTATTTTTTTAGGATCAGGTGTTTTGGAAGCCGTCTGTGTTTTAATATGCGCATTTTTCGCTGTCATCGTCGAGGCACTCTTTTTCGATTGTTTTTAAGTATGCTTTGAAGCTCTTTTCTTTTTCTTCTTTGAATCGTTTATCGAGCTTGGTAAATGAAGAAATGCGACTATGCAGTAACGGCATAGTGCATTCGACGCAGGTAGTGAACAATTTCATCTAGAAGAGGCAACTTCCGGTTTCTATGTGGCTTTTTTCCGTCACCTAGATGGTGACAAACTTAATGCGTTTTGTATGGTAACAGCAGGTTAACGTTTGCCCTGGGATACAAGCATGTTATTAGTTTTTTAGGTACTACCATCAATCAACTTTATGTTGTACGCAGGGAAGACGGAATCACATGACATTAATTCAAGCCCTTCGGCTTGAGATTGAGCCACTAGCATTCGGTCAAAAGGGTCTTTGTGAACCTTATTAGTTTTCGGATGATTTACGTCTATCACTCTTCCCGCTTTTTGAGAATGGAACATAGAAATAGGTAATTTCAAGAAACCTTTATCTTCAACAATACTTTCGATATCCTCGGGCACGTTAAGCGCACCGAGGTTAGTTTTTATTGAAATTTCCCAAGTACTTGCTGCGCTTATAAACATCTCATTCCTTGGGTCCGCAATAATTGATTTGGAACGGTTACCAATCCGTACGTGCTCTGAATTCGAGATCCACCAAAGAAAAATATGCGTGTCTAATAGCACTCTTCTCAAAGATTAGTCTCCATAGAACGAAGCAGCAATTTCCTCATCACACCCATCAAATTTTGACATGTCAATGTCGTAACCACCGGGTACTCTCTCTTTTCTAGGTGAGTGAGGAACAAGATCTACGTATGGTTTTCCCGCTTTTGCGATGACAACGGTTTCACCAGATTTTGCAATTTCTGCCAACTGAGACAGCTTACTTTTCGCTTCGTGCATATTCGCTTGCATGATTTTTTCCTGCCCAATGTTAATTTGACTTAGCTAAACTTAGTCCGATTTTACATTGAGCGCCTAAAAGATACAATTATTTTTTAATAAACCTAAACAAGTCTATACCGAACCTCAGAAACACGAATACTTCAGCCCATTGCAGCTAATCAAAAACACCTTAGTGCCGTCTTAAGCAACATGCGGCGCAATAATATCCCGCAACACCAAAGGCAAAATACCTTTGTGGCGAATTTGCTCAAGTTCAGACGACGTATCAATACGTGAGACGAGCGTTAACTGTTGAGACACTCCATTTGCGCGGCGGATTGACATTTCTACGCTGCCTCTTGGTGCTAGCGTATCAATCCCCTTGAAATCGAAGGTTTCAGAGCCATCTAGTTCAAGTGATGATAGTGTCACATCTTCGGGTAGCTGAAGCGGTAACACGCCCATGCCGACGAGATTTGACTTGTGAATGCGCTCAAAACTCTCTGCAACAATCGCTTTTACACCGAGTAGTGCGGGTCCTTTTGCTGCCCAGTCACGTGATGATCCTGTTCCATATAACTTACCGCCAAACACGATGGTTGGCGTGTTTTCTTTTCGATAACGTTGTGCCGCGTCATAAATTGACATTTGCGTAGGTGAATTATCTGTTGAGAAATAGTGCGTCACCGCACCGGTTGTGCCTGGCACCATAAGGTTTCTGGCTTTTACATTGCCAAAGATGCTGCGCAACATGACATGGTGGTTACCTCGTCGCGCGCCAAGTGATGTTAAATCGGTCTCAGCAACGCCTTGTGACATTAGGTATTCGCCCGGCGGTGAATCAGGACGTATGCGGCTGACAGGAGAAATATGATCGGTGGTGGTATTGTCATCACACATTACTAGCATGCGCGCAGCTTGAATATTGTTAAGTGAATCAGCTGGAATATCCATAGCAAAATCGTCGAAGAACGAAATTTCCTGAATATATGTCGATTCTGTGTCCCAATCATATACAGGGCCAGTAGGACTCGCTAACGATTGCCATGTCTGCGGACCATCCAGTGAATTTTCATAGGTTTTTCTAAAGGCGCTCGGTTCCATACAGGCATCCATGGTCTGCGTAATTTCATCATCACTTGGCCAGATTTCACTTAAGAATACATCGTTTCCTTGTGCATCTTTGCCGATTGGATCTTTCATGACATCAATATTAACGTTGCCTGCAAGCGCCATCGCAACGACAAGCGGAGGCGACATCAGGAAGTTCGTATCCACATCGGGATGCACGCGTCCTTCAAAGTTTCGGTTGCCGGATAATACGGATGCAGCGATGATGTCATGGGTTTGCAGTGCTTTTTCAATCGAAGGGGCTAAAGGTCCAGAGTTTCCTACGCAGGTGGTGCAGCCATAGCCCGTGGTATTAAAACCAAGCGAATCTAAATGCGCCTGAAGTCCTGCTTTAGTCAGATAGTCCGTGGCAACAGGTGAGCCTGGAGCAAAGGATGTTTTCACTCCATTAGGAACAGTCATGCCCCGTTCGTTAGCTTTTTTTGCAACCAAACCTGCGGCAATCAACACGCTCGGGTTAGAGGTATTTGTACAAGCGGTAATTGCCGCAATGACGATGTCGCCATCTTGTAGTGTGCGCTCTGGAAGCGCTTTAAAAATGCCTGCTTCGTCTGTTTCCATTGGTGTGACCGTCGCTGTTTCAGGTGAACGTTCATCTTGAGATGCGGCTTTTTTAAAGACGTTACCCAATTGCGAGAGAGGCAATCTATCTTGCGGTCTTTTGGGGCCTGCTACCGATGGTTCAACGGTCGATAAATTTAACTGTAATAGGTCCGTATACGTTGGCAGTGATTGCCCTGGTATCCACATCATGTTTTGTGCTTTGTGAAATGCGATGGGTAACTTACTGTCTCTGCCCGTTGCTTCTAAGTATTGCGCAGACACTTCATCAAATGGGAAAAAGCCCATGG
>DDLV01000034.1 GCA_002340325.1 Glaciecola sp. UBA2563 | reverse complement strand
GTTCGCTCGGGCTCGCACTTCCCTGTGCTCGCACGCTTTTAAATTCAAAAATCTCTCCGCCAATCGCTTTATCGCATAAACGTCTAACATTGAACAAATGACGAGACGTCTTAAATCAGCATCGTTTTATTAAGACAGCTAAAGGGTAGTTGCCTTATCGTTGCACAGCGTTTATTTATTACGCCTCATATCATTAAGAGGTAGCTTAAACCTTCCATTCTCAATGTTGATAATTTCTTTTCCCATATTTTGATTTCTCGCAACATTTGTTGCTGAGAAGGTACCTTCAAGGTACTCGCCAGAAGCTGAGGTAATATTGACTGTGCTGTTGCCCGCATCTGTACGAAACGCAAGTCCATCAATTTCAATGTAGATATTGCCGTTCTTTTGCCTATCTAATACATATTCACCTTCACCATTAAATGCAGCTAGATCAATGGTGACGGCAATGTGCTGGTCATCCATATCATTATTATCAAACGTCATCCATATGAAGGAAGCTCGATCGCCGACGTTGGCCTGATACCGATATACTTTATCAAAAGTTTGTTCGTTGTAACCGCTAAAGCTGAACTGCACGTCCGTTTTCGGGGCTTCAGGCAAAAGGTCATCGCCAGTACCGTATTGTGCTTCCATCTCCGCAATTGCTTTTTCACCTTCTTTGCCTATCTCTTCAGCGCGCTGTGCAATCTGCTCGGCATCACCACAGGCGAACAGGCTAAAAGACAAAATGAGGGTAACGAAGAGTTTTGTTTTATTCATTGGTACTTCCTTGCTGTTTATTAATTTAATTATTATGCCTGATTAAGCCAGGTAGTAAGGCTTTGCTTCCAGTCGCTGTCTTCTGCCAAGCATATGACATGAATACTGGATATCTGAGCTCTGAGATACTCATGCCGCTTTAACGGAAAGAAGGTGATTAAACAGCATCTTGCTCGTTTGCTTCCCAATCGTCTCCTCAGTGAATCAAGCTTGTATAAAACGTCAGTTTGATTGTCTTTCATCTTGGCCGTTTTGCACTCAATAACGTGTAGCTTATTGTTGGCCAAAACCACATTATCGAGTTCATTTTTAATTGCTTTTGATGATTGCGCGTTTTCGAGCTCCACTTCCACCTCAACACCAAGTGCAATATCCTGTATCTTGTTGTTGTCTTTTTTTATGTTTTGCAAATGTGTTGTCACCGCGAGCTCTAGCCAGCCTCCACCGGCAAAAAAGCGGGCGTTGTTATCAGCAAATGTGATGCGTTTTTTGGCATAGATAATTGCATTTGCCCGCAATAATTCATCCACTAATAGTTGTAATGAATCATTGGACAGATGCTGTTTTGTCATGGCAACACTCGTTAGACTTTCTCCACTTGTGCGGTTCGCCAAATAGTTTAGCGTGCTCAAGCTGCCATGTAGTCGCTTAGCGTTGTTAGCCCAAACGCTTGCCAATGTTTTTAGGGATGATGAGTAAACAAATGGGTTTGTTTTGGATATCGCAATGGATTTGAGAGCAAAATATTCGTTTATTGAAAGATGATCGTGAATCATCTGATTCGGCCAGGATTCTGGATTTAGCCAATACAGCGCATCTAATCTTGGCTCCACCACAAACGCTGGCGCATTGTAAGCTCTGGCAACCTCAAAAGCCGCAAGTGACAGATGAAGGTGAGTAGATGTTGCATTTAGCCAGACTTCAACATCTGATTCAATTTGTGAATCAAAGCATTTGGTTAACAGTGTCTTTATTTCGTCAATGTTTGCATGCTGGTTAATTTTCAGCAGTTCGCAATCGTATTCTCTTTGATTGGCGATTTTTTTTGCGTTTAGCGCAAGTATTTCATCTTGCTCAAAAAAAACTAATAACAGTCTGTCGCTCGGTATTTTTTCATCGATTATCGGCGTAAGCATCGGTAAGGGATCATCGCTGACCAAACAGATGTGGGTTTTAGCGGTGTCAGACCAAACCTGCGAGGTTCTATTCATATTTTTCAGATTCCAAACTTCGATACATTTCTGTTGAATTACACAATAAAAGAAAGTTTACTAAACGAGATGCTCAATACTAACTTTTTGTATTCCCGAGAACGGTAGTCTAAGTATAAAGTGAATAGATATGTTTGACGATGCTTTATGCCAGTCTCATATTATAAGTGTAGTTTCATCTATACATGTCGACGGCGCTGAAGTGCTGCTATGTTGTCAGCAACTGATGCTAAGCTAACGAAAGCCTTACGCATTTGAATGTATGCAAGAAAGTTAAATCCAACCTTTTTGCTTAGCAATTCGCGCCGCGTCGATTCTGTTAGCGGCATTAAGTTTACTGATGGCTTCGGATAGATAATTTCTTACGGTTCCTTCAGATAGGAAGAGTTTTTCTGCGATTTCTGCGGTTTTTAGTCCATCGCCCGCAAGCTTTATCGCTTTGCGCTCTTTTTCTGTCAATGGGTCGATATCGTCAACGGCCATTAGCGCAAGTTCTGGATCGATGACACGCTGACCGCTTTTTACTTTTTGTAGGGCATCAATAAGATAGTCAGTCGGGGCTTCTTTCAAGATAAAGGCTTTTACACCCAAACTTAATGCGCGTTTTATGTATCCAGATTTGGAAAACGTGGTCATGATAATGCAGTCAATTTTTGGGTAGTGTTGCCTTGAATATTCGACAAGCTCTAAACCTGATACATTTGGCATTTCTATATCAGTTAGAATCATATCCACATCGATTTCATTTAAAGCGTGCTTAGCGGCTTCACCATCTTCTGCTTGTGCGACAACCTTAATATTATCCTCTAAGGAAAGCAAGGAAGCGATAGCTCCGCGAACCAACGTTTGATCTTCAACGAGTAAGATTCTTAACATTCGTTGTCCTAGTAATA
The DNA here is from genome assembly GCA_002340325.1 of Glaciecola sp. UBA2563. GTDB lineage: Bacteria > Pseudomonadota > Gammaproteobacteria > Enterobacterales > Alteromonadaceae > Glaciecola. Next base: position 91 of record DDLV01000034.1, on the reverse strand, counting down.
AAGAATTCTGTTCATGAAATTGAGCGTCGAAGCGGAGGAATGTGTGTATTTAAAAGCGTGCGAGCACAACCACTTCGTGTCGAGGAGTGTG
>DDLV01000139.1 GCA_002340325.1 Glaciecola sp. UBA2563 | reverse complement strand
ATATCACCAATATGGGCATTAAAAAATAACCAATAACAAACATTAAGCGGCAGATAATGCGATTTTGTACACATAGGTGCAGTTGAAGGTGCTTATGGTTTGTATTATGTTTAGAAAACGCGATATGGAAAGCGCGCAAGGCTATCGGCAAATCGATTTAGACATCATGCGCCCGGGCATAGCGCCATCATCAGAAAATGTGTACATCTCTGTTATTCGAATGAAGTAAAAGAATCGACTACATTTTAAATCCACTTACCATGTCTAATGGTTTGCATTGGTGATGCTTTTTAAATAGCCTATAAAATGTCGATAGGTCATTGAAGCCACTAGACATTACAATTTCGGTCACCGAACCTTCACAACTTTTATTGTGACTTGTGCGTTTTAAAAGACGTGTTGCGGAATAAAGCCTTGAAGACTGAATGACTTTGTACGGTGTATTGCCAAATCGTTTGAATGCTCGTTGAAGCTGCCTTGTCGAAATGTTCATCTTAGTGGCTATATCTTGCACCGTAAACTGCGGGTCTTTATGGTTGCTATTAATTATTATTAGCGCTTGTTCATACAACATTTCTTCAACACATGACGGTGTTGAACCATCTCGTATACTTAAGAACTGAGAACCAAGAATGCTGAAAAAAGAGTCATCGAGTTGGGAAGCATTCGCGTTTTCATCCGAACATGAAGTAAGCGAATCTAATATTAGCCACATGGCTTGGCATAAAGGGTCGTTACCTGTTATATGCGCTGCACCGTAATAATTATGGCCAAAACGTCTGATAAAATCATCCCTGGATATTTGAATCGAAAGATAGTGACAGTAATTTGTTTTAGAAAAAAATTGGGATGAACGATTAGCATCAATGATAATGAGATCGCGCGGAGAAAGATGAACCTGTTTCTTGTTATGTTCAATAATACTCGCGCCTTCATACTGCATCAGAACGAAAAAATGGTCGGCGTGGTCGGCTTTAACATGTTTAGAATTTCTGACAATATTTCTAGCTGACGTACCCACTTGTGCTAGTTCGATATCTCCCAATTTTCTTCCATTTAAGTAGCCTCTAAAGGGATTTTCATCATCATATTCAACTTGATAGGCGCCACATTGTGAAGTCAGTCCTTTTGAAAACGTTTCTTCTGTTTGGCAGGTTGATTCTATTGCTTTCATTTTGATTACTCTGCATATTTGGCTTTATTTTCGTCACTTAAAAACCATTACGCCAAATAACCAAAAAAGTTGCGACGCAATTCAATTACACCGCAACATCCTAAGGACTTTGTAAAATTAGTTTGCGTCAATCGCATCAAATAAGATCTTAGGTCTTCTATCCATGCGTTTTGGTACCACCCAAAGCACAGAATAAGTGCCTTCCTGCTGAATGATGCCATTTGGCGTTTCAATATCAAGTACATAGGTGCCGTTTTCTAGTACTTTATTTCTACCTGCCTCTTCAATAGATATAATGTTCAAAGCGACACTTCTTATGCCTTGATCGAAACCCGCTTGCCAGGCGCTTGCGACATTATGTCTTCCGGAAATAGCACTTGCATTTGGTAACTTTAATATACCATTTCTCTTATAAAATTTTCCTAATTTGCGACTATCATTGGTTGCAAATACTTCAACAAACTCGGCACTTGCATCCCAAACTCTATCAACATTTGTTTGATAATATGCATAGCCATTCGTGGCAAATGCACCTGATGAAAAAATAATTAGTCCGAATAGCAACACAAGACTTGATTTAATTTTAAGTAAATTGTTCATATCTGTTTCTCTCTTTAGTAAAGGTTAAATGTAAAGAACCTAACGTCAACTCAAGTTCGGTTCACACACACAAGATTAAGTGATGAGGTCATTATTAACTTGGCGATATGCGACAAAAACAGTTGCAAAAAACGACTTGTGGTCGATGAGGAGACATAAGTGGTTATGTTTGGTATTTACTTGGATAGCCCGCTCATTCTAACCACTAAGGACGAAAACAATTATACCCAACTGACGTGGACATCAGTGCTTAACAGAATATCTGATTACACCATACACTTTCTGGGCAACACCACCGAACGGAGCCACGCAACTAATAGCCCTGCCCACACAATTAGGAATACAATGGAATAGGGCACCATCATGATGATGAGGTCGCCGAAACTAAGCACTGGTTTATATTTATGCATAAATGTCAATATAACGCCTGCGTAACTCATCATGGGCGTGTTAATATTAGTTGATGAATGCGCAACGCGGTAAGCAGCCGCCACTAAATCTGGTGTCATCTGAGGATTGACCTGGTATAACATCGGTATAAGCATCGGCTCTAGCAATATCCATTTCGAAGTGAGTCCACCCACCACTAAATTTATAAATGCAGTTGTAAATATGAATCCGATTATCAGAAGAATGGAGAATTGCTGAAAACATAACCACTGTAAAAAGCTGGCACCTAAATAGGTAATGTGAGTACCAAGGCCTGAATAGCTGAGAACGCCCAAAAATTATAGGCAAAGATGTTTAACACAAAAAGCCTACTGTATCCATCTGTTTCACCATGGATTTAACGACATCCATCATATTCTTAAAGACGCCGGCGGTATATCCATAGACAACACCAACCAGTGTAAACACAATTGTGACAAGCAAAATGACGTTGGTTTTGTAGGGAGAAACTTCTCGGTTTAATCAAACGCCCTTATTTCCAGTCATCTGCATTGCCGTCATGACTGATTGTAATGCCTGATTGCTGATCGAAGAAATCATACAACTCATCCGGCATAGGATTTTGTTTAACGTCCAAAAATGTTAACTTTACCAATGGAGTAATATCAAAATCTTCCATTTGATTGTTCCACAAATGCCCTTCTTCTAATGAAATCAAATCCTGTGTATTCACAGAAATGAGCTGATTATCGCTGACGCGAAGTTTTGTTAAAGAATATAACCCTGATAAATCAAGAGTCGTGAGTTTGTTTTTAAATAAATAGAGAGTCTGAAGACGTTCTAATTGCCGAACATTAACGCTGGCAAGTTTGTTTTTCGAAATATTGACGTATTCCAAATTATGCAACTCCGTCAAATCAACGTTTTCTAACTTATTTGAAAACAGAGAAAGGTACGTGAGATTTTGCAACGCCTCGATTCCGTTGATAGAACGGATGCCTTTGTTGTGACACTTAAGCTTTTTTATTTCACTTGCCTTCGTATATTTATTTTTCTTTATGACAGAGGCAATACAGGCTTGCAGTTCATTATCGCTAATCGGTGGCATAGCAATGCTGTGATGGGGAAATATCACCAATATGGGCATTAA
>DDLV01000146.1 GCA_002340325.1 Glaciecola sp. UBA2563 | reverse complement strand
TCGAAGCTTTCAAATTACTAATTCCTGCCTTCAACTGTAAATCAGCAAATTAGAAGCTTAGCAACACTTAACCAGAAAAGTGCCATGGTAATAGGTAGATTACGCAGTTTTATTCCATGGCATTCTTGCAATTAGTACTGCAAGTCCACAGGTCCCTGATAAACCAGCAAACAGTAATCCAGCACCAAAGAATGCCGCTACCCAGACCAACGCGGGGTTGACCAAAACACTTCCAAGTGCACCAAGCAATACAAAGCTGCCAATCGTAATTTGAACTTGTCTATCCAATGGGAAGTGTTTTTTTTCTGATTCTTTTACTGGGAGTCCTGCTGAGCGCCAAGCATCGATTCCACCAATGAGGTTGTAAATCTCTAATTCGGCATCGGTAGATGCGACTTTTTCGCAAGCTTTTTGCCCGCGAAGTCCTTTTAAACAATAGATGACAATCTTCTTATTTGTTTTTGGTAACTGGTCACGTGTGATTGAGCCAAGTGGCAAATGAGCGGAATCTTGTATATGAAACGCATCATTTTCAATTTTTTCTCTGACATCAACAAGCTGAACTTCATCATTATCAATCCACTCTTTGAGTTGTTGTACACTTATATTCGAAATAGACATTACTTCTCTCTTTATATTAGAATTTTCTAAATTAATCTTTGCAGAATATTAAATATAGCGTCGATAGTAATGCTGTCGCTTCTACACTTACTATCTTGTAAACAACGTTCTTACCTTCTTTGCGGAAATCAACAACGTTGGACGCCCTGAGCTTTGCTAGATGCTGAGACAGCGCAGACTGGCTTATTTCAACCTTTTCTTCAAGCTCACTCACACTCTTCTCACCATCGATAAGGCTGCACAAAAGCATTAATCTCTGCTTATTTGCAATCAGCTTTAACAGTGTCTCGGCCTTTTCGGCGTTAACTGCCAGTTTTGTTCTATCCTGATCTGTGAACATAAAGCGCTTGACTATGTATTAGATAAGGCTAATATATAATGACTTTTAATCATCGTCAACCTACTTGTATTCATACAAGCAATAAACCAATAAGGAAGTACCATGAGTAAGTCTTATCCCGATATCACCGCAAGGATTTCTAACAGTCTCAAATCACTACGGCCAAACATCAGTGACACTATGCAAGGCTTTTCTGCAATGGCGCAAGCAGCAACTGCTGATGGTGTATTGGATAAGAAGACAAAAGAACTCATTGCGCTGGCGATTGGTGTATCAACGCGGTGTGATGGATGTATAGGCTTTCACGTTAAGGCGCTTGTGGAACTCGGTGCAACGAAGCAGGAAGTCGAAGAAACGCTCGCAATGGCAATATATATGGGCGGTGGTCCATCATTAATGTATGCGGCGGATGCAATGGTGGCTTACGAGCAGTTTTCTGGTTAATGCGCAAAATTTGTACAGGAAAGATCAACTCACTTTTTATAACTCGATTGATAAGGAAATTAATATGACATCAAGGCATTACATCCAAGTAGTAACCCCAGTAGCACTGAGTTTATTTTGCATGTCTGCATTTGCCAGTAATGACCAAGAAATTGAGCAGAAACCCCTCAATGGTGAAATATATAAAATAGAGGCTCAACAAAAAGTTAAGCAGTTTGGACAAGCGTTAAAACAAACATTGGTGAGTACAATTAAGGAAAAAGGTTACCATGCTGCTGTTGAGGTTTGTAAAACTGAAGCGCCAAGTATCGCTGATGAGCTATCTAGGGACGGTTGGAGTATTGGCAGAACAAGCTTAAAAGTGCGAAATGCATCGAATGTACCTGACGAATGGGAAGCATCAGTGTTGACCGATTTTGACGCAAGGTTTAAAGCCGGCGATAGTCCAGATACCTTAACAGCATCTACTAAAACACAAGTGCAGTATCGATTTATGAAAGCTATCCCGACCGCACAAGTCTGCCTTGCTTGTCATGGCGAACAAGTAGATGCAAGTCTTTTAGATACCATCCAATCGAACTATCCTAACGATAACGCAACTGGATTTACGCTTAACGATATACGTGGCGCGTTTACCCTAACTAAAGAATTAGAAAACTGAATGGTCGACTGGGTAAAATATTATCCTGCTGAAAAGGTAATGCTGCTCGTTTAAGCGATGCAGCTAGCTGCGGTCATATTCACATTTAAAAGACGCTCTTCAACATCCTTGTTCGCTCGGGCGAGCGCGTCAAATGCAAACATGCCTCCGCTTTTACGCTTCATCGCTTAAACGAGCAGCATTAACTTGTGATCGGACTGGTTTAATATGAAGAATAATCGTTCTATTGAAAAATCGGGCTGTAATAACTCAATTTAAATTGGAGTTCCAGTATCAAATTTTGATCTCTATGCCACTATAATTTTTATTATATACGCCAGATACGGAGACAGCGAAAAACCAACGAGTACTAATATGTTTAGTAGTAGTTGCCAAACATTGAATGTTTCTGGTGTATGAGTATTTGTGTTCATTTTATCTTCCTCTCTTTAATGTGTTCTATGCATAGGCATATTCAAGAGGTGTACCATAAATATTTTTTCTATAACTTATTGAATTTATATAAGAATACAGTTAATTTTTTTGAAAAGTGTTGGTTTCTCGGGTGGTTTAGAGTCATTAATGGCACTGATAATGTCATTTTTGTCAAGGTGTGAAAGTGAAAATGGCTTTGATAGACGTTTATCCTAAGTAAAAAAAGGATTTTAGATGTCTGTTCGGTTTTAAAAAGTGGAGGAGTAGAAAAGGGAAGGCGCCGCTGTGACGCCTTTTGGTCTGGCTGTTTTGTTAGCTGGTAGACCTTATACGAAAAGTATCAGGGATAGAAATGTTATTCAATACACTTTCAATAAATGACGTATAAGTCATTGATTATATTTACTTCATTTTTCTTCATTATTATTTCATCAACTTCATTAATCGATTGTGCATAGTATAAAACAATCAAATTTCACAGGACTTAATATGCATTATTACATTTTGATTTTCTGTTTCATATTTTCAACGGTTTTAGCAGCATCTGAAACCAACGTATTGGATAAGGTAGCTGAACCTACCAACCCGCTCGAACATTTTAATATTGAAAAACAGGTAGAGGACTATCAAGGGATCACAAGTTTGCTTGTATGGCGTAATGGAGAGATGCTGTTTGAGCAGTATTACGAAGGTACAAGTAAAGAAACACTTCATAACACACGTTCACTTACCAAAACACTAGTGGCAATGCTATTGGGCATTGCTATCGATAACGGCCACCTTAAGTCCGAGCGAAGCACGATATTTGACGAGTTCAAAGATAAGATTGATTTGAACAAAATTGACAAGCGAAAACGCACGATTACCTATGAAGACATGTTGACCATGAGCTCAATGTTAGAGTGTGACGATCAGAATATGTTTTCTCGAGGGCATGAGGAGCGTATGTATATTATTGAGGATTGGGCAAAATTTACCCTGAAACTGCCGGTGAGAGGTTTTCCAAATTGGGTATCTAAGCCCGAAGATTCTCCGTATGGTCGCGCTTTTTCGTACTGTACGGCGCAATCTGTCCTTTTGGGAATCGCCATTGAGCGTTTAACCTCTCGCAGCCTTGATTCATTTGCTGAAGAAATGTTGCTGCGGCCATTAGGCATAAATAATGTTGAGTGGCAGTATACGCCTACGGGTGAAGTTTCTATGGCAGGTGGTACAGGATTTGCGAGCCGTTCACTGCTACGCCTAGGGCGTTTATTGCTTAACGAAGGTACGTATGAGGAGCAGCAAGTAATTTCCAAAGATTGGGTTGAAAAGATGTTAACAGTGCACGCACAACCAAGAGATAGGCACGGCTATGGCTATCAAATTTGGCAAATGCCATACACCTATATGGGAGAAGAAATCAGAGCGTGGTCAATGTCTGGAAACGGCGGTAACTATGTCATTGTAATTCCACAGTTAGCGCTGGTGTCTGTGATTACCTCGACGAATTACAACACGCGATATGGTCATTCAAGAAGCCAAAAACTCTTTCAAGAAATTGTCTTGGCATCACTTGAGTAACGTGACACAGCCGTTATAAAAGTCGACTATTCTTTACGTGCTAGTGTTGTTTGCTTATTAGGTATGTAGGCCCTTTGAACCGCGACTATATTTTGAATGGCATTAGCCAAATTTGGAAACGCATCTAACGTTCTCAAAGGCTCGTAAATATTGGATTCTCGCAAATACGCGATGTCCAAATAACCGCGTTGTATAGCGAGATGCAGTGCCTCAGAGGCAGATTCTTTGTTACCTAAAGAAACGTCAATCAACGCGAGCTCTAGAAGAGAGAAAGGGTCGTTTGCCGCTCCAATTAAGTCTTCTCGTCGACGTTGTAGTAGTGCTTGGTTTTGATCAGAATTTATAACTGATTCGAGGGTTTTAAAAGGTGCATAGCTTTGTTTGAATGAAAGGGCTTTGCGTATTGCGTTTAACGCCGCTTCTGAATTTCCATATTCAAGGTGTAATTCCGCCTTGACTGTGTACAAATCTGCATGTTTTGGTCTTGATAATGCAACCTGTAAAGCTTCTTCGGCTGCTTTATGTTTTCCGATTGAAAACAAAAACCTGGGATAAGCTGCATTTGAAAAAACATTTTCAGGATATAACGTAAAGCTCAATGCGTAATAGTATTCAGCTAAATCGTTGTATTGCAGTAGCGCATAATTTCGGGCTAATTGAAGCGCTGCAAAGTCTTCTTTATTAGCATAAACACTGCTGTGATAGATGTCGTAATTCAATGCTAAAGACTCTGCTAGCCTCCCCGTTTCGCCTATCAAATACGCGAGCGAGCTTCGAATTCCAACGTATTGTTTCTCTTCATCCCAAGCGATGGCATCTCGATAAGCATTTATGGCGTCATCAATCTTTCCAGCGCAGTCGTAGGAGTATGCTAAAGCATGTTGTGCGGGAATACTTCGCGGAACATGGTACAACGCAAGTTGAGCATATTCTTTTGCAGTGTCTAATTGCTTATAATCCGCGCCAGCCCTGCATACTTGGGCGCTAAGCGCTCTGCTTTTAAGAATTAACCAACGAACATCTGATTTACCTTCCGTTTGGAATTCTTTGAGCAATGCTACAGCTCTATCAATGTCATCTAATTGCCCAATGTTTAAAAAGTATGAGGCCCTGTCTAACGCTTTTTCATATACGTTTACGCTTGCTTGAGTGGTCCTCTCTTTGGTTACAGTTTGCATAATTGCGATGAGCGTTATTGTGGCGACAAAGGCGATGATTGGCGCTAACAAGCGAGCACCAAAGTGCTTTGTTGCGTTCTGATGTTTGAGAATTTTCGCTGTCGGTAGCGTTGGAGAGGTACAAAGTTGATACCCAACGCCTCTTACTGATCGGATGTATTTTGGTTTTTTATGGGAATCATTAAGCGCAACACGCAGTAGTCTCACTCGTTGAGTAACCGTTTCGTTGTTCACTACTGTGGGTGACCATACGCCTTCAATGAGCTCATCAAAAGAGACGGTTTCTAGTCCTTTTTCTAAAAAATACTTGAGTAATTTAAAATTTAAACCGCTTATATCAATTCGCTCTGAGCCGCGAAATACGGTTTCTGTGTCAGTGTCAATGTGCAGGTCAACAAGGGAATATAGCAATGTGATAGCGCAGTATAAAAATAATCGTTCAGCAGCCAATATACCACATTTGGCAAAATCTAAGATAAGTGTTGCGTGACACAACAAGATTTATTTTTCGTTGATTGCTATTTTTTCGTCGCAAGAATCCGCATTTCGTCGCAGTCGTCTTAACCAAATGTTGAAGTATCGCTTTTTCATCGTAAAATCTGCCGCTGTCCGATACCTTGAATGTACAACGAAGCAACAAACCGCTTAGTTGAGACGTCATTTAATCATTTACATTTAAGGCACAAATTATGAAATCTTTAGTTTTAAAATCATCCGTTATTGGTTTAACTCTACTAACTGCAACTATCGCAAGCGCAAGCGACACAAAGGTTCCAGCGTATATGGAAAAAGATCTACTGAGCGTCTGCGAGGCAATACAAGAGAATGATGTGAGAGATTTTAGACGACATGTTGAAAATACTGGTGTTAGCGTTCGAGCACTTCAGAAAGGTTTGCGTTGTAACGGTATGGACATGACCAGTTTTGCAGTATTTCACAAAGCAGCAGACACTGCTACACACATCGCTAAGAGAACAGGTCAAGATCAAGAGAAAGTTTTAGCTATGATAGAAAGCGACAACGTATCTGTGACGTTGGCATCTAAATAAGAGTGTGAAATAACGATTAGAGTGAATACTATTTTACCACGATATTAATGACGTTGTAATTATCGATGCCTCTCACCGTTATAACTTTAAAAAGACATTAGCAGAAAAAGGTGGCAATCAAAGGAGACATTTATGTCTCCTTTGTCCTGCGCTAAAACGAATTTGAGAATCTTCTCTTCATATGCTCAATTGGATTGCAAAGAACAAAACGCTCTTAACGATATGCCCTATAGTTTTCGACAATCATTGTTAACTGGTATAGGGTTATAGCCATAAATAGAACAAAGCTAACGGACAAAGCGCCATAGTTTTTTAATGAACAGCATTTCTTAATGAACAGCATTTCTTAATGAACAGCGACCAGCCAGACAATAAACCTATCAGAAAAAAGAAACCTTCCTTTTGGCTTCTCCATTTGCTTGGGTGGTCTGGATACGTCGTAATTTTCTCTTTTGATAATTTGTTGTTTACACAGAAACCGGGTATGGATCCTATTGTTATCGTTGCATTAATTTGTAGTGCTCTTATGGCTGCATTGTTGACGTTACCGCTTAGATATATCTTTCAAAGGTGTTGGCACCTAACCCCCCGAATTCTCGTTGGCTTTATTGCGCTTTGTTGTGTCGTCGTTGCGCTGGTTTGGACACCCGCAAAAAATGCAACGATGTGGTATTTTTTAGAAGCAAATAAGACATATGTTGAGGGACAAAAAGACAATGAGAATGCAGAACAAAATAAGGATATGGAACGAAAAACGTTTGATTTCTTCGGTTACTTAAATGGGTTGAGCTATTCATTTTTTATGATAATGGTATGGAGTACGCTGTATTTTGGTATCAATTTCCATTATCGCCTGCTCGCGCAGAAGCAGTTGCATTTGGAGGCCGTTCGTTTATCCCATTCGGCACAGATAAAAATGTTAAGGTATCAAATTAATCCACATTTTTTGTTTAATACTCTGAACGCTATTTCAACGCTGGTTGCCATAGAAAGCAAAGAAAAAGCCAAAGGTATGCTCGTTCGACTTTCCACTTTCCTGCGATTTTCACTTGATAACGATCCGGAAAAGAAAATCCCTCTTCGAGAAGAAATCAAGGCTTGCATGCTCTATTTAGAAATTGAAAAAATGCGTTTTGAAGACAGATTGAGCATATCGTTTAAAATTGAACCAGAAGCTGAAGATTTATTTGTACCTAGTTTAATTTTGCAACCATTGATTGAAAATTCAATAAAGTATGCGATTGCACATATGACCGAGAAAGGACGCATTGAGATTGTTGCAAAAATTGAAAATAAACATATGCACCTTTCAGTTGCGGATAATGGACCAGTATTGGAAGAAAAACCAAATCTTTCAAAAAGGAAGGATAAAGGCGTTGGCTTGACAAACATTAAGGAAAGGCTAAAAGTTTTATATCCAGAGCAGCATAACTTTATTGTTGGTGTGAATAAACCGTCAGGATTTAAGGTGGATATATGGATACCAGCCCAGAACAAATGAGTGCCAAGATAACCGCTATGGTTGTTGAAGATGAGCCTCTTGCTAGACAAGGATTAATGCTCAAGCTGAAAGAAGCACCTTCGATTCAAGTTGTTTCTGCGTGTGCATCTGCGTTGGACGCCAAACTACTCGTCCAAGAACAGCTGCCAGATGTCATTTTTTTAGATGTAGAAATGCCAGGTATGTCCGGTATTCAATTTGTCTCATGGATGCAGGACAACATGCCGTCATTACCGTTAATTATTTTCGTGACAGCATTCAAAGAATTCGCACTAAACGCATTTGAATTTGAAGCGTTTGATTATCTGCTAAAGCCGTTTGCGGATGACAGATTTAATAACTGTATTGCAAGGCTGGAAAAGCACTTTTGCGATATCAAAAAGATCAACGAGCACAATCAGCTCGACTCAATGTTGAAACGAAAAACAGGGAACAATATTGAAGGTTTAATGAATCGCTTAGACCGATCTGATGCAAATAACTTAGACCAATTAGAACAGACGATTTCGTTGAAAAGTGGTACCGAATGGTTGCGTATTCAACTATCGTCGATAAATTGGATAGAAGCGGCAGGTGATTATATGTGTGTGCACACACAAGATGGCACTCATATTATTCGTAAAACGCTGAAACAGTTTGAAGCGGATTTAAATTCAAAAACCTTTGCAAGAGTTAATCGCTCCGCCATTCTAAACGTCAACAAGTTAACCAAGCTAACCCCCAATTCTAATGGTGAGTATATCGCCCAGTTAACATCAGGCGATACGGTCAAAGTCACGCGAAATTACAAACATCTATTAGATGAACTGACGTAATTCTCAAAGCACCGTTGCATCGCTAAGCGACTTTGCCTTCCGTGCGGCAGCTAGAAAGCTTTAACACTGTGCCGTCAGCATTTTCCTGCTCTAGGTAAACGTCGAACTTCCATAGATGATGAAGGTGTTTTAACACCTCTGTTTTGCTGGCTGCTAGTGGTTTACCCGCCTGTGGATAATAACGCAGTGTCAATGAACGGTCGCCCCTGACATCTACCTTATAAACTTGGATATTCGGTTCAATGTTGCTGAGATTATACTGTGCGGATAATTGTTCTTTGATTTGCCTGTAACCAAGTTCATCATGAATCGCTGACACATTGATAAACGGCTTACTGCTGTCATCTTCTATAGAGAACAGACGAAAATCCCGCATGATCTTAGGAGATAAGAACTGGCTGATGAAACTTTCGTCTTTAAAGTTTTCCATGGCAAAATGAAGGGTATCCAACCAATTCGACCCAGCGAGATCACCAAACCATTCTTTATCTTCTTGCGTGGGTGACTCGCAGTAGCGCTTGATATCCATAAACATGTTAAAGCCTAATGCGTAAGGGTTTATGCCGGAAAAATATGGGCTATTGTAGTCAGGTTGTGCAACCACGCCAGTGTGGGAATGCAAAAACTCCATGATAAAGCGGTCAGTTACTTTGCCTTCATCATAAAGGGTATTAAGCAAATGGTAGTGCCAAAATGTCGCCCAGCCTTCATTCATCACTTGCGTTTGCTTTTGCGGATAAAAGTACTGGGATATTTTGCGCACAATTCGCACGAGTTCTCGCTGCCATGGCTCAAGCAACGGTGCATGCTTTTCGATGAAGTATAAAATGTTTTCTTCTGGTTCAGCGGGGAAGCGAAACTCCTCTTTATGAACGGTTTTTTCGCCCTTAGGTAAGGTCCGCCATAAATCATTGACTTGAGACTGTAGGTACTTTTCTCTTTCTTCCTGTCGATGCTTTTCTTCTTCAATAGATAAATTAGGTGGCCTTTTATACCGATCGACACCATAGTTCATGAGCGCATGACATGCGTCTAACGTGTGTTCTACTGCTTCTACACCATGCTTGGTCTCGCACTTTGCGACGTAGTCCTTAGCAAACACCAAATAATCAATAATGGCACTGGCGTCTGTCCAAGTTTTGAAGAGATAATTGTTCTTGAAAAAAGAGTTATGACCATAACATGCATGTGCAATGACCAACGCCTGCATGGTCACTGTGTTTTCTTCCATGAGATAAGCAATACACGGGTCAGCGTTTATCACGATTTCGTAGGCAAGTCCCATAAACCCGCGTCGGTAATTCTGTTCAGTGTGAATAAATTTCTTGCCAAAAGACCAGTGTGAGTAATTGATGGGCATGCCGATACTTGCGTATGCATCCATCATTTGTTCTGCCGTGATAACTTCTATTTGGTTGGGATATGTCTTTAATCTAAACCGTTTGGCAAGTGCCCCGATCTCGGCATCGTATTGTTCCAACAATTCGAAGTTCCAATCTGGCCCATCGTCTAGCATGCTCATCCTCTCAACTCCGAGTCGGTAGAAAATAATTCACGAAATACCGGTAAGATATCATCAACCGAAACAATATGTTTGCAGACAAAGTTTTCCCAGACGTCACTCACTTTTTGATATTCATTCCAGAGGCTCTGGTGGTCTCGAGTGGTAATTTCGATGTAGGCATAAAAGCGAGTCACAGGCATTAAGTCATTCGCAAGCAGGTCTCTGCACAAAGGAGAATCATCACTCCAATTATCACCATCAGAGGCTTGAGCTGCATAAATATTCCATTCAGCAGGATCGTATCTCTCGTCGACGATTTTTTGCATTTCTTTTAGTGCGCTACTCACTATCGTTCCGCCCGTTTCTTGTGAATAGAAAAAGGTCTGTTCATCCACTTCTTTTGCTTGTGTATGATGGCGAATGTAGACAACGTCTACGTTGTCATAGCGCGCGTTTAAGAACAAATAAAGCAAGATATAAAAGCGCTTTGCAATATCCTTTGTTGCCTGATCCATCGAGCCTGACACGTCCATTAAACAAAACATAACGGCTTGACTGCTTGGAACAGGGCGCTTTGCATAATTCCTGAATCGAAGATCGAAAGTATCAATGAAAGGTACCTTGGCTATGCGTTCTTTAAGCTCTTCAATCTTCGCCTCAAGTGCGAGTATTTTTTCACGGTCGTGATGCGGATCGCCAAGCAGGTGTTGAAGTTCTGCTTCGAGTTCTCTCAGCTCTTTCCTTGATGCAGATGTCATTGCGATCTTACGTGCAACGGCACCTTTTAAAGAGCGCACAATATCCAAGTTGCTAGGAATACCTTCAGTTTGATACCCAGCACGATAGGTTTCAAATTCAGTGGAAGAATTTACTGTGGTTTTTTTAAGGTTTGGTAATTCTAAACCATCAAATAAGATATCTAAGTATTCATCTTTGCTTAACGAGAAAACAAATTCATCTTCGCCTTCACCCGTGTTAGTGGCATCGCCATCTCCTGAGCCTTGACCTTGACCGGGTGGTGGACGTTTGATTTTGTCGCCTTTTGCAAACTGGTCATTACCGGGAAGCACTCTTTTGTGAGTGCCGCCTTTGCCAGTGTGAAAGAGAGGCTCTGAGACATCCCTTTTGGGGATTGTGATTTGTTCGCCTGAATCAATATCAGTGACAGAGCGGTTACCTATTGCATCGGATACCGAACGCTTTATCTGTTGTTTATAGCGCCGTATAAACCGCTGTCGGTTGACAGTGGATTTTCCTTTGCCATTTGGACGCCTATCTATAAAATGCGACATACTGCAAGCACCTAGTTATGATGCTTTACGTACGCGTAGGTACCATTCACAAAGAAGCCTCACTTGCCGTGTGGTATATCCCTTTTCAGTCATGCGATTGACAAAGTCATCGTGTTTTTTCTGGTCTTCTTTAGATGATTTTGTGTTAAATGAAATAACAGGTAGCAAATCTTCTGTATTTGAAAACATTTTCTTTTCAATGACTGTTCGAAGTTTTTCATAACTTGTCCAGCTCGGATTTTCACCGGAATTATTTGCTTTCGCTCGCAGTACGAAATTGACGATTTCGTTGCGGAAATCTTTCGGGTTGCTTATACCTGCTGGCTTTTCGGTTTTTTCAAGTTCTGCATTGAGGGCGGCCCGGTCAAAAAGTTGCCCTGTTTCTGGATCGCGATACTCTTGGTCTTGTATCCAAAAGTCCGCATAAGTCACATAGCGATCAAAGAGGTTTTGTCCATATTCAGAATAGGACTCAAGGTACGCTGTTTGTATCTCCTTACCAATAAAACCAACATATCTGTTTGTGAGATGTCCTTTTAAATGCTCAAGGTAGCGTTCTGCTAATTCTGGCGGAAACTGCTCCTGCTCAATTTGTTTTTCTAAAACATAAAACAGATGCACAGGGTTTGCGGCAACCTCTTGGTGATCGAAGTTAAACACGCGAGACAAAATTTTGAACGCGAATCTTGTTGATAAGCCATCCATTCCTTCATCTACGCCCGCATAGTCTTTGTATTCTTGATGGGATTTTGCTTTCGGATCGGTATCTTTGAGGCTTTCACCGTTGTAAACGCGCATTTTAGAATAAATCGACGAATTTTCGGGTGCTTTTAATCGAGACAGTACGCTGAATTGTGCGAGTAGATCTAGCGTATCAGGTGCACATGGCGCGTTGTATAGTTCACTGTTTTCGAGCAGTTTTTTGTAAATGTTAATTTCTTCGGAAACACGCAAACAATAGGGAACCTTGACAATGTAAACACGATCAAGAAACGCTTCGTTATTCTTGTTATTCCTAAAAGATTGCCATTCCGATTCATTTGAGTGAGCGAGAATCAAGCCGTCATATGGCAGCGCTGAAAAGCCTTCGGTTGGGTTATAGTTGCCTTCTTGCGTTGCAGTGAGTAAAGGATGCAGCACTTTAATAGGTGCTTTAAACATCTCTACGAATTCCATAATCCCCTGATTTGCTTTACACAAAGAGCCCGAGTAGCTGTAGGCATCAGGGTCGTTTTGTGCGTAAGACTCCAGTTTTCGAATATCAACTTTACCTACAAGCGTGGAAATGTCCTGGTTATTTTCATCTCCAGGTTCAGTTTTCGCAATTCCTCGCTGATCCAATACGGATGGATAAACGCGCACAACTTTAAACTGTGAAATATCACCACCAAACTCATGTAAACGCTTGCGTGCCCATGGTGACATGATCGTTTTGACATAGCGTTTTTCTATACCGTATTCGGTTTCTAGAATATTTCCATCTTCATTAACGTCAAATAGGCAAAGTGGGTGATCATTTACCGGAGAGCCTTTGAGAATATATATTGGGACTTTTTGCATGAGCTCTTTGAGGCGTTCTGACAAAGAAGATTTGCCGCCGCCTACTGGCCCCAGTAAATATAGTATTTGTTTTTTTTCTTCTAAGCCCTGCGCGGCATGTTTGAGATAGGAGACGATTTGCTCGATTGATTCTTCCATACCAAAGAATTCACTAAAGGCCGGATATCGAGCGATGACTCTATTCGAAAAAATACGGCTCAATCTGGAATCATTGGCAGTATCAATCATTTCTGGTTCACCAATAGCATGCAATAAACGCTCTGCAGCATTGGCATATGCCATGGTATCGGTTTTACATAAATTCAGAAACTCTTGAAGAGAATACTCTTCTTCCTGACGTTCCTCGTAGCGTTGCTGATAATGATCGAAAATACCCATAAAAACTTACCTCTCATACTTAGCGATTTGCGGTTTGAATTCGGGAAGTTGCTGGTTGACTTCACAGGAAAACACAAACTCAAAAAACGAGATTGTGTAGAATATTTGTAATGTCTAATAGATAAAAACATGGATTGCATAATTAAGATAATAACCATTTTTTATCAATAAACTAGAGTCTTAATACAATTTAACTAAAAGAAATTGTCATTATTTTTTTGGGCATTTTCAAAAAAAGGCTGGTTACTAATTGTTTTTTGTTACTTAACATATTGTAGATAAAAGCATTTATACATCTTCACAAAGGTTGTCGAAATCTCCATTTATTACTTTGAAGCGCAAGATATATTTTGTATTGGTATTATCGCTTTTCTCATATCCTCAAGACGGGTAATCCACTATTTGTAAATGGCTATTGAGTTTAATGTTAGTATTAGGTAAACACTCAGCATTAACTCTTCAATGAGGCGACCATTCTGTGTATTAAATCGGTTTAGTGAAAAGCTAATGCAGTTTGCTTAAGCGATGCAGCTAGCTGCGGTCATGTTTGCATGTAAAAGACGCTCTTCAAC
>DDLV01000070.1 GCA_002340325.1 Glaciecola sp. UBA2563 | reverse complement strand
AATATCGAAATTGCTTTGATTACCTTTAAGAACCGCTGAAGGCTCCATCAAGAAACTTTCAACATCTCATCAGTAACGCAAAGACTTAAACAAATAAATTGTCGTTGTGACACTCTTACGAGTGC
This sequence comes from Glaciecola sp. UBA2563, assembly GCA_002340325.1. Lineage (GTDB taxonomy): Bacteria > Pseudomonadota > Gammaproteobacteria > Enterobacterales > Alteromonadaceae > Glaciecola. The sequence continues at coordinate 24,321 of DDLV01000070.1, read as the reverse complement.
CCACACAGATTGTCTTGCTAAATTGTTAAAGAGCGCCTCATAATCAATGTGATTTGAGGAGTTGAAACTCGCCGTTTAGGTGAAATTTCAAAGGGATGCGAAGTCTACGCTAACGCACAAATTTGTCAAGCTAAATCCGGCGTTTTTTTGGCTTTTTCTTTCGCTTATAACCGGCACGTAATCGTTCGTTTACTGCTGATTTTTCGCTATTCCCTTACAGCGAGCGCGCATTGTACAGACTCATGGTCAAACCGCAAGTTATTTTTCATATTTATTGGCAAAAAAAAAATCATGGTCTACCCTTCGGTAATGAGCGGCTGGAGGCACATCACGAAGTTTGCTCTATTTGACACACAACAGACAAGTATTCGGGAATGACATTATGGACCAAAAATCTATCTCAATTTTCTCGGTCATTGCGTTAAGTTTCGTTAGTTTTTTACTTATTCTTAACATCGAAGATGACATACTAAAGGCGCTTGTATCTCCTTTGGCACTTTCGATATTCGCTGCAGTTTCCTACAAAAGCAACAACACGTCTTCACAAAAACACCAAATCCGCGAACACAAATCAACGAGCGAGAATAAGAAACATAATGAAGATGAAAGTATCGCAACGCTATATGTTGGAAATATTCCTTATAAAGCAAGTGAAAAACAAATTACTGAGTATTTCGAAAATATAGCAACCGTCTACTCTATACGCCTTATGAAAGATAAACGCACTGGCAAGAGAAAAGGTTTTGGTTTTATTGAAGTTCCGCCAACCCGTGCTGATGAGATTATTAGTAAAATGCACGAAAGCGTGTTTATGGATAGAAATTTAATCGTTCGACCTGCGAAAGACAAAGTCGCATAATCGTTGGAAAAACGCTCTATACTATAAATACTGTTTAATACGGTTCTCAGACAAAGTTGCTGTTGAAGGTATGTATTCTATTTATAGCACTTAACAGGTCTGGCACCTGCACATCCTCTAGTTGATTCACAATTCCATTGATGATCTCTTTATACTGATTCTGCGATGCAAAAATTCTATCTGCAAGACGCATAGTTTCAGACAACTGCGAAGAGTATTGCGTAAGTTGCGCAAACTCATTTACTGCTGCCAAACTATCACTCGTTAACTCTGCGACTTGCAGATATTTCTTCGCGGAGCTTTTCAATTCAGACGTAACTAACTTTTCCGCATTGTTTGATAGGCTGCTTATCGAAGAATCGGTGTACTTTAGTTTTTCAAAAGAAAGCTCTATGTTTCCTTTAAAAAACGCATTGACTAGATTATCTGTCTCATTAAACAGCTGCATGATCTGAGTTTGTGACGTTTTATCGGTACTGTCACCAGATACGCCAATCGATACATTATTCGTTGAGGTTGTGAATATGAACCCTGAGCTTGCATTTTTTATGTTGGATAGCCCAAATGTTACGTTTATCAAATCACCACTTTTTAATTGTAGGTCGGATAATTGTGCAGCAGAGGCCTCTTTATCCGCTTTATTTTGAATTGGGATATCCAATTCATTGATGCTTTGTAAAATGTTAATCTTTGCTTTACTGAGTTTTTCCGAGAATTCCGTTCCCCCCAGACTTGCGAGTTCACTTTCAGCTTTTACAAAGCTTTTTTCGATACCATCAATTGTCTGTTTCTTTAGTGCATCAATTTCTAGTTCAGTCGCACCCTTTGCTGACACCATCTTGATGGTGCGTTCGATATTTGCCATGACGCTGTTACTCATTTCTTCAGGGCTAGAAATTAAATTCCTACTCTTGATGTAATTAGCAGCTGATGGCTGTGGTAAGATTGCGACCGCGGTGTCAAATCGCTTCGGGCTTGATGCATATTGTTTTAACGCCGACGACAACGCCCCTGTAAATATTGCATCGTTCGCTGCTTTGCCAACATATTTGTCAGTAGCAATCGAATTATTAGTCGGCTTTTCAACGCCTTTTGCACTCAAAACGACATCGTCATTGCGCAACATGCCAAGAGTGCTGACGTTAGAAACGGCCGACGTTTCTAACATGTTCATACTAGATACCTCACTATCCTCAATAGCGTTATCGGCTTAACAATGAGTTTCCTTAAATATTTCTGTTGGTATCCATATTCTACTGTGTACAATTCGCGTATTTTTTCTGATTAAACAATGGACCTTAATGACCATAACGAAATATGAGAGCCAACTTAAATCTAAATATAATTTTTTAAGCGAAACGTTAACGCCTTTTTATGAATACGATATTGACGTATTCGAATCACAACATGAGCACTATAGAATGCGAGCAGAGTTTAGGGTTTGGCATGATGGTGAAGATACGTTTCATATCATGTTTGATCCTGACACTAAAGAAAAATATAGAGTGGATGATTTTCCAGCAGGTAGCAAACTAATAAATCTTGCAATGGAAAAGGTCATTTCCAAGATTAAATCTAACCCTAAACTTAGGAATAAGCTTTATCAAATAGACTATCTAACAACACTTAGTAACCAGCTTTTAATCACATTGATTTATAAAAAGCCAATAGATGAATCTTGGATTAAAGAGGCGCAAGGTCTCAAGGCACACCTCAATGAATTTGCAGCTACAAATATAATTGGTCGTGCAAGAAAACAGAAGATCGAGTTGGACAATGACTATGTGACTGAAAGACTCAGTATTAATGGAAAAGAGTTCTCCTTCAAACAAATTGAAAATAGTTTTACTCAGCCAAATGCGGGCGTAAATGAGAAAATGATTGAGTGGGCTATTGAGCAGTCAAATGGACTGCCAAATGATTTACTCGAACTATATTGTGGTGCAGGTAATTTTTCGATACCACTAGCACAACAATTCAATAAAGTCTTGGGCACTGAAATATCGAGAACCTCAGTAAAAGCTGCGCAAATAAATATCTCAGAAAATAAAATTAGCAACCTCAAAATTGCAAAGCTTTCCAGCGAGGAGTTTTCTCAAGCCTTTCTGCATAATAGGCAATTCAGGAGGCTTTCAGATATTCATCTCAACGAATATTATTTTTCAACAGTGTTGGTTGATCCGCCCCGCGCAGGACTCGACCCATTGACAGAAGAGCTTGTTTCATATTTCGATAACGTTATCTATATATCCTGTAACCCAATGACACTTGTCGATAACTTACACAAGTTAACGCAGACACATACTGTTAAACGTGCTGCATTGTTTGACCAATTTCCTTATACAGAACATATCGAGAGTGGCGTGTTTCTGCAGAAAAATCGGGAACCCTAATGTACCTGGCAAAAATATGGGTTTTAAGCATCCTATAATCTAAGAGCCATTATTTGGTCATTTGGTTCGAGAGGTTGAATACTCAACTGCCCCAAGCTGGACGAAGCGTAACTGTATTTTTACTCTTTCAGATATCGCCTTAATCTCCTTGTGATCAGAATCGAGTGCCTCAGCACCAGCACTAAAGACAAGCTTCACCATCGCTTCTGCTTGCATATGGGCAACATGACTAGGTAACTCTAACGTTCCGATAATGTAATCTGCTAACTCGTTGGTAAAATGCTGAATTTCTCTCATCACAGCCATGCGAAACGCAAACGAAGTCCCTGTATGTTCCCTTAGCAGCACCCGAAAAACATTTCTGTTGTTGACGATAAATTCCATGAATGTATCTACCGATATGCCGATTACACTACCGCCACCTTCTATGCGTTTTCGCGCTTGTCGCATTAACTGTCTTAACGTAAGTCCAGCTTCATCGACTAAGGTCAAACCAAGTTCATTTATGTCTGAAAAGTGTCGATAAAATGAAGTGGGAGCAATATTGGCTGCTCTAGCAACCTCCCTAAGACTAATAGCTGTAAGGCTCTTGTTTTCGTCCAAGAGTTGAAAAGCTGATGACACAATTCGTTGACGTGTCTGAAGTTTTTGCTGTTGTCTATTCATAATTGAATAGTTACATAAGTTAGTCGTTAAGTTCAATTATTCCTTGTGTTTGATAACACAAAACGATAAATTTGCGTACAGTTGTACGCTGAAACAAAAGTGAAGTACTGAATTGAAAAATCCACCTCTTATTCCTCTAACTATTATCGTTTTTCTCGTGACCACTGGTCTTGCAGTTGTGGCTACACCCCTTTGGATTTGGACACATGGCGTTGATGTTTTTGAAATTGCTGCGGCAATATTTCTCTTTTTCTTTACTGGCATGTCAATAACAGCTGGTTACCATCGGCTATGGTCTCACAAGAGCTATGATGCTCATTGGATAGTCCGACTTGTGCTTTCTATCGGCGGTGCAATGGCTGTGCAAAACAGCATATTGCATTGGGCAAGTGACCACCGCGTTCATCATCGCCACGTTGATGTTAACGAAAAAGATCCCTATTCCGCCCAGAAAGGTTTTTGGTACTCTCACATCGGATGGATGTTAAGGGAATATCAAGCAGAACGTTATTCTGACTACTCGAATTGCAAAGACCTCCAAAAAGACAAAATAGTAATGTGGCAACACAAGCATTATCTAGCAATTGTATTAGTAGCTAATTTTGGAATAACCGGACTGCTTGGCTGGTTAAACGGTGATATTTTCGGAATGATCCTAATAGCAGGCGTATGCAGACTCGTCTTGGTTCATCATGTCACTTTCTTTATCAACTCACTGGCTCACCTCTGGGGCAAGCGTCCATACACTGACAAAAATACAGCGAGGGACAACGGCGTTCTAGCACTATTTACTTTTGGCGAAGGGTATCATAATTTCCATCATATTTTTGAATACGACTATAGAAATGGCGTCAAGTGGTGGCAGTTCGACCCAACAAAATGGCTAATCAAAACTTTGTCTTTTTTGGGGCTGACTAGGAATTTGCGCCGAGCCACCGAAGAGAGAATTGATAAGGCTAAGTATGAAATGCAGCTAAAGAATGCCAAAACTTCTTTAGTTAATATGGCTAACGCAGATGAGATCTTGACGAGAATGCAACATGAATATGACTTGCTCGTTCAAAAAATGACTGAGTATTATTCAGTCAAAAAACGTTTTATGGCAATTAAGAAAGTAAAACTGACTAAGAAATACGAACGCTTTGATTTAGATTTTAAGTGCAAGGAGCTAAAACATAGCTTCCAATTACAACAACAAAAATGGCAAATTATGTATTCACATTATATGGCAGACAAACAAGCACTGGCATAGATAATCATTATGAGCAAAAAAGAATCTTTAAAGTTTTAAGCCATAGTTTTTTGCAAAATCTAAAAATGAAAAAGCCCTCAATGCTACTAGTAGCATTGAGGGCTTTTTAGTGTCCTTTATCTATCAACAGAAAGTGCAGCTACTGGTGTTCGCTCTTTATCTGTATGACCGATCACAGTTATATTTAACGTCTCTGGATCCATTAACAGCGTCGCCATCACGTAATCGCCTGGTTGTGATGCTTTTTTATACAGATCCGCTTGGTTTATTGCGAATTTGTCACTCATCTCTATCGTTGAACTGATACATGCTGCATCCACTTCAAATGTTTCTTTGTCCATACACGAAAAACTATTTTTGATTTTCGCGCTATCATCAGCGGCAAGGATAGAAAAAGACAACAAAGAAAGAGTTATGACAGCCATAAATCTTTTCATACATTTCCCCTTATTTCGTTTTTAATTTACTAATAATTATAACTTTTTATAAGACAAAGTCAATTTTCACTCATAGTAATGTTACATTTATATGACAGTAAATTGAATTTACCATGACAATCAGTAATATTACGAAGGGGATATCGGCATATATTTTTATCGCTTAAAAAGTAAATGCAAAACGACGTTAAAAAGGCATACGACTACACTTGTTCATTCATTTCGTTTCAATATCCCGTTCCTCTAAAGATGCAAAAATGCGCCCAAAAGCAATACAACGTATTAGGCATTTATTGGTATACTCAGAACTCCAGTGATCAATAAGATTCTTTTATGGAACTAGACTTTTCAACGCTGTCACCTTCAAAACGATATCACTTTATGACACAAACTGTGATCCCGAGGCCAATCGCTTGGGTTCTTAGTAAAAACTCAGATGCTTCTCTCAATCTAGCGCCATTTTCTTACTTCAATGCCGTGTGCAGCGATCCGCCATTGCTAATGATTTCTGTTGGTAAAAAACCAACGGGTGATGTTAAAGACACTAGCCAAAATCTTCAAAAAGGGAATCCATGTGTTGTTCACATTCCGTCTGTAGAACACGCTCAAGATGTAACGGCTTCTGCCGCAACTTTACCTTATGGAAAATCTGAACTGGATGAGATAAGCGAAGATCTAACGACGCAGTCATTATTTGAGTTACCGCGCATATCAACGTGTCCTATTGCATTTAATTGCACAGTTTATGATGTTATTAAGATTGGAAATGCGCCTCAAACGCTTATTTTTATGGAAATTTACAATATGTTTGTGTCCGAGAACGTCGTCACAAAAGACTCAAAGGGTAGAGATAAGTTTGACGCGTCAAAGATAAACCCGCTAGCAAGGCTTGGGTCAAGTGAATATTCTTCAATTACAGACGTTTTATCGCTAAGTCGTCCTGAATAAGCGAATACGTAAACAGTTTAAATACCATCACCATCATCAAACTCATGCAATCCACATTCTCGCTTGAGACCGAAGAATCTAGTATCTTCTTCGGTCATTCCGTCTTCAAGTGTTCTAGTCGTATGCCAATCTCCTATCGACACATATCCAAGATCCCATAAGGGGTTATACGGCAGCTCATGTCGTTGCATATATTCATGTAGCTGTTTATTGGTTTGATCAATGATTGGATGCACTTTAAATCGGCCAGCCTGTTTTTGTAGCACGCTTAACTCAGAACGCGAATTAGACTGAGAACGTCGCAATCCTGCAAACCAAGTTTGAGCATTTAAATCCTCTAATGCTCTTTTCATGGGTTCCACTTTGTTTAGCTGATTATATTTTTCTATTCCTTCAACCCCTTGTTCCCAAAGCTTACCAAAACGAGCTTCTTGCCAAGCAGGGGAAAAGTCTGCACGATATACACAAAGGTTTAGGTTGAATCGATCTACCAAAGTGTCAATAAACTTATAGGTTTCTTGAAACAAGTAGCCTGTGTCCGTCAATACAACGGGTATTCCAGGTGCAACTTCGTTGACAAGGTGCAACATTACCGCAGATTGAGCACCAAAACTTGAAGAAACCACATGTTGAGATGGCAAATTCTCAAGGGCCCACTCGATTCGCTGTGTTGGTGAATACCTTTCCAGTAATGCATTTTCGAGTGAAAGATCGCTCGACAATGACTTTTCTATAACGGGCTCGGTTACTTTGTTAGCTGACACTTGCATCGTAAAAGTCCTCTGCTGAGTTAATAACTGGCGCTACGATGTTTGCTCTAACGACGTAATCACCAAATGCTTCACCTTCTTGCCTTTCTTCTGACCACTTTTTGATTAACTCATCAAGCGTTTGCATGATTTCTACATCGCTAATGTTTTCCCTAAACATACGTGGAATTCTAGTTCCATTGCGATTACCACCTATGTGGAGATTATATTTGTTTGGCCCTTTGCCAACGAGACCAATTTCAGCCAGCATGGCTCTACCGCAACCATTAGGACATCCGGTAACTCTGTAAATTATGCTCTCGTCTGGTAAGCCATATTTAGCCAACATTTGCTCAATTTCAGTCACCGCATCAGGCAAATAACGCTCTGCCTCTGCCATTGCTAATGGACAAGTAGGAAGCGATACGCACGCCATGCTATCAAGGCGCTGTTTGCTGACGGTTGGGTGAATTAATCCATACTGTTCAGCTAAATCTTGTATTGCGGATTTTTGATCTTCTGGCACACCCGCAATAATCAAATTTTGGTTTGCGGTAAGCCTGAAATCTCCTTGATGTATTTTCGCAATTTCACGCATTCCAGTTTTTATCGGTGACGCTTCAGTATCAAGAATTCGTCCGTTTTCAATAAACAGAGTTAAATGGTGTTTATCATCGATACCTTTGACCCAACCAAAGCGGTCACCGCGCTCCGTGAATTCGTATGCGCGGGTTTCTTCAAATACAACTCCTGCTCGTTTCTCTACTTCTTTCTTAAAAGTGTCCACACCGACGCGTTCAAGTGTGTATTTTGTTTTCGCATTTTTTCTATTGACACGATTTCCCCAATCTCTCTGCGTTGATACAACTGCAGCAGCAACATCTAACGTTTTATCCAGCGGAATAAATCCAAAGTCATCAGCTTTTCTAGGGTAGGTTGATTTGTCGCCGTGTGTCATTGCTAATCCGCCACCGACCAAAACATTGAACCCAATTAGTTCGCCATTTTCGGCTATCGCGACGAAGTTAAGGTCGTTAGCATGAACATCAACATCATTAAGTGGAGGAATAACAACGGTTGTTTTAAATTTTCGAGGAAGATAGTTTGTACCCAGAATTGGTTCGTCTTCTTGGGTAGAATCTACTTTTTCACCATCTAACCAGACTTCTGCATATGCATTGGTTTTAGGTAACAAGTGCTCACTGATCTTGGCTGCCCACTGCCATGCCTGCTGGTGTACATCCGATTCAATCGGGTTACTAGTGCAAAGCACATTCCTATTCACATCACCCGCAGTTGCAATTGAATCTATCCCTGTCTTATTAAGTGTTTGGTGCATTGACTTAATATGTGGCTTTAATACACCGTGGAACTGAAACGTTTGTCGAGTTGTTAAGCGGATACTGCCGTACATGGTGTGTTCTTTAGCAAACTTATCAATCACCAACCATTGTTGTGGCGTAATAACACCGCCGGGCAAGCGAGCTCTTAACATCACATTGTGAAGTGGCTCGAGTTTTTGTTTCTGACGTTCTGCGCGAATATCTCTATCATCTTGTTGATACATGCCATGAAAACGAATCAACTGGAAGTTATCGGAGGTAAACCCACCCGTGATGTCGTCTGATAGGTCTTCGGTTATTGTCCCTCGCAACAACTTAGATTCACGTTTTATTCGCTCGTTATCTGAAAGTTTCCCCTCAACGACTAAATTTTGTTCATTGCTCATTAGTACACGTCCTTCTGGTAACGTTTTGCTTTTCTTAACGCTACTAAGTAAGCTTTAGCGTCAGCATCTGATTTGTTGCCATGCTCTTTTATAATGGTGAGCAACGCCGATTCGACGTCCTTCGCCATTTTGGTGGCATCGCCGCAAACATAGAAATGAGCTCCTCTTTCTAACCATGCAAAAACTTCCTTACCGTTTTCTAACAAACGATCCTGAACATAGATTTTTTCGGCTTGGTCTCGTGAGAATGCTAGGGTTGCCTTCGTTAACAAACCAGATTTTATGTAGCTTTGCCATTCAGTTTGGTACAAAAAGTCTTGGGTAAAATGTGGGTTACCGAAAAATAACCAGTTATCACCTTGCGCTTCACGCGCATCGCGCTCCTGAATAAATGCTCTAAATGGCGCAATTCCTGTACCTGGACCAACCATGATAATCGGTTTATCATCATCAGATGGCAGACGGAAGTTGTCATTTTTTTCGATAAAAACATTCACTTGCTCATCGCTTTGTATCCGGCTCGAAAGAAAGCCAGATGCACCACCTTGATGCGCAAAGCCAAAAGCATCATATGCAACGTGAGCCACTGTCAAATGCACTTCTTCATCGACTTCGGCTTGGCTTGACGCAATAGAGTATAGTCTTGGCGTGATTGGCCTCAATGCATCTACAAGTAATTGCGGTGAAATGTCAGCCGGATACTGTTGGACGATATCTACAATTTGGCATTCCTCTAAAAAGCTTCTCAATGCCGCTCTATCTTCTAGTAATTCACCTAGTTTTGGATCTTGTGTAGCGGCTTGGTAGGCTTTTACAAACCCGGGGTAACTTAACGTCAGCTCTAGTTTACTGGTGAGTGCTTCCAGCAACGTCATTTGCTGGCCTGTTACTTCTACTTTGTCCCCAGCATCATTATGAGTAGATGCAATAATTTTATCGGCTATCGATGGATCGTTGCTAAACCAAAGACCTAAAGAATCTCCCGGTTGATATGAAATTCCAGAATCCTCTAACGATATCTCAACGTGACGAATATCTTTTATCGAATCCCTACCAGTAATTTTAATGACTTCAGAAAGCGTTGCAGAAAAGGGGGATTGTTTGGTGTACTCAACCGCAGATACGGATGGATCCAATTGGGGATTAGCGATTTCGTCTGTAACTATTGCCCCTGCAGATGCCTTTAAAATTTCGGTGAGCTTATTTGTCCACTCAGCAACAGGTGTTTCATAATCCACATCACAATCTAGTCTTTCGATGAGTGGTTGCCCACCTAATTTTTGTAGGCGCTCATCAAAATCTTTGCCTGTCTGACAAAAGAATTCATAGCTACTATCACCTAGCGCTACTACTGCATACTTTAGGTTAGCCAGTTTTGGCGCCTTCTTACTTGCCAGAAACTCATGCAATTCAACAGCGTCATCCGGTGCATCACCTTCACCATGTGTACTCACAAACACAACAAGCGATGATTCGTCTTTAATTTTTCGTGGTTTATAGTCAAGCATTGAGATGACATTGGAAGTCAAACCAGCGTCATTCAACGTTTTTGAATAATCAACCGCAAGATGCTTAGCATTGCCCGTTTGTGAACCATAGAGAATAGTTATTGGGCCTGAGTTGCTGGTTGCTTCAGGCGCACACGATACCGCTTGTAAGTCGGATGATTGTGCAAGGCCAGCAAGATAACCACTCGCCCAGATCAACTGCTGTTGACTCAGACCTGATATCGCTTGCGTTAACTTATTGAGTTGTGCTGTGTCTAGCACTCCACTCAATGGGAATTTTGAATCTGCGGACATGGAAACTAATTGATTGTGGTTGATGCAGCATAGATTAGCGTTAAAGTTTGATAACGTGAAAGAATTAAAACTGATTTTTTATAATCGAAAGTACTGAAAGAAAAGACCCAGGGGTACTTTATAAGCAATTAAGTAATGAACGATACACAATTTTTATTTAAATAAACTACCAACTGAATGGAGATTATTTTATGTATATGCACTACAAGAGTGAGTAAAACCTATACGTCTTAAGTGAAAATTACGCTATCAGCCTTAGAAATCGAATTCAAGCCCTACGAAAGCACCATCGAACTGCAAGTCAGCATATACATCATCAATATCTTCGATATCCAATTCCAATGAACGATAGCCAGCCTGCAGAGTAAGATCTAAGGCAAGCGACTCAATGAAGCTATAGGTTAATGCTACCTGGTAATCCACAATGCTATTATCATCGATAGATAAAAAGCTACCCTCAACATAAGCCCCAAGACCTGTTCCGGGAATACCAAAAGCGGCTCGACCGTAACCCATTGGCACGTAACCAGTAAATGTGTCGGAAGCTGTTCGAGTAGATGAAGCGTCGGTAACGACGAAATCACCATCAAGTTCTTTTACATTAACACCCACGTCAAAGCTGACCAAATCGTTATCGAGGATTTCATAATATAAGATGTAATCCATCGTGGTTATTTCATTGGTGGTATCCAGTATTGTGTCAACTGCGAACACTTCTCCACCAAAACTAAATGAACTGCTTAAGGACGTCGCTCCTTGCGTATCAAGAGTTGTTCTAGATAATTTGATATTTGGAACAAGGGGGATTGGGTGTTCTAATGCAGCATAAAAACTGTAATTAGTTTCGTCTTCAAACCCAAAAGTGACGATGTCTTGCGACTCTGAAAACCCTCCTTCAACACCCAAATCCCAAACTTGAGCGCCAACGTACCCCCCTAAAAACGTGTCTGCTGACACAGAAGAAGAAGTACTAACAGCAATCAAAAATAGACTAGCTGCAAAAGATTTTTTCATTTTTTACCCTTGATTAAGGAGTTCCGATAGCTCAATTAAGGCTGCGTTAGCTCTAGAGATGTAATTAGCCATTACAAGTGAATGATTTGCCAATACCCCAAAACCACTCCCGTTGAGTATAAGTGGACTATATACGGTCTGTTGGGTTGCTTCAAGCTCTCTAATAATCTGCTGCAGACTTACCGTAGCGTTTTTATTTTGCAATACATCTGCAAAATCAACTTCTATCGCTTGTAGAAAGTGTAGCACAGCCCAACAGGCTCCTCTAGCTTCATAGAAATTATCGTCTAATTCGAACCAACTCGTCTTATTTTGAATAACATTTGGCTCTGGTGTTGAGGAGGTAGCATTGGGATCACCAGCTAAATCCGTATTGAGCATGTCGGTTCCGACACTTGCGCTTAGTTTTTGCGAAAGCGATCCTAAACGCTTTTCAACCTGTTTGAGGTATTCACGCAGATTATCAGCTCTAGCATAAAACTGGCTGCTTCCGGCTTCGCTGTTTGCAAGGTCATCTCGATAGCCAATAAGCGCTGCCAACGCGTCTTTATACTCACCTTCGGTTGAGGGCAACAACCACCTGTTACTATCAAAATTTAAAGAGGGCTGCGCTTTTGTAAGGAATTGATTTTCGAGGCTCTGGGATTGAGAGCGGCTAAAATCTTTACGCATCGATAGAGCCATGTCACGGCTCATTTCCAAAACGCCAAACTCCCAGTTAGGCATATTGTCCATAAAGATACCTGGCGGCGTGACATCATTTGTAATGTAACCGCCAGATTTAGAGAGTAAAGTATCAACAACGTCAATTAACGCTGTCGCAGTGGTATATCCAGGAACCACTGTTTGTTGCTTCTCAGCAGCAACAGCTTGAGCCCGCAATTTTACATCTTGCTGAGACGGCGCAATACTCCACCACCAACCGACGAGGGTGGTGATAACTACTATTACGGCGACCACTAAGCTGATATTTCTCGTTGTAAAAATTGCGTTCATATGTTTTCTTAAAATTTCAAAACGTTACGTATAGTGTAAATATGTTAGTAACGATAACGCAATAACAAAATTGCTAAAACATATGCCAGGCCAATCGCCATCGGAAAGTAAAGAAAGGCAATCGCCACAGCACCCCTTACCATCCAAGGATTCATTTGCAGATTTTTCGCAAGTCCAGAACAAACGCCACAAACTTTAGCGTCATGAGGATCTCTAAAAAATCTGTCTTTATTCAATATTGTCTTCATTCGTTTTTCTCCGCCCTACTTTTTCTTAACTGGATTTCAACAAAACTACTAATCTGATTTAATGAGATTTAAATGTGATAGTAGGAGCATAAAACCTGCTGCTCCTAAGAAAAATATCACCGGTGACAGCACTAAACCCAAAATATCATAGTTTAATAACATCTCTTTTCTCCCTAGCTTCTGGGTGGGTCAACCACCCAAATCAAAATTACTCAGCCTCTTCAACTTCATTTTTTACTTCAAGCCCGGTTTCACTCTCGATTACCTCGACATTAGGCGCTGTTACCGTTCCGATAACTTGGTACTCGCTTTCGGTCTCTAGTAATTGGTTGTTTATCGAAATAACATCGACAGCAATTTTTGAGTCGATTTCTGCTGCCGCTGTCGCTAGCGACGCTTTGATTGCTTCTGACAAATCCGACTCAATAGCTTTCTCATTGGCCATAACAGAGGCTGAAGCAATTAGGGTTGCACCGATAGTGAATGCAGTTAAAAAAGTTCGATCAAGTTTCATAATTCGTTCCTCAAAATTCTGGTATTCATCGGAATAACTACTTTTTGATTCCGTTGTTTGCTACCGCTGGTAGCTTTGTTCATGTACTTGAGGATGATTTAGCGAATGTTATGCCAATTTTTTTAATCTAATATTTATATATAAAAATCAGTGGTTTAGACTGGTGCTACATAAAAAATGCAGGTGATAGAGGTGCACTTTACACATTTATAGCGATTTACACCAATGGTAGTTAGTTGTTTTGACTAAAAGTTAGCGCTTTTTGTTGGGCTAATTTTACTTGCTCGAACGCATCTCTAAAAATTGCAGGGTTACGATTATTTTGTGGGCACTCTTGCGTCAAGAACCTTCTCCAGATCTTTCCACCTGCTTGTCCGTGAAATAAACCGAGCATGTGCCTTGCGATAAACCATACCTTCGCTCCTTTAGATAATTGCCTTTCCGTATATTCGGTCATCTGATTTACAACGTGTTCACGTGTTTTAGGTGGGTTATCTCGATTTGAAAAAATACGCTGGTCGACGTCAGCAAGAATAAAAGGGTTTGTGTATACTTCTCTTCCTAACATAACACCATCGACGTGCTCTAGATGTTGCCCGACATCGTCGAGACTTTTAATTCCGCCATTAATACTTATTTCGAGATCAGGAAATTGTTTTTTTAGATTGTAAACCCGCGCGTAGTTTAAAGGCGGTATATCCCTATTTTGTTTTGGGCTTAATCCTTGTAACCAGGCCTTTCTGGCATGGACGATAAAATGCTTGCAACCAGCATGTCTGATCTTATCAACAAATTCGAATAGCCCCTGCTCTTCATCCATTTCATCAATACCTATTCGACATTTTACCGAAATAGGAATATCCACGACGCTTTTCATAGCATCGACACAATCTGATACAACCTCAGGAGTTGACATTAAACAGGCGCCAAAACTACCATTCTTTACTCTATCAGAGGGGCAACCTACGTTTATATTGACCTCATCGTAACCTCGCTGCTGAGCAATTAACGCGCATTTTGCCATAGCGTCCGGTTCACTTCCGCCTAATTGCAGGACGATTGGGTGTTCAGCATCGTCAAACGCCAAGTAATCCCCTTTGCCGTGAAGGATTGCGCCTGTAGTTACCATTTCCGTATACAAGACGGTTTCTTCACTCAATTGTCGAAGAAAGTATCGGCAATGGCGGTCAGTCCAATCAAGCATAGGTGCAACCGCAAAGCGGTGGTCTACAGTTTTACGAGCATTACTAGGTATCACGGGGCCTCTAGGGATTTTTGTTAGTTTTTAAATCTTATTATTCTTTGACATTTTTTAGCTTTTTTTGACATTTTTGAGTTGCCGGGGATACAATAGGGATACACGCCGTACAATTTTGTATCCCCGGAATGGCATCTTACACAATCCGAAAAAGAATTAAGGCAGATGGTACCCCTCGATACCTATGCAACATCAAAGTCAAAGAGCAAGGCCGCGTAGTATATAATAAGTCCGTTACGTTTTCGAAAGAAAAGGCCGCTCATGCTTTTGGTAAGAAGCGCATTGCTGAAATTGAAGAGCATGGGTATGGGGATACAGGCAGAAATGTATCCCTGCGCGAGCTCATATCAAAGCTAATGAACGATGAGCATATACAGCTTGGCAGAACCAAGCGGTATGTATTAGAGACGCTCTGCGACTCTGACATTGGCTATATCAATATTATTGACTTATTACCCCATCATGTCATTAAGCACTGCAAATCACGCAAAGAAGCAGGTGCGCAACCTCAGACTATCAGCCATGATGTTAGTTATCTTCGTTGGGCCCTAAAAGCGGCAAAACCACAATTTGGCTACGACGTGAATGACCAGTGTGTCATTGATGCATATGCCTCTCTCCACGACTTACAACTCATCGGAAAAAGCAACAGGCGCAATCGTCGACCTACAACCAAAGAACTTGATAAGCTGCGTCAGGGCCTTGAAGCTCGGCAAAATCATCGCGTTGCTGAAATCCCCTACCTTGATATTTTAGACTTTTCTATTTTGACTTGTATGCGCATTGGCGAAGTGTGCTCAATTAGATGGGAAGACGTCGATCAGGAACAAAAAGCGGTTATGGTCCGAAACCGAAAGGATCCTCGCAAAAAAGCCGGTAATCATATGATGGTTCCATTGCTTGGCGACTCTTGGGATATACTTCAAAAACAGTCAAAAGAAAAAGACCTGGTGTTTCCCTACAACCCTCGTTCAGTCACTGCAGGTTTTCAGCGTGTTCGCAACGAGCTAGGCATTAAAGACTTGCGATATCATGATTTAAGGCGTGAGGGAGCTAGCAGATTGTTTGAGCTAGGCTACAAAATTGATGAAGTTGCCCAAGTGACAGGCCATCGAAACATTAATACCTTATGGCAGATATATACTGAGCTATTTCCTAGCCGGTTACATGAAAAAAACATTTAACCTTATCGTATTACCGGTCTAGTTTTTGCTTCTAAAAACGATATATAGTTAGTAAGTTTACAAAAATTACCGTCTGCTATATTCTTTACAGGCAACACGAGGATCAGCGAAATGGATGAAAAAGTCAATGTGTCCGAAATGACGCAAGAAGATATTAACAATGTATTTGAAGAATTTGTAAACCTAGCTTCGTTTCAGAAAGTCCCAGATGAAAAGCCAGCGTCCGACTACAAATTTGAAAAAGCATCAGTTCTTATAGATTTACCTATCATGTACTCGTCAGGAACGGCTCAGACGTAAATAAGGAAATTAATGCCTAGTTGGAATCAAGTTTTAGATGAAATTAATGGCTCTAATCGCGTAGACGGGTTAGATTACATAAGACGAAAATATATAAAGGAACTATCAAATTTCAGGCAGCGAAACGTTATAGCTTACTATTCGGGCTTTCTGCAGCGACCTGGTGTTTACCACACAAGCATAAATGACGACGATAAAAATGCGTTGATGGCTGCTATCCATGGTTTGGATCGAACAAAAGGTTTAGACCTTTTGCTTCACACACCAGGTGGCGATATGGCCGCTACAGAGTCTTTGATTGATTACTTACACCGAATGTTCCACAAAGATATAGTAGCTTTTGTACCTCTTATCGCTATGTCGGGCGGTACAATGATTGCTTGTTCAACAAAAGAAATCTATATGGGCAAACAATCAAATATTGGCCCGATAGATCCTCAGTTTAATGGTATTCCGGCTCATGGTGTAATAAAGGAATTTGAAGAAGCTATGCAGCAAATGAAGAACGACCAAGGTACTATACCTGCTTGGTCGATTATTCTAGGCAAGTACCATCCTACATTTATTGGGCAATGTAAAAATTCAATAGCTCTAGCGACGGAGATTGTCAAAAGCAAGTTAATTGATACTATGTTCGCTGCAGATGAAGACCCTGAAAAAAAGGCGGACGACGTAACTAATTTTCTTAATGAAACTAATGATTCTAAACTACACGCTCGCCACATAAATATTGATGATGCTAAAAAATGCGGCTTAAAAATTAGGGCTCTTGAGGATGATAATGCGCTACAAGACTTAATTCTTACCGTGCATCATTGTTTTATGCATACATTTTCAAGCTCTAACGCTGTTAAAATAACAGAAAACCAAAATGGCGTTGCTTTAGTTTCAAATGCGCCAAGAACATAAGATTCTAATTTACAACTAATTATTGTTAAGCAGCTT
Organism: Glaciecola sp. UBA2563; assembly: GCA_002340325.1. GTDB lineage: Bacteria > Pseudomonadota > Gammaproteobacteria > Enterobacterales > Alteromonadaceae > Glaciecola. The sequence continues at coordinate 7,027 of DDLV01000070.1, read as the reverse complement.
TATTCTTTGTGACTTGGTAAAAAGTATCAGCATTCATTTTGGCTTCTTCTATTTTTTCACTGAGCAAATGAAATGAATTTTCTAAAATGGGGTCTTCACATTGTTCAACGTAGTGACTCAGTAGAAATGTGATGGTTTTGATATCAGTGATAGACATATCCAGCTTGTCTTTTAAATCAAGCAAATCGTTTGCTTTAGACATGGTAACTTCCTTTTTTACAACAACTTCTTAGACATCGTACCAATGTTTTAATTCAAAAGTATAATAAAGCTAAAAAACTGATCCAAAGTATTAGCACTTCTTTGTAAACGCTTAATTTCATGCGCTAGTTTCTGAATTTTTAATAGCGTAACTATGTCTGTTGTCATTTTTAAGATATTGAAATACTAAAAAACGACCCCACTTATTGTGGTAAGACGACAAAGGTCGGCACCTCCATCACTGTCTTAGAAAAGAGAAATGGTGCCAAACTTGGCTCAACGGGCAGTGTGTCGTACTGTAAGAGCACCTGCCTACGTTTGGAGAAAACAATGAAAAATATTGTTTTAGAACCGAACCAAGCCAAATCTAACGTCAGGTTTCGTATACGAATAGCTGTCATATGGGATTTCCCAAGATTTGCCATTGGTATTGAAGTTGACGCCTAGATTGTAAAAAACGCACTCACTTGGGTGCGTTTCTTTTTTATAAAATGAACACTGCAAAAAAATCTAAATAACTTTTTCCATCTCTTCCCGCGCTTCAGCACGACGGTCGTCAATTAGTTTTGCTAGGTCTTCAACATGCACGAACCACTGCGCTTTCTGCCCCTTACCCATTTGGAATGCAGCCACGGGCAACGTTGATGCTTTTGCTTTTTCTTTTGCTGTATGGAAACGACATGCAAAGTACTCCTCGCAAATTTCTTTAAGAGGAATAACTGTCTTTTCATATTGGGCCATTAGCAGAAAAGCGGTGTTCATAACTAGTCACTACCCATTGTCAATCAACTCACCTTTATAGGAAAGTTCCTGACGAAATTCGCCGCGATAGTTTTCCTGGCTGGTAGGCCATCTGTGAAGATTACAGTAGACTTTTCCGCCTTTGCACAACACCGCATGTGCTTGACCTGTATCCAGCATGACATAGCGAACGGTGCCTCCAATTTGCTTTTGGAGTGTAAACGCAAAGTCCTCGCAATCGCCGTAAAATGGTCTGTCTATATTTGTAAAATGCCTACGTTCATCGCCTACATCTGGCACGTATTTAAAGTTGCGATGCGCAACCTGCAGTGCTCGTGTGTCTGGGTCGGACGATTCAAAAATGGATTTGAAAAATGTCGCTATGCTTTTCATAGATTTAATATTGCTTAAAGTGCGCAAGTAGGTCTGACACAAAATAAAAGGCGATGTATAAACACCTACATAAAATCTTTGTCACTTCGGCCATTAGCCCTCTCCAACTCGTCTAGAAGCTCGTTAGCAGCCCTGACTCCATCAACTGCAGCCATATTCAAACTACAGCCAGTTCCAATAAGAGCAGCTGTAAATTGACAAGCAAAATATTCCCGCTTTGTCATATCAAAATACTGATATGTGTTAATACCCTCATCAGGCATCCTTAAATGTTTCTGTTCATTTTTCATGTTTTCTCCTTAGTTGATTAATGCACTTCCCCTGCTTTGCTGCTTGCGGCATCACCATTTATCGCTGTTAACAGCGGCTCGCTTGCTTTAGCTTTTAATGCAGCAATAATTTCACACACGTATTGCGCTTGATGCCTAGCATCATCCAAAGCATTATGTGGTACACGGTCACTGTTTTTGTTTTTTTTCGGATCGATGCTCAACACTTTGCGCCCGATATCAACGACCGTACGAACATCTTTGACGTTTTGGTATTTCCAGGGCAGCTGCAGATTTGTTTTTTTGTAGGCGTTTTGCAAAATAACAGGGTCAAAGCTTGCGCCATTACCCCACACTGCCCTTTGGTGGAAGCTGGTGTTTGCACCAAGCCAATCGTGAAATTCAATCAGCGCATCTTGCAAAAGCATGGCGTGTTTATCGTTAAAGATGCTACGCGCTTCATCTGATTGATTCATCCACCAGGCAATGGTCGAGCCGTCCGCTTGACCGTATCTCATGGCGTCTTCAACATCGATGTTACATTCAAATTCAGCGCTGACTTGATTTTTATATGGGTCAAACAATACTGCTCCTATTGAGATAACGGCTGAGTTTGAGCCGTTACCCAATGTTTCTAAATCAATCATTATGTCGTTCATGGCATTCCACCTGTGATTACAATTCAACCCACTCTATGAATGAGTTGTCAGTAATCACTTAACAGCTTTAACCTTTTCTTTTTTATTAGCGCAATCGATAAATTCTTGCTCTTCTTTTTCTGAAGAAGGAAGTCCATTCACAAACTTAATTTCAAAATTGTCACTTGGACCAGTGTCATAAACAAATTCATTACCATTTTGCTTTGCAAAATCTCGCGTATGAGGATATGCAATCGACCGTACTGGCCTAGCGTTAGCAATCACCTCCATTATTTTCTTTGCGTCATCAATGCTAGCTAGCTCAAGCCCTGTATCGTGACTTGTCATCAAAATCAAACTCATAATCTTGTCCTTAATTACTGTCAATAAGAAAGCCGCGCGTAGCGTTTAACCACGAGCGCTCTTTTTTTTAAAATCTTCCAAAAAATGTTGATGGTCTTCTTTCGTCACAGGACCCTTGTTGACCACTTTCACTTCAATCGGATCTAGCTCGTGTGGAGCAACATACAGTTCAGTGCCATGCTGCTCTTTAAACATTTTGCGGTGATTGTGTGCAACCATTTGGACAGGCTTGGCTTTCGCTAAAATCTTCTGGATTGTTTCTACATCCTTCATGTTTTCAAGCTGATAGCCTTGACCTGTTCGTAACATTAAAAGTAACGCCATTTTTTAAATTCCTTGGGTTATGCCAAGCACTAAAATAAATAACGCTATGGCAATTAGCGCTTGGACGGTTTGTTTGATTTTCAGTTTGGTAATGCGCATAACGCTGACTTCTTTGGAACACGGGTACGCTCAATGAAATGAAGCATCGCTTTTGCCAAACAGATATCCCTCATTGAATCAATTTTGATATCAAACTGAGCACGGATGTTTTGGTTTTCAGTGCTAATAAGCACCATGACCCAGTGTTTGGTGCCGGTGTCGTAGATAAATACCTGCTCACCCACAAGCTTATTGTTCAAACTTGCGCTTTGAGCTTTGATGTATTTAAGTCCGACTTCTAAAAAACGCTTATTCATACAACCTCCCCTTCCAAAACCAATTCTTTTTTAGTTCTGCGAGCTCCGCGTACCTTTGCCGCTTTTGTGACTCGTGTGGTCTTGCTGTATCTGATTCGCTCTACGTCTTCGCTCATAGAACTGATGAGGCAGAGGAAAATGCAAAAGACATAGCGCAACACACCTTCTTTAATTGCGGTGTGAACGGTTTCACGCATTGTTCTGGTGTGAAATTTAAAGGCTAAATCGCTACAGGCTTTTTTCACGGTGCCGACTTTGACGCCCATTTCCTCGGCGATTTCTTTTTGTGGATAGCCTTGTGCAACGAAAAGAAGGGTCCTAGCTTGCTGCGTGGGCAGTCTTGAATGCGGTTTTGAATCGACTTCCATGCCATCGAGCTGGTAGCCAGTTGCGGTGCGGGTTGTTTGCATAGTGCCTCCTATGCAACTTTATCTTTGCGGTACTTAGCAAGAACGCAGGAATCGGAATCCAAAACTGTTTTAAATTTGCAGATCGCTTCGATTGGATATGATTTTACTGAACCATACTCGCTACTGGGAGTTTCTATGGAAGACAAACTCATCTCTTTACAAATCTTATTGAGTTGCTTGCCTATTTGTTGATATGCGACTTTGTTTAAATTGAAATATTCTGAAAGCCAATCGATTGACTTGACTTGTTTGTAGTTATTCCCTTCACCCATTTTGTCAGCAAGCTTATTGGCGCGCTTCGTTGCTTGAGATGCAGTATTCATAGCTGTTGCTTCTCGACGATGGCCAATTTCAGCTTTCGTTCTTACGGCTTCATCACGTTGTTGCTCAGCTATAAGCTTCCGCTCTTCTGAATCAGCTAGCTCTCTTAGTGCTTGAATATAATTGCGTGGAGCAATTTCTTTTTTCAAGTCACTGAAAGCTTTTATTAACCGCTTCTTGAAACCTCTAACAACTTCGCTGTTTCGCATATAAGTCATAAGCAACGAGGTTTGATTCTCATTAAGTAATGCTATTTCTGAGCTTCTTGCAAATCCTCCCTGCGGTAATGGATTACCCTTTTGGATTTCAAATCTAATAGGGCCAAACTCTTCTAAGTCGGCAAGATATGTTCGAATTAACTTAATGATTGTTGAATGAGGATTGCCAACGCCGTCTGCAATAACTAATGAAGTTGTTAATGCTTCGCCGTTTTGAATTGAGATTATGTTCGTCATTTAATCTTCTTTAAAGTAAGGTGTAGGCTTACTTTTCAATATAAAAGATTAAAAGATAATGTCAAGTATAGACTTACATTAATTTAAAAATTATTTCATTGTGATAAAAAAAGCTGCTCAGTGGCAGCTTGTTTTCTAATAAGAACTGTTAGTATTTGCTGATATCATTTAGATGATATGTGTGTTTTTCTTCGCCTGTAACTTCATCGAGAATCGAATTTCTGGTAACACTAGCTGTGACAAAATCATTTAATGTGAGGCTATCGACTTTAATCATCATCTCTTTTTTAAATTTTATGATTAGCGCTTTTTTGGCGTCTTTTTCTAAAATTTTAAGAGTTCCGTTTACGGACAAATCAGTTATTTTCCCGCTAATATCCAAATCGACTGGTTCTAGGTCTTTAATTTTCTCTAGTTTTTGTCGTGCAGTAATAACAGATTCCTTTGAGCCTCCCCATTTAAAATGCTCACCATTTGGTGCATCCCATTTTAATTCCAACGCTAAATTGTTATTTTGGACCTCTTCCAGTAGGTGATCTAAGTTTTTTACAGCGCTATTTCCGATAATAGGAGATATATTGGAAAATGTTATTTCATCCTCTTCTCTTAGAATCTCAAAAATACTCTTGTATGCATCCCCTAACAGACTATCACCAGCTAAGTCGTCATGAACATTACCAATAATTTTAAGGCGACAAGATCCAATTTCGACATCAGAAAGTCTTAAATCTAAACCGTTTGCGATTTCGTGCCCAACTCCTCGCACAGCGTTAGTTTTATTTCTAACAAAATGTGCTGTGTAATGAATTGCTTTGCTTAGATGGTCTGATAGTTTACCTAATAAGGGTAGTGGTATAGTGCCTTTGTTAACACTTTCGCCAATTAACCGGAACTCAAAAACCTCTTTTGCTAACAATTCTTTTTCTAGACGAAGTTCCTTTTTGTAATTGTTAAGAAGTGACCGATTTGTATTGTAAGAAATTTTATCAGAAAAAGTTGCTTGCCCTTCATTAAGAGCTTTTTTGTGTGTTTCGACAAATTTCTCAACCGTTTTAATTTGTTTTTCAAGCCAAGCAATTCTGCTAATTATCTCAGCCATTGTTAATCTCCAGTTGCACCAGCCCTTTGGGTGTAACTTCATCCCTTAGAAATCCGAACAAACCTCTCCAGTACGCTTTCTGATCTCTATTCGTTTTATTTACAAAGTAAGCATCAATTAAAAATCGGCTTCTACTTATAGAGTTGTCGGATATTAATAAAAAGGCGTTTTCTTGATCTTCTGTTAAATTGTTTACTTGTAGAGGGTCAAACAGTACCACAATATCTATATCTTCCGGCTCAGACTTTGTAGTTAAAAATGAACCGTCAACCCAGATAGTAAAAGAAAGATCTAAACGTTCTAAAATTTTCAAATAATTATTTAGATTACTAAACAGCAGGGGTCTTCGCAAGCTTTCTGGAAAGCTCGAAACAAAGATACTCTCAATTTCAGACACTGATAACTCGTGAAATCCAGCCTCCAATATTGGTTTGTAATCTGATTTATTTGGTGACTCTTCCACGTAGCAGCTCCATTGCTTTTTCCAAATTCTCCGCTTCTTCCCTTGTCATTAACAGAAGCTTGTTAGCAATATTATCAACCACTTCTCTATGTTCAGGATCTACTGTTTGGTACACATCATTGTGATATTTTCTAAAAGTTGGGGATGTTGCGCCTAAGACCACCTCGGGTATTGGCTTTTCAAGGTATGTAGAAATGTTAGTAAAGTGTTTCTTATCAACCTGACCTGTTTTTACCCAATCACCGACAGATTGCCTACTCACACCGCAAATATCTGCTAAGTGTGATTTAACTTTTTTTTTATCCTTAAAACCTTCCGTTAGCCATTGACTAATAGCTTTTTCTTCAGGTGTTTGTGGCTGCTTCTTTTTCATTATTATCATAATGCGATACCTAATTTAAAACTTAAAGCAACCACAAACTTACATTTTTCAAGTCTAGATCGTTGACAAAAGTAAGTCTAAGACTTACATTAATATCATATTGTAACGAGGCAAAGAATGAAAAAGTTAAATAAATCACAGATAGCCTTACATTTCGGTATTACACGTCAAGCGGTCCAAGAGTGGTTTACAAATCAAGTCCCAGCGAATCGCGTTATTGAGCTTGAAAAAATAACTAATATCCCGAGGCACGAACTTCGCCCAGATATTTATCCGCCCGAAGAATACGACAAAGCCAGCTAACAAGGAGAAATACATGTACGCAGATCCACGGAAGATAAAGAAGCACGAATTTAAGTTTCGTGCAGATGATGACTTATACGAGATTCTTATGGCGCTGCAAGAAGAATCAGGTGAACAAATGGGAGTTGTTGTAAGAGCTTTGGTCACTAAAAATCCTGAGATTCAACGTCGTCTTAATCAAAAGCTTATAGCAGCCTAAAAACAAGCAGAAGAAACGTATATGGCACAACAAAAATCAAATTCCGTCCAAAATGCGGGACGCAAAAATCCCAAAGATGTCACAACGGCGTTTACTGATGAAGAAATAGA
>DDLV01000115.1 GCA_002340325.1 Glaciecola sp. UBA2563 | reverse complement strand
TCGCGCAAGGACGCGCGAGCCCGAGCGACCAGGGATGGTGCAAAGCGCCTTTTACATGCGAACATGTCGCAGCTAGCCACTTCGCTTAAGCGAACAGCATGAATTTGGAAACACAATCCATGTAACATAAAGCAGATTTGAATTTTGAAACTTACTGAGCAATCGTTAAAAAACCCAACCGCAGTTATTATTGTTACCCTCATGGTGATCATCTTGGGTATAGCATCGCTTGTCTCAATTCCCGCACAGCTATTGCCAAACATAGAAAAGCCCGTTATCACGATTATCAGCAATTGGCCAGGCGCTTCTCCAGCCGAAACTGAATCCGAGCTAACGGTGCCAATAGAAGAAGTATTGGCTGGAACGCCAGGTATGACCAACATGCTCGCATGGAGTATGTCTGATTTTGCATTCATGCAGCTTGAGTTTGCTCTTGAAACAGATATGACAAGAGCACTTATTGATGTCATTAGTCGACTTAATCGATTACGTCCACTGCCCTCAAATGCACAAAAACCTCAGATTTTAATGGGTGAATGGGGCGACGCAAATGACACATTAATTGACTACTTTATTCAAAACAAAAACAACGTATCGCCTCAGGAAAAACACGCAAATAGCAAATTTATTCGCGACACAGTCTTACCAGAACTACAAGCACTTTATGGTGTTTCGAGAATCGAATTTGACGATGGTCAATGGGGCGATGGTGATCAACTCAAGATAATTTTCGATATTTTTAAAGCCGCCGAGCTCGGCATTGATATATCGAAAATCCCAGCATTATTAGGTAGGCCTCAGGATGCATCTAGCGGTTTCGTTGACATAGGGCGCAAGCAGTACACGTTGCGCTATGAAGGACGTTATGATATTGAAGAACTAACCAATGTGATTCTGATGGAGCGTAATGGCGTTGAAATAAAGCTCGGTGAACTTGCAAGAGTTGAAGTGGGACCCGGCAGAATGGGCGGCTTTATCTATCAAAATGGTAACCCCGCGTTCCGAGTCGCAATATCAAAAACCAACGATGCAAATGTGGTAATAGCCCTGGAAGGCATCAAAGCAAAAATGAAAGAACTAAATGCGGGTGTTTTTGCCGAAAGAGGTCTTTATGCGCAATACTCTTTTGATCCAGGCAGATACATCAATCGCTCAATGCGCTTACTTTCTAGCAACCTTGTCTTGGGCATGCTCTTCGCTGTGACCGTTTTATGGTTATTTTTAAGGCAGTGGCGTGCGACGTTGTTAATAGCTACTGCCATTCCAATCTCTCTTTTGGCGACGTTTATCATCTTAAATTTAACCGGGCGATCGATGAATGTAATATCGCTCGCTGGCTTGGCGTTCGCGTCCGGAATGGTGCTAGATGCAGCGATCGTTGTTTTGGAAAACATTGTGCGCTTGCGAGAACGTGGGCAAAGCCTGTTTGACGCAAGCAGTGATGGCGCGACTCAGGTATGGGGGGCTCTGCTTGCTTCCACTGCAACAACCGTCGCGATTTTCGTGCCTATTATGTTTTTAGAAGACGCCGAAGGCCAAATGTTTGCCGATTTAGCATTGACCATCGCAATTGGCATAATAGTATCGTTAATCGTTGCAGTCACAGTGTTGCCAACAGGTGCGAGATTTTTGCTAGACAGCAGTGCAACAAGGTCTGCAAACATTGACAACAAAAAATGGAAACGATTCGCCAGTCAGCTCATGATGCTGAGTAATACGCAATCAAAACGCATCTTGTGGATTACAATCCTAATTTCACTGCCAATTGTGTTGACAATAACGCTCTGGCCTAACAGCAATTATTTACCACCTGTAAAAAGAGACACGGTTGATAGTTTTTTATTTTTTCCGCCTGGCAATAATATCACCACATCGGATAAAGAAATCGCACGTGTCGTAAGCGACCGTCTTGCGCCGCATATTAATGGAGACCAATCACCGAAAATAAGAGATTACTTCTTTTGGTCCTTTCCTGGTGGTTCCGGTGGCTGGCTGGCGCTCAATGCCGAAGACGGCGAAAACCTTGATGAACTGCAAAACATCGTGCAAACCGAAACCATTGCCGGGATTCCAGATATGTTCGGTTTTTCTATGCGGCGAAGCCTTTTTGGCGGTTTTAGTGATGCCAATAGTGTAAGGGTAGAAATCACAAGTACTGACCTCGATGCCGCCAAAGCCGCTGCGATGATGGGAATGGGCACAGTCATGTCAATGATACCCGGCGCTACAGCAAACCCTGAGCCAGACCCATTTTCCGAAAGTCGCGAATTGCGATTTCAACCCAATGACCGTCGTTTAAAAGAAGTGGGATGGAGTCGAGATGACTTGGGATTAGTACTTGCCGAACTCGGTCAAGGCATGTGGCTAGGCGAGTATTTTGACGGCCAAGACAGGCTTGACGTCTTCCTCAAAACAGAACGTTTTGACAGCCCTGAGAAGATGCTTAACCTACCCGTTTGGACGCCACAAGCAGGCATTGTTCCGCTGTCAGAACTGGTAGAAATCGAGCAATTAATATCGCCCAGCGCCATTGTTCGAATGGATAGAAAACGAGGCTACAGCCTAAATGTAAACCCACCTCCCGATATGTCCTTGGAAGAGTTGGTGATAGAGCTACAAGACAAGGTAGAGCCTGTTCTAAGAGGTCAGTTACCTTCTGACGGCGTGATTAAGTACGCAGGAAGTGCTGAAGATTTAGCACGGGCTATGTCAACATTGAGTATGAATTTCTTAATGGCATTTCTACTTTTATTGTTGATTATGGCAGGATTGTTTAAGTCTATAAAGGCTTCATTACAAGTGTGTATTGCGCTGCCTTTGGCAGGTGTAGGAGGCGTTTTTGCGATACGCGCGATGAATATACCTTTAGATTTGTTAGGCATGATTGGGTTTATTATTTTGCTCGGTCTTGTTGTTAATAATGCGATCTTACTCGTCGCACAAACTAAACAAGGACTTGATAATGGCCTGACGATAGAAAATGCTGTAGAACAAGCATTAATTGTGCGTTTAAGGCCGATTTTTATGAGCACATTAACAAGTTTGTTCGGCATGTTACCACTTCTCTTATTTCCAGGAGAAGGTAGCGATATATACAGGGGGATGGCGGCCGCCATTGTGGGAGGAATGTGCGTTTCGACGCTTTTCACGCTTATCCTTCTGCCTTGTTTATTGCAAGTCAGCCTAAAGAAAAAGACAATTAATATGAGTAACAAACATGAAATTGCGCCTAATTAATGCAGTAGGTTTTAGCCTTTATTTTTGTTTTGGATGTTTCATATCCGTCAACGCACAGGAAATGCCGCCCGCGCAAGTGCATGTAGTAAAAGTCGGCAAACAGTTTATGGCGCCTAAGGTTTCATTGAAAGGTAATGTTGTCGCCTTAAAAAAAGGCGTAATCGCGGCTGAAGTTGCTGGACAAGTTGATGAGCTTGCATTGGTAGGCGCAAGACTCAACAAAGCAGCATCCATTGCCACCATTAATGCCGATGCCCCTCGTTGGCGATTGACACGCGCTCAAGCAAGATTGCAAAGCCTAAAGGCAGATCTCGTATTTAGAGACAGTGAAGTTGAGCGATTTTCTTTACTGGCAAAAAAAGACAACGCATCCAAAAACCAATTACAGCAAGCTATTTCAATAAAGGAAATGCTTGTTCAAGATATTAATATTGCAGAAACGGAAGTAAAAGAGGCCAATAAAGCAATCGATAGAAGTAAGGTTCCAGCACCTTACGCCGGTGTTATCACAGAAAGAATGGTCGAAATAGGGGAATTTGTTAACGTTGGAGATCCTATTGCGCGACTGGTCAATACCTCTCAAATTGAGATAGCGGTTCCGACGCCACTGGATTATTTCTCGATACTAAAACAAGGTGACAACCTCACTGTTATCCGCACCTCAGAAGAGCAACTTAACCTCCCTATCAGGAGTATCGTCAATGTCGGCGATACACAGACTCGCATGGTTGAAACCAGACTCCAAGCGACGGATACACCTCTGGTCATAGGAGAATCTGTATCGGTGTTGATACCCAAAGCAATAGCGCAGGAGCGTATTGCAATACCGCGAGATGCGCTGATAATTCGTGGAAATCAAACATTTGTTTATCGCGTATCAAACGATGTTGCTATTCAAATACCCATAACCATAGCGTTCAGCGATAACGACTGGCTATCCGTAACTGGAGACGTCAATGCTGGTGATGTATTGATTACAAGAGGTGCAGAACGACTGCAACCCAACAGCCCTGTTGTAGTGGTTAATTAGGGCCTAGAACCAACGGGGAACCTTACTCATATATGTCGAGTATTCCTCACGAAACTTTTCTTGCAATAGACGTTCTTCCGGCTTGATTTGAAAGAAATGAAGATAAACGGCAAGGACTAACGCAAACAATACAAAGCCCGTATGTTGTAAATACAATCCTACTGCGCCGACAAGAAGTATTAGCGCAACATACATGGGGTTTCGCGTCACCCCAAAGACGCCTGAAGTAACAAGGTTATTGGCTTGTTGTGGTTTGTGCGGGTTGATTGTCGTTTGGTGTTTTCTGAATGCTGATAATGCCATTGCGCCAAAAATAATGGCGATTACAACGACCGCAACTGCAAACAGATTAACCATCGCTTGCGGCAGACCGAATCTAGGAAAATACGATCTTGTCAATAACATACCGAGCACCATAAGCGCTGCTATTAGCGGTGGCGGGATTTTTAATTCCAAATATTTCATAGACAGGTTACCTTTCCAAGCGCAAACGCGTAAATATCAGTATCGTTAGTATTAACAACTAAATGAAATTGATAGATAAATGGCAAATTGTCAAATGAGATGGAGAAACAGGCAGTCTTTAACGACCACCATGGTCCACTTTTTTACTCACCATTTAAAAATGCATTCGTTGTCGTTACATCAGCATATGCAAATGCCAAAGGCGCCATAAACGCGTTGTGTACTTGCTCTGCTGGCACTACTTGACCATTGAACTCTACATCTTTTGATGCGCTCGCGTCTTCGATTACAACAGTTTTAAAACCATAATCAACCGCAGACCTCGCGGTCGCGTCTATGCACATGTGACTCATTGCTCCAACGATCACCACTTCTTCAATGCTTTGTTGTTTTAAAGCTTCCAACAAATTCGTGCTAGCAAATGGGTTGACTGTGCTTTTTACAAATAAAGGCTCATCATCTAGTGGCGCCGCAGATGGGTGAATGTCTGCACCATTGCTGCCTTCAACAAAAAAAGGAGCTGTTTTCGTTTCGTTTATGTGCTGAACGTGAAAAACAGGTTTTTCGCGCTTGCGAAATGAATTAAGGATCTCTGCACTGTTTGCAGCGACACTTTCAATGTTATGCAGCGTCCATTTGCCGCCCGTAAAGTAATCGTTCTGTATATCTACAATAATTAACGCTTGTTTAGTCATATTTGGGTCCTCATTGTTATTTGACGTTAGAAATTGTAGATGGATTTTTACATGCTTATAATTGACGTATACGACAAATTGCGCGCCGAATACGCCACATGAAAAAAACACTACATCAAACTAAACATATTGGAATAGTGCTGTATCCGAATGTTATGCGTTCGGCGGTTTACGGATTAATTGAACTCTTTGATGTCGCAAATAAAAAGGTAAGAGAGCGCACACCAATGTTACCGCCTTTATTTGAGGTGCATTGCTGGACAGATGGGAAGTCAAATAACACTGCCTTTCTTGACGCTAAACAAATGAAAAAAGATACTCCCGCGTTAGACTTAATAATCGCACCTCCCGCAATGGGCGATGAGTTACCTTCGCATATTACGGTAACCATGGAGCGATGGCTTCACCAACAGTATAAACAGGGCTGTGTATTTACGTCAGCATGCGTTGGCGCATTTGTTTTAGCGGCTGCCGGCTTTCTGAAAAACCGAAAGTGCACAACGCATTGGGGATTAACAGATGCGCTGTCAAAAGTTGATAAATCAATGTCAATAGATACTGATAAAATACTGATTGACGATGGCGATATTATTACCGCGGGTGGTGTAATGGCATGGTTGGATTTAGGTCTGCATATAGTTAACCGCTTTGCTGGTCCAGAACTGGTAATGGCATTGAGTAAGTTTTTTATCATAGATTCAGGCCATAGAGAACAGCGCTTTTATCAAGACTTCTCTCCGCGTTTAGGTCATGGTGACCTTCCTATTACCAAGCTACAACACTATTTGCAGGTAAATTATCAACACAATGTTACACTCAAGACGATGTCAGAAGTCAGTCATATAACTCTACGAACACTCCAGCGCAGATTTGCCTCAGCTACTGGTTATTCACCTTCAATTTATTTACAAAGATTGCGTATCCAAAAAGCCAAGGAACAGCTGGAAACCACTCAACAAGGTATCGATAGGATTGCTTGGCAAGTTGGATACGAAGACATAAGCGCGTTTCGCAAGCGTTTTAAACATTGGATTGGATTATCACCTTCTGAATATCGAAAGCGGTTTATGCAGGTGGGCAATCAATAATTTGCAGCGTAGCGGATGTCGAGTTATTGTAAACCTAAGACGGCAAGAGTAAGCACCGACTCAAAATTTTTATTATGTGTAGACGCCTATTTTTATTATTTTTATTCATCCACACAGCACTCGTAGGCCATACGAATGCAAATCTCAACAGTGACGACACTTTTGAGAAGGAGATGAACACCAGCGACAGCACTGATGAAATATCATCATTTATTAACAATGACTATTTTACGAACCCGCCAACTAACGAATTCAAGCGACCTGAAGAAGACCTTAAAAAGCGAATCAATGAAATGGAGTCATTTCATGGGCCTTTTCATAATGAAATATCGGGTGAGCTTTTTGAACTTGGAGAGATATATAGAGAACAACAAAATCATGAGCTCGCGTATAGTACGTTCAAGCGAAGTCTTGAAGTGAATAGAATGCATCATGGACTCTATGATGAAAGTCAGTTTGCGATTGTTAGACAGTTGATATTAACAAAACGAGACCAACAAGACTGGAGAGGTGTAAACAAATACTATAAATACTTGTATTGGTTACATAAACGTATATTTGAACCAGACACTCTGGAAATGTTACCAATACTAGAAGGAATAATTGATTGGAAAATTATTGCGATTAACAAACGGCTGTTTGGCGATCCAGAAGCTTTATATGAGGCAGTTCGAAATGACGTTTATAAGTTTAATAAAATTGTCGAGAACTATCCTGATGCAGGACGTCAGTTTATAACGCTTCGTATTTCAAATAATCGTGTATACAAGACGTTCAGGTGAAAAGAGTCCATTTACTTCAGCTAAAATGTCAGCGATTGCTCGATTTGCCTTGCCATGTCACTACATGCCGTTTCTTTGACGTTAGCGAGTAGTGGAATCGGCACAATTATCGCTGGCATATAAGATGTGCCGCTCCTTTCAGTACTAATATTATCAGCGAGCGAAAGGCTTTTTACATTCCATATGTTGGCTTGATAATTCGCCTCTTCATCCCATGATGTATAGCCCAAACAACCTCCTCCGCCGGGCCCTATCGCGCAAGATACACCTCCAAACTGGTCAACTTTGCGAGTTTTTCCCTCTATCCATACCAAATATTCTAGATTTACCTCTTCAAACTTTTGTTTCACCGCTTTTTTTTTAACAATTTGGCTAAACTGTTGAAGATTCAGAGGAGATGTTCTTTTCTCAAAAAACGGGAACATAATATTGATAAACTGATTTTCAGGAATGACATTCACTGATTGTGTCCGGTCTGTGATTTCTTCGCCTATACACGATACATAGTCCTGCTCAGTCTTATTTTGACCAATATGCCTCCGTCCAAGGAGAACAATCGAAGGTTTCGATTTATCTAATACAAATTCGGTATTGTTCGCATTTAAAGCGCCTGTGTTTCGACATCCTGATATGCCAAGTAACAACAATATGACTACACTTAAAATTTGACCCCGCATGTTATTCCTCTTGCTCTATAAGTGCGTTAGATACTGGCAACGCTTGAATGCGCGAGTTCTCCAACAAGCTTACTATGGCATGCGCACTAAGTTCTCTATAGGCGGCTTTACTTGCCTCCAGTAATCCAGAGCTATCTGTGGAGAAAACCCCCTCCGTCGATGATCCGTAACCAGTAATTGTTATCATCTCACTGCTGCCATTTTGTTTGTTCTGTACGGATAACTCATACGCCAGCCATACTTCATACAAACCAAGTCCTGTCTCATTGGGGAGTGCAAATTGCATATCCTTCAGCGTTGGCACAATGAGTACATCAAATTCTCTATTGTTGTCTTCAAGCTTTTCAATGACACTGAATGAGGAAAACATAGACTGCATCACCTCATTAAATAACGCTATTTGAGAATCACCGGCGGCAATCGACCAATTCGAACGGTCACGACTATTTTCAATATATATATACGTTTTAGTTACTTGTGGATAGTAGATCGCTGCGTTGAGTTGCAAAGACTCTATTAGAGGTGTCGGGATATCAGTTTGCGTTTCGAGCGTCAAAGACCGTGCGCAACTGAACAGCAGAAGAAAAGGGATAAATAAAAAAATTGATTTTCTGGACATTAGCTTTTTACTGTTAACTCGAACCCTTTAAGATAAAGCAGTTCATGTTAACTTAAAAGCATCCTATATGATTTTAACTAATTGTTGTTTTATATAGTCGTCTGTAGTGATGATGATGATGTAATAAACGAATGTATATGGCGTGAGTAAAAAAGTGTTGGAGTCTATCTTATGATGGCGTAACAATATAGAGGCTGTCTACCCAAATAATTTCACATGCTCCTGCACCAGTATCGTTGCGCGTTCTTGATGTTTGCCAACGCCAGTTATCTTTATTAGATGTAACATCTACCAAGGTTCCGCTCATTTTAATTACGTCCCCTCTTCTCACCGTTGCTAACTTTGCCTCCACTAAGGCATTGGCAGGTATGATATGCATATTTGCACTATTCATTTCGATTTCTCGACGAGGTATCGGAAATTGCTCAACTCTCCACCGATAAAAACGACCTGATTGGCTTATGTCAATTTTCTGCAAAATAGATTCATCTGACATATTTCTCCATCCTAATGCCAAATCGGTGGGTGATAAATCAGCTTCTCTACCTAATGAATAATTTTCCTTGCCTAACACTTTTGCTGTAATGAAAAAATCTGCAACATCGGTAAGCGTGTAATCCTCAACGGAGCGCGACTGCATTTCTAGTAGTTTGCTCTGCAAAGGGGGAATGGGAGCTTTAACACCCGGACCGAGCACTACTTCATCTGCTCTGTAAAATACAAACCACAGTGTGTACAAAATGACAAAGATTAAAAATAGGTTTTTCAAAACATCTATCAATAGCCGACGAAACTATATCTCTTATCGGCGCTTTTTTAATTTTTAGCACTTTTTAAGGTTTATTTCGTACACAAGCCACCCGTCAAAATTATTTATGGTATTGTTAAGAAAGCATTAATGACGATAACAGTAATAAATTCCATCAACTCAATGCGTATTCTTGTCACTGCTACATTATTGTTGGCTTTTTCCACGGCGAGCACGTCGCTTGCTAAGTCATCTGAGATCTATTTGGACCCTAATGAAAATGCAGCTAATTACTTGTCATGTCTAGCGCAACAAAAAGTAACCCTCATTAGTGCTCATCGTGGTGGACCAACATCTGGGTTCCCTGAAAATGCATTAGAATCACTTAAAAATGCGCTGTCACACGGTCCTATGCTTTTGGAGGTAGATGTCCGCCAGACGCGGGATGGCGAATTAGTTCTGCTGCATGACGAATCCCTTGAACGCACAACTACCGGGACGGGCAATTTGTCTGACTATACGCTTGATGAATTAAAAGTCTTTCGTCTTTTAGACAACCAGCAAAACGTAACGCAGTTTTCTATTCCAACGCTTAAAGAAACATTAGAATGGGCGGATGAAAAGACGATTTTACAGATAGACGTCAAGCGCGGTATCGATTACGAAAAAGTGGCCCGCGCTGTAGTAGCTGCAGAGGCAGTTGATTCAGTATTAATCATTGCATATCGTGCTGAAGATATAGCTATATCGCTGGAAGTAGATGAACAACTGAGCTTTTCTTATTCCATAAATCATCCAGATGATTTAACAGCCCTAGAAAAATTAGGTGTGTCAGAGCAGCAAATTATTGCATGGACCGGCGTTGTGGATGAAACAAGCAAACCTGTTTGGCCGACACTGGAGTCACTTGGTATACCATTCGCAGCAGGGGCATTTTGGGATCTGGAGGAACGTATTGTTGCAACCGATAATACGCAGCCATACATCGACATATCTGCCGCTGGTACAGATATTATTGGCTCAGATTACTATTGGTTAGCTTACGACACCCTTGCCTCACAGCAGGATTTGGCAGCTGCCATAACATTATGTGAGAGGCAATAAATAATAATGCATAAACTAAAGATGCAACAAAGTCGGGTTTTTATTACTGGTGGTGGCAGTGGGCTGGGACAAGCTATCGCGCTGTATTTTGCTGAAAAGGGCTGCCGAGTTGCGATCGGTGACATAAATGAAGACGGTCTAGAAACTACCAAACAGATGCTGTTAAACATTGGTAGTGATGCCTTAGCATTAAAGTGTGATGCCACGAGTCTCGACAGTCTCAATGAGGCCAAACATCAGCTAGTCAGCGAATGGCAAGGATTGGATATTCTGATTAATAATGCCGGTATTGCAGGCAAACATGGATTTGTCGAATCGACGAGCATTGAGGACTGGCAAAAGGTCATCGATATCAATTTGCTGGGCGTTGTACGTGGATGTATGGTCTTTTTAGATTTGTTAAAACAACAGAAAAAAGGAGCAGTGGTTAATATTGCCTCGATGGCTGGTTTGTTAACACCGCCCGAGGGCGCAATTTACAATACCTCCAAATCTGCTGTAATTGCTCTGACTGAAACGCTTCAGTATGAACTTGCGCCGTTTAATGTGTCTTCTCATGCAGTATGCCCCGCATTTTTTAAAACCAACCTAACCCGTTCGATGGAGTCAAACCCAAAGGCAAAACGATTTATCGAACGCGAAATGGATAAGTCATCAATTATTGCAGCAGATGTAGCAAAAATGATTTTCGAACAAGTTGAAAACCGCCAGCTTTTGTTGCTTACCCACCCAAGAGAACGGCGCTTATGGCGTCTTAAAAAGCTATTGCCCAGCATTTATGAAAAAATGGCGCACAAGCTATTTGCTAAAGTAATGACCATAACAAAATAGCTAACGTTCTGATCACAGCTAAGGAGCAATATTTAGGGTGTGTTGTTTTTTGCTTGGTATGTTACGCCTGTTTGTGTAATCAGCAGTGCCGCTCCCATTAACGCAAATCCTTTCAAAAAATGGGCTTGCTGGAGCGCGCGAATCGCCTCATTTTGTGCATTGAGCATTTCATACCCATGAACGACTACCGTGACTGGGAGCAGGAAAATAATCAACAACCAAGCACCTAATCTCGCCTGTTTATTAAATAGAATCATTAGAGCACCTACTAGCTCGACAAGCCCAGACAGGAAAATCCAAAACAATGGGTAGGGCACAATGTCGGGCATGAGCTGTTGGTAATACGGCACGTTGGTGAAATGCGTTACGCCTGATAACAAAAAAAGCGAGACAAACAAGAAACGTCCCAAAATATTTAATGATATGTGCTGTGGCAGTACGTTTTCTAACATTATTTTTTCACTCCTTTGTTCATCACCGTTGCGTTGCTCTCTAACCATGATGCAATGCGCCTTTTTCGCTCATCACTCATGTCTTGTGAAATATCTTCAACAATTTGTGTAAGCATTACGGCTTTAAGCGTTTCTCTAAAATTGTTTTCAGCACGCCTAAAACTAGCAGCGATAGCACAAGGAGACGTACACTCTGAAGACGCAGCTGCGCACGGACCATTTCTGCGTACTTCTGTACATCGAAAACTCGGATCCGCGCCTTCTATCGCAGCGGTAATTTCCCATAGTGATATTGTATCTGGTAGCCTCGCCAGTCTATAACCACCCGAAACACCTCGTTTTGTTGACACTAAGCCTGCTCGACTAAGTGCTTGCATTTGCTTCGCTAAATATGGCGCTGGTACGCCAATAAATTCAGAAAGAGTGTCCATCGCGAGTGCGCCATTTGCCGGTAACAATGCCAATAGAGCACACGTATGGGCTGCCCATTCAACACCTTTTCCAATTTTCATTTAGCATCCACCCAACCCTAATTCGGATATATTTTATCCGCAATTAGAATAAGCGTCAACACGCAAATAAGCGATAACAATAGTAGTCAATGCCCTTGGGATTATTTTGGCAGTGCCAAGATTTCTATTTTCGCTTTTTTCGCCAGAGGGCTTTTTTCGGAGAACTGGAGATACAATATGAAAGCCAGCACGATAAATAACAAAATGACCAAAATAACGTTCAGTTTTCGTCCTGTGTCATCGGTAATTGAATCGTCTTCATGAACATCATCCGTGCGTTTTAAGCCTTCCGGTGTGATCTCAAATGCCCAAGCATAAAGGCAAGCGATCGGAAATCCGATAGCAAAAAGAACAGAAGCAAGCGTATCGTATGGAGTCGTGAGTTGCAGATAGGCAGACACACCAGAAATCAGCTTAATTAAAAGCCAGCTACCCACCAGATAAACACCGGCAACTTTAAACACATTCCGTCTTTGTAGCTCATGGAATAAACGCATGGTTGACTCGTTAGAAGCTGTGTTCGATTTAGTTTATGTTGTTTCGATTTAATTAGTATAGATACACTTTTCGCAGAATGGTAAATGCAACAATCAACAAAAAACAGCAAACGGATGTAACTTTTTTACCATTCATCAATATTATGAGAGAACAACAGCCCTAAAAATCGAGAGCTAATGCAAGAGAT
Source organism: Glaciecola sp. UBA2563 (assembly GCA_002340325.1). GTDB lineage: Bacteria > Pseudomonadota > Gammaproteobacteria > Enterobacterales > Alteromonadaceae > Glaciecola. The sequence goes on along the minus strand of DDLV01000115.1, from coordinate 29,803 downwards.
TCGAAAGTTTTACGATAAGTATGCAAAAGAGGTCTTTCGGTTCTCTCTGTATTTAAGTGGAAGCTATGCTGACGCTGAAGATATTACGTCTGAAACATTTTTTAGGGTGTTATTAAAACGCAGTAAAACAGAAAATAACGAGTTGATAACGTCAACGATAAAGACGTATTTATTCGTGGTTGCAAGAAACATTTATTTGGAAAATCGCCAAAAATCAAAAAGAGAAACGCGGATATTAACAGTAAAACAAGAATCCTCGATTACGTTAGAACGCAGTCATGAAAAAGATAATGAGTTAAGAGATTTGCTAGCGTTTTTATTAACGATTGACATAGATGATAGGTCAGCACTGCTAATGCGGCAGGAAGGTCTATCGTACAGAGAAATTTCATACAGTCTTGGGATCAGTGAAAACCTTGTAAAAGTGAAGATACACAGATTAAGACAAAAACTAAACAAATGGCGAACTGGAGAGCTTTATGAATAACGTACCTAAACATCTTATTATTGACCTAATTCCTGCTTATTTGGCCAATGACATTAGTATTGAAACGCGAAATGTGATTGAAAAAATGACGCGTCTAGATCCGGAACTTGCCAAAATAGTTGATGGCAGTTCATCAACAAATATCTATGAAAATTTTGATGCCAATTCCCATATTTCCGCTGTCGATACATTGACAAAAATTAACGCCGCCGTGAAGAGAAAAATGTGCTTAGTGGCACTTGTAACTCTGGGGCTGCTTTTAATACCTTTAACCGTTATGAATTATACCAACCAGGTAAATTGGGCACTCGGCGATTTTATCGTTATGGGTGTCATGTTAATGGTCGTTGGTGGCACCTATGTCCTGATATCAAGCCTATCACCCAACGGTGCTTTTAAAGCTGGTATCGCAACAACATGCCTAGCCGTGTTCTTATTAATTTGGATAAGCCTAGCAGTCGGCATTATTGGTGACTTGAGTAATATTGCAAATCTTCTTTATCTTTTGATTTTTCTGAGCATAGGAATAGGTAGCTGGGTCTCAAAACTTAGCCCAAAAGGGCTTTCTATTACGATGTTCGTCACTTCTGTTTTGCAATTAACGATACCTTTAATTGCGATGAGTTTATTTACATTAGATATGTCGATGGAAGGGGAAATTGTCGGTATGTTTGTGATCAATTCGGTGTTTGTTATCTTATTCTTGGTGGCGGGCGTATTTTTTAAGCAAGCGCAAAGAAAATGCTAACTTATAGTGCCTGTTTATATATGATAATATTCCGACCGGATTTTGTAGTAGAGATAACGGAAATATGGATAGCAGTTCTGGAAACGTGGTACCTCAATCGGTCATTTTAGATATTATAAAAAGTAAAAAGTATCAAGCCGATAGCGTTCTCTATGCCGCTTTTTTTACGATTCTTTGGTTTGTTTTAGATGGTTTTTTGCTAGGAAATTCAGCCGATTTTAGTGGTGGTTTCATTGCGTATTTTATCTCCAGCGCAATAGGTGTTTTGTTTTCGGTTTTGCTGTTTGCTGGTATCGGACGGTTTTACGTCAATCTGCATTTTGTTTCTCGACTACTGTTTAAAATCGTTGTGCTTTTTGGCCTACTTTTACTATTGATTGAACTTGGAATCACACAGCATCCGCTAATTCTGAGCAAAATGATCGCAGTGAATTTTCTGGTCCACGGTCTTTCCATCAATAAAATTAAGAAACCGTAATTTGATAACTTTACAACTTGATGGTTGCGACTTTCACAGATGCAATGCGAATGACTTTTTGTCAGTACTTTGCGCGTCCGGCCCAACCCAAAGCTCAAACTCACCTGATTCGACAATACGCTCTCCGTGATCGTTGTAAAAGCCGAGGTCGTTCACAGTAATTTCAAATTCTACTTTTGTGCTACTTTGTGGCGCAATTTCGGCTTTCTTAAACTGCCTAAGTTCCTTGACAGGTCGTGTCACCGATGCGGTTAGGTCGCGCAGATATAGCTGAACCGTCTCCGTGATGTCGCGTTCCCCTCTATTTGTAATAACAACAGATACATAAAGCGAGTCATTCAAGCCTATGGTATCTGCCGAAACCTCGGTACTGGAGTAATGCAAGCTTGAGTACGATAATCCAAATCCAAATGGAAACAACGGAGTGAAATGACAATCTATGTGCAATGAAGCCATCCCAAGAGAGGTTTGTGGAGCACGCGCTGGAAATTCTGTCAGATAAATATAATTTGCGTTATTAACAGGTCTTCCCGTGTTTTTATGAGCGTAATAATTGGGCACCTGCCCTTGTTCACGCAAAAAGCTTATCGGTAATCTTCCGCTTGGTGAAGCAACGCCAAACAACAAATCGACAATGGCTGGACCACCCATGCTACCTGGATGCCAGGCATATAATAGTGCATTGACCTTTGGCAAAACATTTGAAAGAAGTAGTGGACGGCCTGCCATAACAACACAAATCACATTCTTATCAAGCGCAGCCAACCTGTCCAAAAAAGCCTGCTGTACACCCGGTAATCCAGTGTTAACCCGACAATGCGCCTCACCGGATAAAATTGACTCTTCCCCAATACACAATATTACCGTATCTGCAGATTTGCATACAGATATTGCATCTTCAAACAAATGTGTTTCTTGGCTGCGCGAATCAACAAATGCCGGATGATAAGTCAAAGAATAGTTTGCTTCCATGCTTGCTTGCTCTAGCGCCTGTTTTAGCGTTATTGACCGTTTAACGTCACCATCAAAAATCCATGTGCCAAGCATTTCATAAGGGTCATCTGCTAGGAATCCAATCAATGCTATCTTTTGTTTTTGATCGCTATCTAGCGGTAAGCATTGATGGCGGTTTTTTAATAGCACACACGATTTAGTAGCTGCTTCTTTTGCGCAGTCTAAAATCGCTTGACGCTGATTATCTGGTATTGGTATCGGCGTCTTTGTTAGCTGTTCTTTGTTGTCAAATAAGCCCAGCGCAAACTTTACTGTTAAGATCCTCAAAGCCGCGACGTTTATTTGATCTTCAAGGATGTGCTCCTCTTGAATGAGGGCTTTACCATGGTCATAGAACGTACCGCTAACCATCTCCATATCAACGCCTGCTTCAAGGCCAAGATAGGCGGCATGTTTTCTGTCATTTGCCAGTCCATGCGTTACAAGTTGCTCTACTGAACCCCAATCACTTATTACAAAACCTTCGAACTGCCATTGCTCTCTGAGTACATCAGTAAGCAACCACCTGTTACCACTAACAGGTATACCATTTGTATCAGAAAATGACGTCATTATGGTAGCGCTACCGGTGTTAACTGCCGACAAAAACGGCGGTAAAAACACATTATATAGGTCATGATGAGAAAGATTTGTTGTGTTGTAATCCTTCCCCGCTTCACTGGCACCATACCCCGCAAAATGTTTGGCACAAGCAGCAATTGAAGTATCCTGCGATAATTCATAATTTTGATATCCATTGACCATAGCAGTTGCGACCAAACTATTGATCAAAGGGTCTTCACCAGAGGATTCGGCGACCCTCCCCCAGCGCCCATCTCGACAGACATCTATCATGGGGGAAAACGTCCAGTTAATCCCTACTTGAGACGCTTCGATAGCCGCATATCGCGCGGTCTTTTCAATTAATTCAAGATCCCAAGTCGCTGCAAGTGCCAACGGGATCGGAAAAATTGTATTAAAACCATGAATGACATCGCGACCTATAAGCAAGGGTATTCCATGTTCAGTTTCATTGATTGCGATATACTGAAGCTTTTTAACCGTTTCTGGATCTACTTCGTTTATGACCGAACCTAGACCTTCTTTTACAAGTTTGCATAACTCGTCAGAAATGTATCCCTCATCGCCGTTCACTTGATGTAGTTGCGCAATCTTCTGCTCAGTCGTCATTTCATCCAAAAGTGCTTTTGCGCGTTCTAAATCCTCGTCTTTGTACCACTTGGTTGGTTTTTCTATCTCGCGAAACAGCTGTTTATTGGGACGAAATGGAGTGTCAGATAGAAAATTTTTTGCTAGATTCATGGTGGTAATTTAAGCTTCTTTGGATGATGTAATTACAACAGAAAACGAAAAAACATTTATAAGATGTGTACTTCCTGTAGCAATAGCATCTCAACACTTGTAAGTAAAGAATTGAAGTTAATAAATATAAGTCTCAAAAACTATCCTCTCCACTTTTTATTAAAATAATGTTAACAACTCTCTTTATCGAAATGGAACTTTATTCTTCGACGAAAGGTGCAACAGCTGGCCTTCAAACATTTTGATTTAACGTAACGACCGTAAGGGTGCTGGAGTGTTAATTGTATCGAATTGGTTAAACGCCCAGTAATAGAGGGTTTACAAGTAGTCTACCCAGCAATCATCAGTCTGAAATTCACCGACGTCAAAGAGTTGATTTTATATAAGACTTCCAACTTATCTTGCTACAAATCCATTACATCGTTTTAACCTTTCATTGAACTTCACCCTGTGAAATAAAGACACTGCATAAAAAGAAATCGGAAACGAGGAGAACAATGATTAACCGCACACGATCATTCACACGAGTGTCACTGATTGCGACCATGGGGCTATTACTCTCAGCCTGTGGTGGTGGCAGTCAAATCGGTGATACCAAGGACGAAATAGAAACAACACCGTTTTTCCCTGCACCGGAAGAAGAATGGGAATTGGTGTGGAGCGATGAATTTGATGGCGACACACTGGACACGCAAAAATGGGGTTACGACCTTGGCGATGGTTCTGACAGAGGGCTTGAGCGATGGGGAAATAACGAGCAACAGTGGTATACCGACCAAAATACTTCTGTCTCTGATGGTACGCTTAAAATTACTGCGCTTGCAGAATCCGTTCAAGACGGTTTTCCGTACACCTCATCCCGAATTACAACTTTAGGCAAGCTAGATTTTACTTATGGACGCGTAGAAGCATCGATTAAATCAACCGCAGGACAGGGACTCTGGGGTGCTTTTTGGATGCTATCGAGCGACTCTCCATATGGTTCAGACGGTTGGGCAGCGACTGGCGAAATCGATATTATGGAAGCGGCAAACCCAGGTGTTCCGGAGACCGAGTTTGTAGGTTCAACGATTTTTCATGGGTTCCCGTGGCCACTGCAACAATCGTTATCTGAAACGATGCCAGAAAGTGTTGATGCAACTGAATTCAATGAATATGCAGTCGAGTGGGAACAGAATGAAATTAGGTTCTTTGTTAACGATATTCATTTTAAAACCATCACGTCAGAAAGCTACTACACGTATTTCTATAACGATGATGCCCAACAGTACCAACTAGGGCCAGATGGTGCGCCATTTGATACAAATTTCTATTTGATTTTGAATTTGGCTGTGGGTGGCAATCTGACAGGTAACACTGTTGATGATGCGGCACTTCCAGGTGAGCTAGAAGTTGATTACGTCAGAGTGTATACGTGTGGATTCGACCGCCCTGACGGAGTCGGATGTAACTCAAACGTCAACGCTGACCTCGACACGCCAGACCCACTGCGACCTGGAACAGAATCGTTTGATATCTACATAGACGAACCGGCAACATACAGTTGGACAATTGTTGGCGAAGTTTTTGAGCGTCCTCTGGCGTTAAATTCTTTCTTTGATAATAACGGCGCTTTATCTTTTGGTGAAGTTGCATCCGATGATGCAGATAGAGGGTCCGTAATTGAAGTCACCACCTCTGGTGGCGGAAATATATCAATAAATCCAACTGTTGAGCCTATAAGTCTATTCGGTATGGGCAACAATCCTAACTTTAATGAACTACACGCCGGAGAATTACGCTTTGATATCTTCGTTCGAAGTGCGGACGAAGGCAGCGAGTTCTTGGTTAAAATGGACAGTGGATTCCCAGCGCTTGGGCAAGTTGGTTTTGCAGTTGACAGTTTACCTGTTAATGAATGGACAACGTTAAGCGTAAAAGTTAATGACTTACTCGCATTCCGTGGCGATGGCTTTATGCCGCTTGATACAAGCAGCATCGTTAGCATGTTTGTATTCGAACCCACTGGTGCTGCGGATGTATTAATCGACAATATAACGTTATCTTGTGGTAACCCTGGGACCTGCGGTATCACGCCACCCGTTCCGCCTGCGCCGCCAATTGAAGGCCCGTTTGCACTGCCAGGCGTGTGGGTAATGGCACCTGAAGCTGGTTCACTAGGCGTTGGGCCGGTTGAAGGCGATATCTCATGGTTTGCCATTGATGATCAGGGTATATCAGACCGTGCGTGTTTCTTTGACGACACTTATGTGTTCAACGAAGATGGTTCGTTTCAGAACGTACTCGGTGACGACACGTGGATAGAAATGTGGCAAAGTGGAAATGCAGAGGCATGTGGTCCACCGACAACACCTCATGACGGCATGACAGCCGGCACTTGGAGCTATGACACAGGGGCGGGAACCGTCACTATCGATGGCTTCGGTTCGTATCTTGGTATTCCAAAAGCAGTAAATGGACTTGAGTTATCTGACGCTAACCAAACACCTCCTAATGTTACTTACAATATCGAGGAAGTTGGAAACGATAGGATGATCGTCACGGTTAATTCCGGTCCTGCGAGCGGTGCCGTATGGTGGCGATTCGTCATGCAGAAGATCGAAAGCTTCGGTGACCCAGGCCCTGCACCAGAAAGAACATTTGCTGGCACATGGCAGGTAGAACCTGTGGCAGGTTCACTCGGTGTTGGACCCGCTCGTGGCGATATCACTTGGTGGGCGATTGATGAAGCTGGCGTGACTACCAGAGCCTGTTTCTACGACGACCAATATGTCTTCGACCGCGATGGTACATTCAATAATGTGCTAGGTGATGATACATGGTTAGAAGCTTGGCAAGGTGTTGACGGAGAAGAGTGTGGAGCGCCTGTAGCACCACATGATGGCGCAGTAGCACATATGTGGACCTACACTGAAGGTGAAAACGAAGACGTAGGAGAACTTCTTCTTAACGGATTAGGCGCTTACATGGGTATTCCTAAAGCCGTTAATGCTGGTGAAATACCTGCTGTTCCAACACCTGCTAACGTCACTTACCAAGTTACGTGGGAAAATGACAACAAAGTCATTATAGATATCGAAGCCGGTCCGGGTGTCTGGTGGCGTTATCAAATGATTAAGACGGTCCAGCCACCGGCACTCGACCCTGTAGACGCTAGTCCAGTGGTAGGCACATGGAAAGTTGCGCCAGAAGCCGCTTCATTGGGTGTAGGCCCCGCAATGGGCGACGTCAGCTGGTGGGCAATTGACGACGCAGGTGTCACAACAAGAGATTGTTTTTATGATGATGACTATATATTCATGGAAAATGGCTCATTTACAAACGTCCTAGGGGATGATACCTGGCTCGAAGCGTGGCAAGGTGTTACTGGCGAGGAATGCGGAGCACCTGTCGCACCGCACGATGGCTTGTCAGAGGCAACGTGGGAGCTCGATATGGAGAATGGAATGCTGACCATAAACGGAAACGGTGCTTATCTCGGTATACCTAAAGCACTTAACAATGGTGAGCTTGGAAATCCGGATAACATGGGAAGCTTCACTGGCTCGATTGACTACATGGTGGAGTTCTCCGATAACAATTCCCGCATGACCATAGACATTGAGGCTGGAAGTAACGTCTGGTGGCGATTCGTCATGGAGAAGCAGTAACCAATTAAGGTGAAAGCGGTTTAGGTTTCTAACCGCAAGAGTTAAACAGGTGTTGTCCTCGGACAGCACCTTTTTTTATTGCGTATTTATCTACAATAATCAACAAACAACCACCGTCGTCCTGTTGAAAAATAGAGTCTCGATTTCAAGAGTTTGCGTTTTTTATCTAAGGCATGTCATTTAGGCAATAATTATTTAAAGCGGAGGCATGTTTGCATGTAAAAGCGTGCGAGCGCAAGGACGCGCTCGCCCGAGCGAACATGGATGTTGCACAGCGTCTTTTACATGTGAACATGTCCGCAGCTTGATGCTTTGCCTAAATGACATGCCTTAGATAAAAAACGCAACGACAACTTCAGTATAAATGCTTTATGTACGAGAGTGGCTCAGGAAGTGTTGAATAAACTGCGTGTGCATTGGCAAATTAGATATCTGACTCTGGACATTCTGTTCTTGCTGACGCATGAAGGTATTTAAGTCTCGGTCACTCATCATATCGACAATAGGATGGTACTGTTTTGGTGTAATACCCTGCCCCATCATGACTTGCACCCATGAATTTTCCGCAAAAAGGTCATCTTGTTCTTCGATAATGGTGCCATTGCTATTAAACATTTCCAGAATCTGTTGCAAGCGGTCTGAGATTTTCATTTCGCGCAGATATCGCCAGAATTCATGGTCGTCACGCTCTTGTAAATGGTAGTGTAAGACGATGAAATCACGTATGGTTTCGGTCTCCACGGTCATTTGCTGGTTGAATCGATTAATTAGACTCTTATCAATTCCATCTGTAGGGAACAAGCTTATCAGCCAAACAATTGCTTGTTGGATCAGGTGAATACTGGTCGACTCAAGCGGTTCAATAAATCCACTCGATAGGCCTACAGAAACACAGTTTTTATGCCAAAACTCCTTTCGCTGTCCAGTAGTAAAGCGAATTAATCGCGGGTCTGTAATCGGTTGACCGTCTATACCTGCAAGCAGGTCGTCCAGAGCACTTTCTTCACTTTTAAATTCCGTAGAAAACACGATGCCATTACCTACGCGATGCTGTAAAGGAATTTGCCAGCGCCAACCTGCGTCCAACGCAATTGAGCGCGTATATGGTACAGCGGGGCGATGGGACTCTGTTTGCATAGCATAAGCCGCATTTGCGGGTAACATCTCACTCCAATCGTTATATCCCACCTTTAAGGCTTGTCCAAGTAATAGAGAACGAAAACCCGTGCAATCGATAAATAAATCACCTTCAACAATTTGGCCTGACTCAAGTGATATAGACTCAATAAAACCGGACTCGTGCTTGAGATTGACCTTATCTATTTTGCCTTCGATGCGAGTTACTCCGTGTTTCTCCGCAATTCCGCGCAGAAATTGTCCATACTTGGCGGAATCCAGATGGTAGGCGTAATTCAAATTGGGTTCTTTAACATGCGCAAATTTACCTTTTTCCGCCGCTAAGGTCTCTAAACTATATTGCGCATACTCTTTTGCCATTTTTTGTTCATTTGCACGCACCCAAAAATGATGAAAACCAGCCGCCCAACATGACAGCCCGGTTTTACCGAACGAGTGAAAGTACTTGTGATTCAATCTCGTCCAATTTTCAAACATGATACCGAGTTTGTAGGTTCCATTAACGGCTTTCAGAAAATCAGCCTCTTGCACTTTTAGTAACTGATGAATGGTAAAAATAGATGGGACCGTTGCCTCGCCAACACCCACGGTAGGTATTGCATCTGATTCAACCAAACTGATGTTAAGCCGCTTGCCGATAGTCGCTGAGATAGTAGCCGCTGCCATCCAGCCTGCCGTTCCACCACCTGCAATCACGACTCTATTTACTAAATTTGTCTCGGTCATTCTTATTTGTTACCTACACTATTTGAGTTTATTCATCAACTGAGCACGTAACTTGCGTACAGTTACTTCAGATATCTGCGACTGTTGTAGTTTTACATTATCGGGTAAGTGGTCGTACATATCACTCGGCTGATCGAATACATAATGCGTAAAAATACTTTTCCAGGCATCCCGCTGTCGCTTAGGTAGCGCTTTAATGCTCATGATGGCGTGCAATAATGCGGTATTCGGGACGCCTAAATACGCTGGTGAGTCTCGCCACCAATAATTCACCAAGCCATTCAAGACGCTCAGACTCTCAACCGAATGCCACCACATGCTGGGGATAAAAATTGCGTCACCCTGCTGTAACTTTGTTGTTTTAGCTGCCTCCATAGCGGCTTCGAATCGCGGGAACTTCTGCAAATCTGGGTGTTTAATATCCACCATACTGATGGGTTGACCAGCAGGCGTAAAATCCAAAGGGCCAACATACAGGTTTTGATGTTGTTCTGGCGGGAACAGCGTAAACCGCCGTTCTCCAATCACACAGCATGCTAGGTTGTCAGGAAAGTCGAAATGTGGTGCCACAATAGAGTGATTGCCAAGCCAAATGCCGATGCGCGAATCGTTAAATTTAAGATTGAGCTCATTTTCCAGCGCAAACCCTGGTAAATGTTGATTGATTTCTAGAGAGCCCACATAAAAGGTTGGTGGTGATTGCTGATTTGCTATTCCATTCAATCTATTAAGAACGTCATCTAAATAAACTTGCGACTGCGCAAAGTTAAAGCCATCAACACTATCGTTATAAAAAATCCTGCCTTGTGTCTCTGGCTCTGCTAAGAATGCGTTGACAGGTTTTCCATTATAAAAACGATTGAGGTACTCGATAACGGCCTCATTAGATTCCTTTGACTTCTTGACAATTGGCCACTCATTGACAAGACCTCGCAAAACAATGGGCGTCTCAGACGAGTAAATATAATCGGAAAGTGCAGATGTAGAACACTCTATTTCTTCAATTGGTGTCCCATAATCCATCTACAAACCTAAATTCGCGTTGCGAATATCTACCAAATTACCAAGATTAGACATTGAAGCCATTATCGAAGTAATGGGCAGTAATAACTTTTGATCATTTAGATCTTTCAGAGCTTCAGCAGATAATGACTCAAACTTATCATCTGCAATAGTACAAAACCCAACGAGTTCATAATTGGAACCATCTTTTAATGTAATCGCAACCGTTGTTTCCTCCAACAGATCATATTTTTCCAACGCGTTAACTAATTGCTGGTTTTGTTGTTGTCCCGTATCGATCGACTCCAACATTTTGATGACTTGTTCCAGATAAGGGGTGTAACCACCATGTTCGTTGAAAATCGCTTCACCAACATGCTTATTCACTCGTGGGTGCTCAGGGTTAAAAGTGATCACCTGTTGTTTATCAGAACTTCCCTGCACTTGTTGAAAGCCGATAGCAAAAGGTTGTCTTTGCACCATAATGGGAATATAGCGTGCATTCCAACCAGTGTTGGTCAAGAATAGATTCTCACCTTCTTCAAACCCAAATAAAGCAATTGGGAACATTGTACCATTGTCTCTATCTCGATAGACAAGTATTGGGTAATGCGACAAGACAAGTCGAAACTCGAAAGGATAAGTCATACAGAACATAACATCATCGCCTAATTCAGGAGTCCTATCGAGCTTAATTTTAAGATCCGCATGCGCGACGTTGTTGAGCATTTCGTATTTAGACATTATTGAAGCCTGTTCATCCAACTGTATTTAATCTGATTCAACAATTGCCTGTTTGTCGGCAGGTGTTGACGCAATTTTTGTATTTCAGCTTGTTTGTTTTTTATCAATGTTTGAAGGTGAGCGCGCTCTCGATCTGCCAACCGTCTATCAGACAGTGTACTTTTCGATGTAAATCCCATTCCATAAAGAATAAACTGAAAACTAGCGGGTGGGAACATGGATTCTGCCACCTCAATATCAGCGTGCCACGGCGACCTGTTCTTCCAAATCGACAAAGATTGTTGCAGTGACTCAGGAATAGTTGTTGCATTGCGGTGCTCTAGCCAGTAATCACTGTCTGTTCGTTTGGAAAGTATGTAATGTAACTTGATAAAATCAACAATACTTTTCCAATGCAAATCCATTCTTTTATTAAACTTATCTGCAAGCAGCGCCATGTCATTTTTATTTGCAGGTAAATGCTCTCTTAAAAACTTTGCAGAAAACTCAATTAATATCATCGCCGTTGCTTCAAGTGGATCGATAAATCCTGCTGATAAACCAACCGCAAGGCAATTCCCTTTCCAGTACGTTTGCAAATGCCCAGGATCGATTTTTATTTTATTCGGCTTAAGACGTTCGAAATCTGAGTGCGGCATGTGTTGATTAATGTATTTTTTTACCGTTTCAACGGCACTATCTTCATCACCATAATGAGACGAATACACGATGCCGATACCTTTCCTATTCGGTAGAGAAATATCCCATATCCAGCCGTTTTTATGAGCAGTCGCATGCGTCGTTGAGTTTATAGGAGCATTTTGATCATGGTAAGGCACTTGAAACGCCATTGCTCTGTCGTTGAACAATACGTTTCTCACACTTTTAAATGGGACCTTTAGTTGTTCGCTAATTAAAAGACGTTTAAACCCAGTGCAGTCAACGAAAAGGTCACCACCAACTTGTCTTCCATCGTCTAAAGTAACACTTTGAATATTTGACGAATCTATGAGTTTTACAGACTCAACATCCGCGCTAATGTGTTTAACACCCAGATTATCAAGAGAATGTTTCCTCAATAGATTGGCAAACTTCCCAGCGTTTAGGTGGTAACCGTAATTGACAACGTTCGCATACTCTGGCGTATTCGCTTGTTTAGGTGCTAGATGATAATTGCACACGCCCGCTTGTGCTGTCGCAAACTCGTCAAATGGCAGTTCTTTTTGAGATTCTAGCCAGTGATCAACGATGTTAATTTCGTTATAACCGATAGGCAAAGAAAAAGGATGATAATAGCTTTCGTTTTCTCCCAGGGTCCAGCCAGTAAAACGGGTTCCTTGTTTAAAGCTTGCATCGCATTCTGCGATAAACTGCGCTTCGGAGATGCCGATACGCCGGAGGGTTCCTGCCATTGTTGGCCAAGTACCTTCTCCGACGCCAATGGTTCGTACATTGGGTGATTCAATAAGAGTAATCGTGAATTTTGACGAAGTATCAAAATGTGCGGCCAATACGGCGGCGGTAAGCCATCCAGCGGTGCCACCACCTACAATTACTATGTCATTTATATCAGAATTCATATGCCTAAAACTTAAAAACTCACCATGGTTTTACGTCCATGGTGAGTTTTTGGCTTATTATGTTAATAACTAGAAGCTGTAACGGAATCCAATGTTGTATCTGGGACCCGTTTGGGTTACGCCTGAAGACTGTAAATAGTCTCTGGCGAAACCACGAGTGGTTGCGTCGTTTAAGTTGATAGCTTCAAAGAATACTATCAATCCATTAGCAAAGTCATAACTCGCGTTTAGGTCGAACTGCTCATAATCATTAACGTATCCTGGTTGTGAGCCACCAGCAAACGCCAACCATTCATCACGCCAGTTGTACGCTAAACGCACTTGAATACCGTCTTTGTCGTAATACAACACGACGTTTCGCGTATCACTTAAGCCTTCTAATGCAAATTGGCTGGCGTTAACAAATCGGTCGAATTCTCGGTCGGAGTTAGCAAAGGTCGCGTTCGCAATGAAACCGAATCCCGTGTCTTCGAAATCGTGTTGTATTGCCACTTCGAAACCATCAATCGTCAGCTCTTCGTCGTTATTGATGATTGTAGACAAATCAAATGTAGCAGGTTGGTCTCGCCCCGGCACGCCTGTAATAACACCGCCACCCGCTGGGTCTGGGAAAACACCTGCTTCACCCGCTCTGTTTGCGAAAATCCAATCTCGTATTTCCTGGTTAGATGGCGTTCCACCAAGCGCAGCAACGGCTTCTTCAAACAATGGGCCAAATCCTGGGAATGCTAGGTCAGGAAAGATTGCAACATCATCAATGACAGTGCTACCAATGAAGTTAGACACCGTTTTATTAAAATAACCAATTGAGAAATAACTTGCATCACCATAGTACCACTCGTATGACACGTCGTGGTTCTCAGACTCATAAGGAAGTAATCCTGGGTTACCGATACTACCCGTTGCTCGGTATAAACCAGAAGAGTTGTACTGAATAAAGTTGGAGATATTCAGGCTTCCAATCAATGAACCGTATGGCGCACGCGCTATCGTGTGGCTATATGAATACCGAAGCTTCATGTCTTCGTGAACGTCAAGATCAAAATCTAAGTTTGGAAGCCAGTTATCGTATTTAGCTTCAAGCCCAGAAGGTACTTCCGTGCCGTCGTCACGTGCTATCCATTCAGTCGCAGCAACCCACTCGACACGCGTATAATTTCGTGACGCGGAGCTTGAAACTACGTCTGTTTCTTCGTAACGCAACCCGAGCAACATGCTGTACGGATAATCGCCTAAGTCGCCCTGCAGTCTGTATTGAATGAACGCAGACATGGTTTCTTCTTCGAAATTGTTACCAAAGCCTTGATCAAAATCAGGACAGAAAGAATTGCCACAACTTCCGACCTCAGCGCCTGGATCTGGTGCTAAGTATAGTGGATTACTCGGATCTAAACTCTCCAAGAATACCGCCCGAGCGGCAATTTCGGTGTAGTCAAACAAGAAGAAATTATTAGTAATTTGATCGCCTGAATTAAAGGAATCAAATACGCCCTCCAAGCTTGCAGGTCTTACCAAATCAGACATTGAACCAAGCGCGCTCGCTTGAGGCTCACCCCATGTATTACGCTGCACCAAACTGCTCGCTTCGAAGTTTGCCACTTTTGTGATGCCAGCGCCAAACTCAATCGTTTGATCGCCATCCACATACCACTTACCCGAAAATTGCGTTTGTTCGATGTCCATTTCAGCCCATGAATTAGAATACACGCTTCCTGTTAATCTCATATCATCTGGCGTAAGCGGATCGTTTGCGGTAGTTGTCGTAACCGGAATGTCGCCTCTGAAATCAATTGTTGTTGAGGCTCTGCTTCTGCCTCGCAAGCCTGCTACCGTTAAGAATGAACTCGAACCGCGGATCAAATCATCAGGTTCGCGAAGAGACGTCGAATCATGATGGTCAAGTCTTAACTCAAGATCATCATTAGGGAACCATTCTAAGTTTATTCCCACTGAGCTCAATTCATTACGTGACGCACCACCACCTGCGGCATGTGGGAAGTCCGGTTCGCGCTGAAACTCCGTGTATATCAACGGAGAAACGATTGGACCTTCTGACCAAAGCACTTCGTCAGGTACCTGTGCAACCCAGTAAGACACGTCGTTGAAGCTGTTTGAGACCTCTTGTTCAGCATACGTGTAATCAAGCGTCATAGTGAAGTTGTCAGTTGGGGCAAACTGGAGGGTTAGCTGAGCGTTAGTTCTTGTTCTTTCAATTTCACTCAGCTGATAAACGATATTTCGTGGTAAGCCAACGATGTCTCCTTCGGACGGTTGAGTACCATCAAGACTAATACCGTCTCTAATCGTACCACCATCGACTTCAGAGAAAAAGTTAGTGGTTGCAGATTGTGCGCCGTTATTACGCTCTTGCACACTTCCTAAGAATGCCACGCCGACAGTATCGTCAAAAAATGTGTTGCTATATATTCCAGAAAACTCAGGCGTAAAAGCGTCGCCTGTA
Source organism: Glaciecola sp. UBA2563 (assembly GCA_002340325.1). Lineage (GTDB taxonomy): Bacteria > Pseudomonadota > Gammaproteobacteria > Enterobacterales > Alteromonadaceae > Glaciecola. The sequence continues at coordinate 14,495 of DDLV01000115.1, read as the reverse complement.
ATTGTCGATGTGTCGTTAACAGCTTTAATTCCAAAGCTTGAATTTAGACCTGGATTCTTAAGAGGCTTTACTGACAAGATGTTAATGGTCGCACCAATACCGCCCGTTGGCACATGTGCTTTACCGGTTTTGTAAACTTCAACGCCAGCAACACCTTCGGCGGCTAGGTCGCCAAAATCAAACGAGCGGCCAAGACCAGAGTTTGTCGGTAATTGACGGCCGTTTATAGTTACGAGGTTAAAGTCAGCACCAAACCCACGCACTGTCACTCGAGAACCTTCACCGTTGACTCGGTCTATGGATACGCCAGTGATACGTTGAAGTGATTCTGCAAGGTTAGTGTCCGGAAACTTACCTATATCTTCAGAGCTAATAGCATCAACAACCCCTGTTGAAATGCGTTTTGTGTCCATTGCTCTCGATAAACTGCCACGAATGCCCGTGACCGCAATGACTTCAACATCCTGAGTCTGCCCTTCAGCGCTGTCTGTACCTTCATCGGTTTCTTGCGCATATATGGGCGCCATTAAGCTTACTCCGAGGGCTAGAGATACGCCCTTCGCGATAGGACTTTTAAGACGGTTTTTGTTTTGCATGATATGTGTGTCTCTGGTTCGTTTTGTTATCGAATTGTTATCAATTTTTTATAGTTTTAACCTTCGCACAGGTTTGAAGCAAACAGAATAGTGTTGCGATGAATTGGTTTTGCCTTGCGATAAAGTGGAAGTAAAGAGGAAGTTACTGGATAAGCACTGAAAACACTCTATTTTTCAGCTACTAGTCTTTGAGTTAGATTTCAATATCAACTATCAATTGCTATACGCTTGGGCTTTGGCAAACGACTTCTCTCATGCGTCTTGGAGCGATTTCCATGAAAGAGTTTTCACATTTTATTGACATCTACTCGGCAAAGCAGTTTATAGGAAATGTACATTGCGGAATTAGCTTTATGGTTGCAGCGACTGCCATCTTTCAGCTTCCGCCTTATTTTCAGCTATCGTCATTATCTGTGCCATACGGCGATAAAGTAGAGGAAACTCCTCGGCGCGTCCGTCATTAATGAGCCGTTTAGCGTAGCGCTGTACTCCGTTTATGTGTTGATTTAAATCTTTGCTCTGGTTGTTATCTTTGGCGAACTTTATCAAGGAACCATATGCTCTTATGGTAGCGCCAATTTGATCAGCATAATTATCCACAATCTTCTCAAAATACAACTTACCATCATCGTATTGATTTGCTCTCATATAATTCAGCCCGATGAGACCAAGTGCCTGTGTTTCTTTCGTTTGATCATTTCGCGTATAGTGCAAGGAGCGTTTTAAGTATTGAATAGCTTGTTTATTCTGACCTTTTTTGCTCTCGAGTTCAGCAAGCTTTACATAGGTTTCGTGGTTATGCGGATACAGCTTTACGAGCTCTCGAAGATGAATATAACTGGCTTCTTGGTTGCCTGTGAATCGATTTAACTCTGCCAGTTCATAGTGTATTTTCCAATCCGCTAATCCTTTTTGAACGACGGGCTTTCTTCTTAAAATAGCATCTGCGGGACTTCCCACCTCATCAATTATTTCGTCTCGACGTTTTTCTGTAAATGCCTTTAGTTCGTTGAAATTACTTTGGTTTGTGAACGGAGATTTTTGCACCATGCTTAACAAACGATTCATGATTTGATTGGTTTCGTGATTTGGAAAACCGATGATGTCTGCAGCTTCGTCTTTTGTGAGTGATGAGTATGATGCTGATGGCATAATTTGGGAAACGATAGCATTAGCGAACTCTCGCGCTAAAACGTAATTGCCGTCGAAATCAAAATGCACATGTTCATGCAAGAGGTTCCATCCAGGTGCAAACGGTTCGCTCTCACTGTTAAAAGCAGTTACGCTATCCACATAGGTGAACGTTTGCGTTCCACTGTTTGCTAACTCTTCGCTGGCAACTTGCTCAATGATGTCATTTATCACATGATTTGTTCGAAACCTTTTGGTGTCGTAATGTAGCGCCTGGTCAAAATGAAATCTGGCTCGCTCAAAGTCACGGGTATTCTCCAATACCTTTGCTAGCTTAAAGTGTGTGTCTGCAAATTCGCTGTCAATCTCTAGCAATGCCCCATATGTGTCTTTTGCCATTGTCCAATTTGCACTTGTAAAAGCATCCTTAGCGGTTTGATTTAATTCTTTCCAACGCTGCAACTCGTCTGAGGTAATATTACGCCTGTGGCTTGATCCAAAGGGTGCTGAATCACGCAAATTCACCGGAACCGAGGATAAAATGACATGTATGTTTTTGCGTTGAAGAAAATCAATGATGTCGTTGAGATTATTTTCGTAATGACTATAGACATCTGCTAAGCGCTTATCATCATGTGTGACATTGAATTCGGAAAACATTTCCATGCCTTCCCATTCCATTTCTTTTTTATCCGTGCTGGGCTTAAACTGCTGAATAAACAATGCTATCGCCTGCCACGTTCTAGTGCGTTTGAGCGCCTGCAACGCCCTAATCATTGTTAAACTTGAGAGGAAGTTTTGACTAAATGTGCTTGGCCCATAAGGTCCAACAACCTCGTTATTTCCCATTAAAACAATTGCAAAATCAGCAGATTCATCAGGCAATGTGCGCGCTACTTCGTATACGACGTGTGAATTAACTGACGTCATCGCCGTGTTGATGACTTCTATTTTTTTGCCCGGTAAGGCGTTACGCAAATGTGCAGACAAATGCCTGTCAAGCCCATGATTTACATGGGGAAACCCTTGGGCAGCAGATCCCCCTAAAATGTAAACGCGCACAACACTGCTATCAGGGTCTATTTCAATGGTATTGTTTAATGGCGCTATGCCTAACGAAGGAGGGTAAAACTGGTTGGCAAACGACTTGTTTTCTTGGTAGTACGCCTTTCCATCAATGTCTATTTCATGAAAATAATCAAAATGTGTCCCTACGCCAGAGAGGCGCAATGCAACCTCTGTAAGCACAAAAAACAACGCGGGGATACCAACAACCGCGATGAAGGTAAAAACAAACTTCTTAATCGGTGACATTTTTAGTGTTCCTTCGCTATCAGCACTGATTTCTAATAGCAGTTGATGCAAACGACTTAATGATAAATGGATCCAAAGACACAATTAACCGGTTAAATTAGTATAGTGATTAGGTATTGCAAATTATTTTCAGCAAGACGACCCTCATCATGATGCCTCCTTTATAATCGTCATGTCCATCGAGAATCATTATTTATGCTAGAAAAAGCAAAGCAATTTGCGGTGAATATCATTTTCGCACTTACTGCTATCTTCGTCACTTTTGGTATTTTAGACGGATTGTGGCTAGGATTGATTGCTGCAGAAACTTACCAATCTGAGATGCAAGATTTACTGCGAGCTGAATTTATTACGTGGCCTTGGCTGGTGTTTTACATAATGTATGGTTCTGTCACTTTTGTGCTAACCGTCGTACCCAACAGAGAAAAGCCTTGGTATTATGCCAGTATTGATGGCGCTTTATTAGGACTTGCAAGCTATGGTGCATATAACCTAACCAACTACAGCATACTAGAAGGTTTCAGTCTCAGCATCATGCTGACTGACTGGATATGGGGGATATTTTTGACAAGCATTTCAGCAACAGCGGGATGGTTTGGTTTTCAATTAACTAGCCAAACATCGAAGCACTGACATAAGCATTTTTTTGGGTTACGCTATTAAAATAAGACGAATAAAGACATAAATCTGCCTGTATATTCTCATGCGCTATTTGATTAATCGCTCTGCAAATCCCTACTTTAATCGCGTAGGAAAGGAAAAAACGCCTGTATTTATCTTGGACAATTTTCTCGATAATTTGAATCAAAGCCTTCTGCAGAATCTAGATACGCTCAGCTTTGATGAAGCACCCACGTACTACCCAGGAATACGCGCTAAATTGCCTCAGGAATATATTGCATCTGTCACAAATGCCGTCGTTCCTTTATTGCAAAAAATATATGATATCCCTCATCACTATAAACTAGAATTTTTTGATAGCTATTATTCCCTCATCACTTGCCAACCCAAAGATTTATCGATTGAACAACGCATACCACATTTTGATGGAACTGAAGAATTTCGCATTGCGCTTTTACATTATTTGAATCCAAACCCGCATGGGGGCACTGCGTTTTATACTCACCAACCTACCAACATAGAGCGTGTTTACGAAACAAACGTTGATGACTATTTGTCATCAATAGGCCATTATTTTGGGGAAAATGGTTTGCCTAGTGAAAAATACATTGATAGTTCTGATGCTCAATTTATAAAAATCGGTGAAATTCCCTACGCGCAGAATCGCATGGCAATCTATCCGGGAAACTTGTTACATTCCGGAACTATTAATCCAGCTACGGACATTGACGACAATCCACAAACAGGTCGCCTAACGGCAAATACATTCTTAAATTTTGTAGAGCCATAAGTTGAGACAGCTTTGTAAAGATAAAAATGAAGGTTTTTAAAGCGAGCGGAATCCCTGTAAAATAAGATTCACGAATAGGGTTATTTGACCGCTTAAATAGTTAGTTGTATAACAAAATAGGTTTTCAATTGTCATTAGACTAATAAAGTTGACTGTACACAGTTTTGTTAACGAGGGAATAACAATGGCTAAATTATCGCTACAAGAGCAAATGCTAAAAGCCGGCTTAGTCAATAAGAAACAAGTTAGAAAGGCAAAAAAAGGCGCCAAAAAACAAGCTAGAGAAGTGCAGGCAAGTGTTGAGGAAAAGAAGGCTGAGCAAATCGCCCGTGATAAAGCGCTCAATCAAGAGATCCAACAAAAGCGAAAAGAAAAAGAAATTCGAGCCCAAATTAAGCAGTTAATCGAACAAAACCAACTCGACAATAGCAAAGGTGACATAAAATATAACTTCACCGACGGCAGTATTATCAAGACATTATATGTCGATGAAACAACAAGAAAACAACTCATGTCAGGCATTTTAGTCGTTGCACGATTAGAAGATGGTTATGTGGTAATTCCTGGCATTGTCGGTCGTAAAATCTCTGAACGTGATGACACAGTAGTTATTGAAAATAAACAAGCAGAGGAAGTTCCTGCAGAGGACGACCCATATGCTGATTTTGTTGTCCCTGATGATTTAATGTGGTGAGTCTAGGTTTTAATGAAAGTGTCGAATTTGAATTAACTATAATAAAATAGTCACTCTCATGTGCTTTTTTAGAAATCCAGTCATTAAACCCAAAGCGTGTTCCCTCAATTAAGCTGAAGAATGTGAAAACCTTGCCAACACCTTACAAGCGCCTACTATTAAAAGTAGCTCTGAATCGTTTTATGTGTTTATGTCTCGACGTTCATCCCAATACTCATCCAATCACTTAAAACACAGTCATGATTTTTCTCACCACAATATAAAAGGTGAGAAGCGCACGCTCTATGTTCTGATCCTCACTGCAATTACCATGGTAGTTGAAATTGTATTCGGTACGATATCTAGCTCAATGGCGTTACTTGCAGATGGTTGGCATATGGCAACGCATGTCGTTGCGTTTGCTATCACACTTTTTACCTATAGATACGCCCGCAAAAATGCCAATAATCCAGCCTTTTCTTTTGGTACTGGAAAAGTCAATGTACTAGGTGCAATCGCCAGCGCCATAGCGCTAGCCGTTGTTGCCTTATTCATGGTCGTTGAATCCGTACAACGTTTTTTTGAACCTCAACAAATTCGTTTTACCGAAGCCATAACAGTCGCGTTTGTGGGCTTGGTAGTCAACCTTGCTGGTGCTATGTTGCTCAGAGAAGACAATCAGCATAACCACACTCGAGGACGTACCCAAGATCATAATCTGCATGCCGCCTATATCCATGTTCTAGCCGATGCGTTAACGTCGCTCCTCGCAATCTTTGCGCTAGTAGCAGGTAAACTAGGCGGTTTATATTGGTGTGATCCACTCATGGGAATTGTGGGTGCGATTATGATTGCGCGTTGGTCTCTAGCGCTTATTCAACAGACAAGTCCGATTTTACTAGACAGGAGTATTGGAGACTCCATTAGGTTTGATATGATTGACGCGATTGAAGGGAAAACTCAGGACAAAGTGACTGACATTCATATTTGGAAGCTTGATGCCAATCACTATTCCGCAATTATATCGGTCTTAACCAGCACTGCAAATACACCCGAATGTTATAAGTCTCTCATCTCAAAGCACCCGCAAATTGCGCATATTACAGTGGAAGTGAATTATACTAACTCCGAAAAAAGATAATCTTCATAACCTTTATTTTGATGAGTATAAGTAACTGCCAAAAGACGTCACAGATGTTGCAGTTTCCATCAGCTTTGCTCTATCCATTTCTATGTGTTTTTCTTTCTTATTCACGAACAATGGGCTTTGGTCAGCAAAGTGCGGACTGCTTTCATCAAGCGTAGCTGTCCCAAAGCTATGAACACTAGTTGCAGAAAAGTTCCCTGTTTCATCCCATCTCGCAAATAATATGTAGCTGTCTCCCGCAACATTAACCAGCTCGCCTTTTTCATTCGGCGGATAGCCGTAAACCGCGCGAACAATATCCGGCCCGCCATCCATTGCCCAAGAAGCTCCACCTCGGTAGAGCTTATTTACATCAGCATAAGCTGGATTTACCTGTCCAAAATGATCAATGAGGTGCTTAACAGCATTTGCAAAACTGTCTTGAATTGGAGGTGGGTTATTGTCTCGAAGTTCTGCTTGAATGTAAGGCATCACCGTAAGCACCCCTAAACCGGCAGCAGAATTGTCTAAATTAGTGTTTAGATCCCAATTCCGCAGGAGTAAAATCCCCTCGTTGTAAGCATCACTATATTCCTGCATTCCTGTGGGTACGCGCTCTGATTCTGATGAATTAAGAAAAGAAAATAATGCGTTCATAACATCACTGTCTTTATCGTAATACGTGTCGTATTTGATTTGACGAAATACTTCAAAATCGATAGTTTCAGACGCGCTTAAAAGTCGTTTTATTCGAACAGCGCGGTTAGTCATCTGGTGCTCTATACCAATATATTGATTCAGTTGAGATCGCGCATACCCATCTTCTCCATCGGTTGCTTCAAATGGCGTATTATTAGCATTGTAGACTGCACCTGAGGATGGATTTACCGTTTTTGGCATTGCTGAAAACGGCAGATAACCCTGCCATGCAACACTGCTAGATGTGCCATCGATGATCCCTGACCAATCAATATCGTTTTCTTTTCGATTTGGAAACATAGCGTTGTAATAATGCGCGATTTGCCCCTCTCTATCAGCGACAACATAGTTAATCGAAGGTAAAACACCCAATTTAATCGCATTTTCAAACTCAGATAGGTTTTTAGCTCGGTTCATTGCGTAATGCGCTTCCAGCCCTCTTATTTCATTTCTGCCTGCCCAGTTTAGTGCAAATACTCCATCATCCGTTTCCAAAACTGGCCCAAAGATACTGAGTTTAATATCCTCTTCAAAAGTCCATCTTATTGGCCCTAAGAAATGCACAGTAATATCAAAAGTGCGCGTCTCAAATCTTTGCCATGCGCCATCGACCTTGTATTCATTGCTGTCATCAGGATTAACCTCTAGACGGTATACATCCGATAAATCTGGTTTGTTTACAGTCGATGACCAACCTAAATACTTACCCGCTCCGTGCAGAATGACAGGAGCCCCAGGAAATGTGCCGCCTACCATATCCCAACCTTGTTCAGATTTTACTCTAGCTTCATACCACGCTACCGGCCCTGTCAATGGTTGATGGCTATTCACCAATAACAACGTCTCGCCACCAGAGCGCGATGGAGCAATGGCAATACCTTGGCTGCCTAATTGAGGTGAGTTATTACGTGCTAATGCGAATGGCTGAAACTTATGCGAACGAGTCCTGTGATTATTAATCGGATCTCTATAGAGTGCTAATCCGTTACCATAATTGTCATAGCTTTTTTGACCATAGCTACCGTCGTATACAGCGCCTAGAACTTTGTCAAATCCATAAAAGAGAGGCGTTTTAAACGGGTAACCCGCTACGACATCGAGTCCTGTGACGGGTAGCAGATAAGGTGAGATTTCTTCATCATCACCATGAACGCTTAAATAATGATTAATGCCGTCTGCGTAGGCTTCAGCTATAGCACGTACCTTTGGACTTAGTTTGTCCTGATAGTGTTTTTCGACTTCATTGTAACCGTTCATGAACTTCACCAAGAAATCCGTCGGAATTCCATCGATTCCCAATTTTGTTGACATGAGACCTCTGGTTGCCAACAAAACATCTTGAATCGTGGCAAAATCATCCTGCGCATTGGCAAAAGCAAGTCCAAAGGCAACATCAGGATCCGTTCGCCCATAGATATGGGGAACACCCCATTTGTCTCTAATTATTTCAACTTCGAAGTTATCGCTTAAAGATGAGTATTGCGATGGGTTTATGCCACGAGGCATTGTGATAGCAGCCACGATATAAATCAGTAATACCAGACCTAAAACGAATAGAACTGACCTTTTTAATATCGTTTTCATAGTTTATGCTATCGTCTAAAAATCACTCATTCCATAGTCAAAAGGAAACAATGCTCGCTCATCAAACTCGCCCAACGGCAGGTCTTCAAAACGTTTGGGCCATGCGTAAGGAGATTTTCCTACCGGCTTAAAGCCATCTGTTGAATAAAGTAAATCAGCAATTCCGCCACCTTCAGAACCGGGCAACCATGCAGCAATAAAGGCATCGCTATTGTTAAAGTCGTCTTCAATAATAAGGACACGTCCTGAAATCAACACCGTTACCACTTTTTTGCCCAATGCCTTACAATCTTTGATAAACGCTTTGTGCCGTTCAGTAAGATAAAGTTGATCGGTATCACCTTTGAACTCTGCATACGGCCGCTCGCCAACAGCAACAATTGCGATATCGGCTTCCATATCGACGGGACATCCTTGAGCGTAGTATTCTGCATCTGGATTAATCTCACGAATTCCTTCTAGGATCGTTGTTGAACCCGAATAACTTTGATATTGACCTTGCCACCTAATTGACCACCCGCCGCTTTGAAGACCCGCCAAATGGCCATGCTCACCAATAACAGCAACCTCATCATTCTTATTAAGTGGCAAAACGCCGTCATTTTTCATCAGTACGAGTGACTCGCGAACAGCCTGCCGGGCAATATCCCGATGTTCTTGTTGCCCTATTAGTTCGCTGAACTCACTTTTTGCAAAAGGGGATGAAAACAATCCTAGATCGTACTTCATATTTAAGATTCGTCTTACCGCATCATCAATTCGAGTTATCGGCACCTTACCGTCTAGCACCGATGCCTCTAATTTAGACATGAACTCGTCGTGATTGCCTGGCTGCATTGCAATATCAACACCTGCATTTATCACCGTATGGGGTTCGCCCCATCGAATTCCGCCATTCCAGTCTGTTAACACAACGCCATCGAAACCTAACTCGCCTTTGAGAACGTTTGTCACCAAATGTGTATGCTGATGCATGTTGATGCCATTGACAGAGTTAAAACCGACCATTATCGAAGCAATATTTTCATCGACAGCAATCTCATAAGGAGGTAGCAAATACTCTCGTAAAAGGTTTTCATTGACGATTGAATTGCCACCCTCACGACCACCTTCCGTACCGCCGTCTGCAATGAAATGCTTGGCGGTTGCAGCAACTGTGTATGGTAGAGATAAATCTTGCCCCTGATGCCCAGTCACCGACGCCTTCGTCGCCTGACGGGTAATGTCTAGGTCTTCACTAAACCCTTCATACACTCGCCCCCAATACTCGTGTTGTGGCATGGCAATACAGGGGGAAAATGTCCAGTTAAATCCAGTCCCCGCCATTTCTATTGCTGTAATTTCAGCGGCTTTGCGAATCAGATCATAATTGCGTGTAGCAGCCATTCCAATGTTATGCGGAAATATGACAGCACCGTCGAAAGTGCTCTGACCGTGCACGGCGTCGACGGCTGTCATCAAGGGTATGCCCAAGCGGGTATTTAATGCTTCGCGCTGAAATTCGTCAAATGTCGTTATCCAGTCTTCGGGGTTTGGTCCTGGTACAGGGCCATCTGTATGGATGATTGATCCGATATTCTTATTGCGGATCTCCTCAGGTGAAACATTATTGTGCCATACCGATTGTGTCATTTGGCCAATCTTTTCTTTTAGCGTCATTTCCGAAATAAGGGCTTCTATGCGCTCTGATTGGGTATTAAAGGCACAAAGATCGAATTGCTGGGTGCCCCATTTACAGATAACTTGATTTTGTTCAACTGTTTGCTTTGTCGCGCATGACGTAAGTGCGAAAACAGAGATCAAACAGAAAAGTGACTTTTTTGACATTACTTTATAATTGCCCATCTTTTGTCAAACCATTGCGTTGGTCTTTGACTGGCAAGAAGCGATGAATTTTTATCAAGGGCTTTACCTTGATAACGAATATTACTTAGAAAAAAGTCGCCGAAAGGATCTTCTTTGAACTCGCATACAAATTTCAATCCGCTCTTTACCACCGTTTTATCCAGCAGGTCATAATCAATATTGATTTTTTGCCTGACAATCGGCTTGTTTTCAAGGTAGTCTGATTGGATTTTGCGTGAAATTCCAGCATAAACTTGTTTATTTTTATAGAACGATCGCAACCAATCCATTGCGCTCGATTTGGATAAAAGCGTGACTTGTTGACTCCCGCCTTTAATTTTAATGTCTAACTTTTTTTCCAAATTGCCAAGCAAGCCCACGCATGCGTAGGTGGTTAAATCATCTTTTAAGTGTGTTGGGGGCAGCGGGGTATCAGCATCTGCAACGTTTTGCACAGTAAAAGAAAACACAAATGCTGCAATAAGCTTTCCTCTTGTTTTTACCATCTACATTTCCACAGGCAAAGATATTGATTAGGGTCCTACGTAATATCATAGCAATCAGATTGGAAATATTTCGGAAAAACCGAGGTAGATAAGTCTTTTATAAAGATTTACCTTACGTTAGCTACTGTAACATGCCTTCTGCACCATTAAACTAGCGGGAGTACAGAAGACACAATTACAAGTGTTATACAGGTGTGGTCAAAACGATTTGTTTTAACTAGGGCCTAGAGCAGAGATTATTTTTGCGAGAATTTAGAGGTAACCTCTTCACCCATTTCTTTCAACACTTCACCCACTTTGTGTTGTGCTTCAGTGACGATTGTTTGCGTTTCTTTAGCCGATTCAGTGAGGGTACTTTGCAATGTCTCAAGATAAGCTTTTTGCACTTCTACAAAGCTGGTAATGTCCGATTGTTTACTTGCTTTCTCAGCAAACGATGAACTGTCCTGAATAAGCTTAGTAAACGTTGCGTTTTGTTTTTCGACAACATCTTTAAGTGTTTTCATATTAACTTCAGCCATCTTGGCGAAAGGCTGCATAGAATTCTTGAGTTGATCTTGAATATTATCTGACATCTGGTTGACCTCATGCTTAATGATAAAATAGTAGTGAAAACCTGGAGTCTGACTCTAAGACTTCCTACCAGTCTTACGCTATACAATTGTGCAGTCAGTTTCAAAGCATTAGTGACAAATCATATAAGCTTTTAGTCGATAGATACTTGCTTTATATTAACTTTTTTCCGCTGCCCCCAAAACGTCTTGCTGAGCATATGCACATTCGTCTTGAATAAAGATTTAGAAATTAATTGCCTCGCATGGTAAAAAACAAACCTAATACATTGCTTGAAAACAACAATTTTGGTCACTTAAGCGAGAAAACATCGAAGCGGAGGTATGTCCGCAGCTAGCCGCATCGCTTAAGCAATCAACATTGATATAAACAAAGGAGTACGTATTGTTTAAACACCTTGGATTCGGTCTAAACCTAATCGCACTTGGGTTGTTCTTCCCGGGGATCTTTTTACCCATGTTTACTTTAGAAATGGAGTTAACTGCTAGTATTTCTGGTTCGCCCACTATTTCCTCGGAATTAGTAAACCAAGAACTCTCTATTATGCAAACGGTTGAGGAGTTATGGAATGATCAGCGGATATTAGTCGCACTACTAATTTTTGCGTTTTCAGTCTGTATCCCGTTGCTAAAAACCTCTTTGGTGTCGATTGCATATTTTGCGAAAAAACACACAATCGAAAAACGTTTACTTAACTTTGTAGGCTTCATTGGAAAATGGTCAATGGCTGATGTGTTTGTTGTTGCGGTATTTCTTGCCGTGCTATCAACAAACCACGCCGAAACAGCCAATCAACAACAAATTGGTATTATGGGATTTAAACTGATCCTGGATATTAGCTCTCAAACACTATCGACTGTTGGGCAAGGTTTCTATTTCTTTGTCGGGTACTGCTTGATTTCACTTGCCGGAACGCAAGTAGCATTGCATGGATTCCAGCAACGTAATCAACTTGATAAAAATGAAATTGCAGCCAGTTAGTACATCAAGTTAATTGGGCTCTGCGTTTTGGAGCATAGAGCGCTTGCGAAATTCTGATGGTGTTTGACCAGTGTATTTTTTGAACAGAGTATTGAAGGTGCTTTTGCTGTTGAAGCCAGCATCTTCGAATATGCGTTGAATGGGTTTTTCCTGGTTCTTGGCGTTAACTAATTGGTCTTGTGCATCCATCACTCTATAATAGTTAACATAGTCATAGAAATTCTTTTGAAAATGCCGATTCAATAGTGATGATAGCGTCCTCGGCGATATGTCCATACTATCAGCTAAGCCTTCTAATCGAAGTTCTGGATCTTGGTAGACTTTCACCCTTATCATCAGGTCTTCTAGCTGATGCGTGTGCTTGGTATTTACGAATACTGTTGGTTCCGCATCTCTTTCTGCTGCGTCATCGTTATTTCTATTTGAGCTATTAGCGCGTTCATTGAGGTTGGCAGACGCATTAATAGCATGTGTTTGGCTATATACCACCATTGTGGCGAGCAAGAACAAGGGGGGAACGTTACTGAAAATACTTATCGCATCTGCAATCACGACTGCATTAAAACTATAAAGGATGCTAGCTAGTAAACGCAGTGCCCATACGAATACCAACCCGCCTGCTGTCCATCTCAACCAAACAAGGTTACGCTTTTCGATATTTGAATAGCGCAACTGTAACGATTTATCGAATTGCCCCATTAACTTAAGGGCATATACTCCTGTAAAGACTGAGTACAATGCCAGACCCCAAAAGCAGTATGCAGATATCCATTTATACTGCGGTGGAAACAACACGACTACAAGGCTCAATAGACAAAATAGAGCGCCAAAAATCACACCTAACCAGGTGAGCTTAGAATTGATTCGCAACGGTGTCCCCATCATCGCACGCGCGAACCAAAGCAAAAGTAAGCCCTGAGAACCCGTCAGTATAATTTTGGGAACCGATTGAAACGGGTACATTATTTCTGCAGTGATGGGGCCTATCAATGCGCTGTAATACATCACGGTCATAAACAACAAAAGTCCCTGACTCATAAGAAAAGCAGCCAATAATATGTCGCTAACTTGCCTATCTCTTTTTAAGACTAGAGGGAGAGAAAGCAAAACAGCCAAGACTGTTGTCATTAGCAACATGGCATCATAAACACTTAAAACGTGCTGAAATATAAAGTGTTCTTGCATGATCATTGGCAGACATTTAGGTAACCGCGTTGGTCAATATCTGTAAAATTAAAATACTAACATTTGGTGTTACTAATCCTCCTTTTTATATCTTGAGTAGTCAACACAGATATCATCGGAAAACATGCATATGCGTTCATCTGCGCGCAATGCATGTACTCGAACGTTTGAAAAACTGAAAGTGACTTCAACTGAACGCAAAATGTAATGCGTTTGGTTAATGTCGAATAAGCGTTTATCTAAATCTGAAAACGTTATTCAAAAAAGTCACGACAGGAAACCATCATGAACTCAAGAAATTTCAAAATACCGACATTCGCGATACTGCTAGTGTTAAGTCCTTTCAGCTTTGCTGATATCACAAAAGCATTGAATATAAACATTGAAAAATGCTTTGCACAAACGCTGCAAACGACTGAAAGAGCTTCGATAAGAGCGTGTAATAATGTTATAAAAAGCAGAATATCGTCCCGACAAAACATCGCAATAGCATTTCATAACCGGGGCATCATTCAGATGCAAAACGGCAAGCTAGAACAGGCATTAACGAGCTTCAAACGCTCACTGCGATTTCAACCCAAGGAACTGAGCAAGAGACCGGATGCTGTGGCAACGACATTATTAGCAATTGCAAAAGTACATCAAGCAGCGCATGAGCACGAATTAGCAATGGTGAAAATAGACGAAGCGCGAGCGCTAGATCGCAAGCTTAAATAATGTGTAATAGCCTCACCACTCGGGGGGCATTATTCTAATGCTGTTTGCTTTATGGATGAAGCGTAAAAGCGGAGGCATGTTTGCATGTAAAAGCGTGCGAGCGCAAGGACGCGCTCGCCCGAGCGAACAGGGATGTTGAAGAGCGTCTTTTACA
>DDLV01000095.1 GCA_002340325.1 Glaciecola sp. UBA2563 | reverse complement strand
TAGGAGCAAACACGCCATAAAACCGAGTAAGGTTGAGTCTAGGTGGTGGCACCAAGGCAGCCAACTTACTAATGAAGTCAGATACGCTTTGAGATGTCGTTAATGCTCACAATTAATTTAATTTAATCCGTAATCAGGTACTAGCGTAACCAAATAGATTATTTCTTCATAATTCTGTCAACAGCATCTTCGTTAGTGTATGGATTTCAAACAAAACTATTTTAAGTTTCGAGCGTCCTTTAAAATGACGCTCGTATACCTTTCTATCCTTTTCATTAGTATCCCTGCTGCAAAAGCATCAACACCCGATAACAGTCAACATTTAGAATCTGCCAGTCAATTTCAGCTGCGACTGCAAAAAGTTACTCTGGACAACTATTATCTTGGTGAAGATTTGAGCCGATTTGCATGGTTGAATATGCCTAGCTTATTCCCTCATGTAACGATTCCTAACCACAAGGCCCGGCCTTTAGACATCAAACTGAATGTAGACATTCGCGATTGGGAAATCTCGGCACTAATGCCGACATCTACACCGGCAACTTTTTCTACTGATGAACCGCACTCAAGTCAGCAAACATTTGACCAGTATGTGAAAAGCGACACGAGGATAAACAGCGTGTTGATAATAAAAGACGGTGACATAGTCTATCAGCAATACAACTCCCATGGACCAGAGCAACGACATATTATCTGGTCAGTTACAAAAGTAATGACTGCTGCCGTGTTGGCTCAATTAGAAAGCAAAGGTCATGTTGAGATCCATAGGACTGTTAGTCACTACTTGCCTGAACTAAAAAACAGTGTCTGGGACAAGGTAAAAGTGCAGCACGCAGTTGATATGGCATCCGGTGTTGACTGCATTGATGGCACTATCAATCAAAAAGGACAAGATTGCAATGAGACTTTCGAAACCGTATTTGAATTGCTCTCCAAAAGTGGAGATAAGCCGTCATCGCTCAACGAATTGCTGAATTCGGTTACAACTAAAACCGCCCCTGGCTTAATAACTGAATACGCTTCGGTTAACACGCTGGTAGTTGGCAAAATTATTGAAGCCATTACCAATCAACCATTACATCTGACGCTATCTGAGTCTTTATGGAAACCGATGGGTGCGGAAGCAGATGCCTTGATAATTCACAATAGTGCAGGAGACATATTCTCTTCGGGCGGAATTAGTGCCCGACTGACGGATGTAGCCAGGTTTGGGCTTTTATATCTAAAGTCTGAGAGTAAATGGAGCATCATGCCTGAAACGCATTTAACAGATCTAAAATTAATAGGAGATGCCGAATTTCCAGAGCGACGTGTTACTGGTTTTGACAGACTGTTTAATGGTGACCTACCGAGTCACAGCAAATGGCAGTGGGACTTAATATGGTCAGATGGCGATTTGTACAAGGATGGATTCTCAGGACAGGGGTTATACATATCCCCTGCAAGAAATATGGTGATGGTATGGTTTGGAACAGCAGACAAGGAATTCAAAAAGCATTATTTATTACCTATTGCCCGCCAATTGGCAACAGCCGATTTTATGCAGACCGGCACCGGTAAATAACGTATTTTTCATTAACAATCTGTTAATAATTAAGATTCTGTTAGGAATAATCCAACTTAGAGATCGTGCAGTTAAAAGTACTAAGCATTGATTCGTAATTGCTTATGTTCAACAACCTTATATTCAAAAATAATACGACTATCCAAGAGGATTTCTAATGAAACCCAAATCTCGTTTAAGAAATTGAACTAAATGCCTATTCCAAGATCGGATCTTTCGACCAAGAATGATTCGAGAAACAAGGAATAGGCATGAAGAATTTTGTTGAGTTGTATTGTGATGTCGATGACTTTTGCAAAGTTTTTATCCCTCAATGGCAAAGACAACTGCTAGAAGATGGTACTCGCACGAGACAACGAGATTGTCGCATGTCAATGAGTGAAATCATGACGATCATCATCGGATTCCACATGTCACACCATCGAAATTTTAAGAATTATTACCTTGGCTATGTGAAGCAATTTTACAAAAAAGCGTTTCCAGACCTACTCAGCTACACACGATTTTTAGCGGTGATGCCACGGGCTATTGCACCGATGTGTGCTTACTTTAGCTCTCTCAAGGGCAAGCCCACAGGGATTGAATTAATTGACTCTACGAGTATAAAAGTGTGTCATAATATTCGTATTCCACGGCACAAAACGTTTGCTGGCATCGCTCAGCGCGGAAAAGGAACGATGGGCTGGTTTTATGGATTCAAGCTACACTTAATCGTCAATCATTTGGGCGAAATTGTCGCGGCAAAAGTGACCACAGCAAATGTTCATGACACAAAACCCGTTGAGGAATTAGCGCAACATTTGCCCGATAAATTGTATGGTGATAAAGGGTATTTGAGCAAAGCTTTGCAGACAAATTTGTTTGATAAAGGGGTCACCCTTATCACCACTGTCCGTAAAAATATGAAAGCAAAAGCGATGTCATTATGGGATAGAGCTATGCTATCAAGACGGTTTATTATTGCGACTATCAATGACCAATTAAAGAATATTTCGTTCATTGAGCACTCTAGACATCGCTCAATGAATGGTTTTATGCCGAATCTTATGGCTGGCTTGGTTGCTTATTGTTTGAAGGAAAGCAAGCCAACGCTTAACATTACTGACCTAGAGAGGAACTCTATGGTCTTTGCTTAAGCAGATCTCGGGTTAAGTTGTATAGATAATTGAGGCAATGCTTTTCGGTTAACATTCGATTTTCTCCGAAACTTCTAAGGCATCGTCTACTTCAATACCCAAATATCTAAAAGTGCTTTCAACCTGCGCAAACTCTCGAAGATTATTCAACATTTCAAGCCGGATACGTATAGACCAAATTTGTTGCAGTTTAAGCGGTAACTTTTAGCCTATTAGCTTATTTTTATTACATGGTTCACGGCTTTTATAAACAGTCATTACGTACATTGTAGGTAATCATAAAATTAATGTTATAAAAAAACGTGACGTAAGCGTCACCCGTCTGAATGGTCTAGTGAAACATCGAAGACTGCGACATTTTTCCTTTTTCATAGTAAAAATGAGCACATAACAAAATCCCTCTGCACGCGAGAAAGCTTAACATGGCTATCCACAGCGCTTCATTTGCAAAGCTGCTTTTACACAAATAATAAACCGGCAAAAATCCAAGTACAGAACTGATAAACATCGTATTTCGCATCGTTTTTGCCTCTGTCAGTCCTATGTAAACACCATCGAATAAAAAGCACATGTGTGAAATAAGTGGTAGTAAGATAAGTATGAGTAGATAGTTGCTAAATGCGTTGATGATATCTTGTTGGTCAGTAAATAGATGGACAAGCTGATCCTGAAAAAGGAAAAACAATAGACTGTAAAAAACAGCAAACACCGACGACCACACAATACCAACGGTGACGGCAGACAGCAGCTCCTCGCGCGCTTTTTTGCCTTTCGCATTCCCCACCATTGCCTCAACCGCGTTTGCTATTCCATCTAATCCCAGCGCAATCAATGCAAAAAACTGCATCATCAAGGCATTGATTGCCGCAGCTTGTACGCCGTAAGTGGCGCCTACTAACGAAACAAACGCAAGCGTGGCCTGTAAAATGAGATTTCGTATCAGGATATTTATGTTTAACGAGAAGAAGGACTTTGCCTCTTTAACTCCTGGGATAGCCCAATCTAGGTCAAGCATTCTGTGTTTATTGAAACAGATGTAAAATCCCGCAACCAGTCCGGCGTATTCGGCGATCAGTGTTCCTGCAGCGACACCAGAAACGCCTAATTCAAAACCATACACAAATAGTAAACTTAAAATGATGTTCGCGAAATTTATTGAAAGCTGCCAAAAAAACACTATTGCGGTTTTTTGTTGTCCGATGAGCCAGCCAATGAACAGCATATTAATCAACGCAGCCGGCGCGCCCCAGATACGAATGCCAAAGTAGGCAATAGCGCTCTCAGCCGCTAACGGACTTCCTGAGAGAAACCACAAACCGGCATTTATAAACAATGACTGAAACGCTAATAATAAAAGGCTTACGCAAAACGCAAAATAGATACCGGTTATCAGGTGCTGGATTTTTTTATGCGCGGGTTGATGAAAGTTCTGTGCACTTATTCCCGTCATAGACATTTTTAAAAAGCCACATATCCAATATAATTGCGTTATTATCAGGCTGCCGATCGACGCTCCAGCAAGGAAGTGAGAAGCGCCCATATGGCCAAGAATCGCTGTGTCGACTAACCCTAAAAGCGGCGTAGTGATATTGGCAAGTATTAGCGGAAACGCCAGATGTAGGAGCTGTTTATGCTGTTTAAATTGAGTAATTTTGCTTTCCAGAAAAAACTGTCGATGTTAATTCATCAACGAATATGCATTGTTTTGTGTTTTGTTTTCTTATCTTTTGGTGCGTCCAGTGAATCCAGTAAAGAGACAATCCAAACAAACAACACCAATTTTGTGGTGTTAGTATACCATCACGTCAGCAGTGAAACGCCCCCCTCGACCAGTATTTCACCGGAGAAATTCGAAGAACATCTGACCTATCTTGCGCAGCACCATAATGTCGTATCGTTAGAAGATGCCCTGACTGCCCTTAAGGCAAACAGCCCTCTGCCTGAAAAAAGTGTCGTCATCACTTTTGACGATGGTTACGCCAATATCTATGACAATGGACTGCCATTACTTAAGCGTTTTAACTTCCCCTATACGATTTTTATTAATCCGGAAGAGATTGGCAAACGAGCTAATCAGTTATCGTGGCAACAAATCAAAGAAATGGCACCATTAGGCACCTTTGCGAATCACACAATAGGTCATCTTCATTTGTTGGAAATACAGCAAAATGAGAACGAAGAAGAATGGTTAATGCGCGTCATTGCCAACATCGTTGATTCAGAAGATTTGATCGAAGAAAAGATTGGTTATTCAAAAAAATGGTTAGCGTATCCATATGGCGAATATAATAACGCACTCAAAGATAAACTCTTAGAGATGAATTATATTGGATTCGGCCAACAATCAGGTGCCGTAGCATCGTATTCCGATATTGGCGCACTTCCCCGATTTCCCGCAGCGGGGATATATGCAAATTTGCGTACGTTAAAAGTTAAGCTGAATAGCCTGGCAATGCCTGTAAAATCTTTAGAGCCTCAAGATACTGTCGTTCTGCCTAATCAGATGATAGATACAGTGACATTGAATCTGTATGAAACGCCGGATATGCGAATTACCCAAATGAACTGCTTCTACAACGGCGAATCGATCCCGAACACAATAGAAGGCTGGTCGGCGAACATACAGTTGAACCTTCTACTTTCACCTGGCAGACATCGCATCAATTGCACAGCGCCAAGTAATTCACAAAAAGGCAGATTTTATTGGTATAGCATTCCATTTTTCGTACCCACGGAAGAAGGCACTTATCTCGAATGACATATAGGATGAAAAAACCAAACTGATGATTACGGTTGAAAAAGATCTAAATGCAGAAGAAATATTTATTCACGCGACTCCCGAAGATTTAAGGAAGCTTGCCAAAAAGCTATGGGAAATCGCTGAGGAAGGGGAGATTAAAGGCACCAAGCCGGTCAGATTCACTCAAAATCCATCTATTAACAAATCTATCCCTGATTTAATTTCTTGTCGTTTGTTTAAAAGATTATGATCATATAGTTGCGTTAACCCTCTCTTTGACACTGTGGCTATATCTAAGAGATCAACATACATATGCTGTTGATCAATTTCACATTCAATATGAAGGTACTTAATTAAGTTTCCATCTGTTTGAGGTTTAATTGGCGCAACCAAAATACTTTCAACGTCGTTAAAGACAGTATTTGTCAAAATAACAACAATAGAAGAACTATAAGTACAAACTGAAAACTGCTCAATCATCAAATTGGCCAATTTTTTCGGAAAATGTACCTTGCGTCAGTATTTTTTGATTGTGTTCCTTGATAGCCTTGAAATTTTCCTTCAACCAAATATCTCTTTTTTTAGCCTTAACCTCTAATAAAAGTGCAGACTCGAAAACTTCAGATAGTTTGATATTCAGCGACTTAGCTTCATTTATTAACTCGCGGTTAATAGTGGTATTACAAGACACTTTTTGCCGCATTAGATGCTCCTTTATTAAGTGCAATTATTATGCGCTCCTATTATGCGCATATCAAGTCTAGGGTTACGTTCTTGATTATTGTTTTTCATCTTGTTAAATGGTCGCTTTTGAAATTGAAATCAAACCACCAATTTCGCTTGGACCTTTTTGCATTTTTTAATAAGTTACTCTAATGGCCTTTATTAGCTCACGCTAGGAACTGTCCGAAAACGCAAAAAACTCTCGATGCGTATCATATGCATCGAGGGCAAAGTGGCAGAAAACTACCTGTTGAGCAAGCGAGGGGTAGCTGCGTTAAATTTGGTTAGTTGATAGTAGTTGCGTCGACCTTTGCAACCAATGTTGCCGATTCGCGTTGATACGTTTGATTAAGTATTACCAGTAATTTGCCTCTGGTCTCTTGCAACATTTCTTTCATGTATTCATGCTGGACAGTGGCTTCAAACAGCATCTCAATGTCAAGTTCACCATTGAGGTAACCCTGTTCTATCTCCACCAAAATGGGTTTGCTTTTCTCAATGACGTGTTCAATCTGCAACGCCAGCGCGATAAGCTTTTGTATCTCTATCGATTCTGACGAACGTTCAGGTGATGCATGATCAAACGCTGAACTTTCGGCCGAATGTTCTTTATTGGCATATGCTTTACCTGATGCCATGATAGTTACCGCCATCGACATTATGACAGTGATCAACGCCAGTGTTATTTGTCGTTGGTTTTGAGTAAAAATATTCATGTTCGTTTGCTCGTTCATTTGTAATACTGAAAGTATATGCAACACCTAATCATTAAAATAATTATTTATTGATATGCAATACATATAATTTGGTGATACATTGAAGAGAATCCTTATCCCCTATAATCAAAAACGGCTATCAACGAATACAAAAATCGTAGTTAAATCTCAAACGTATAGGTGTACACACCAAATTCACTTTTGCGCTCAAAAGGATAACCCGCTGTGCTAAAGACGTGGTTCATTCCCTGATTGCCTCTCAGAGTATCAGCTTTCATAGAAGTAAATTGACGACATCTGGCTACTTTGACTAATTGATGAAACATAAACTTACCTAAACCATGTCCCTGCCAATCATCTCTTACTTGGATCGCAATCTCAGGTGCGTCGTCGTAGGCATTTGAAAAGTACTGTGCAATCGCCACAATTTCTTGAGAATTGCCACTTGTTGTATGAAGTGCAACGAACGCCATGTCTTGGGTGTAGTCGATATCGGATGCACTTTTTAATACTTTTTGCGGTAGTGAATTTAAATGACTGAAATATCGAAGGTACACACTGTCATTTGATTGCTGATGGAAAAAATCCCGTAATGCATCTTCATCGATGGCTTTAATAGGCCGAATGAAGAGTGTCTTCCCTTGACGTGTCGTATGTGAAAACTCCCACTCCTTTGGATAAGCTGTTGTGAGCGATAGCCCCTGCTGTTTTGGACTGATGTAATTGAGCTGTTTAGCTGCTTCCAAAAGTGACACGCGAAAGTCTGGATGCGCGATATCGATAAGTGCAAGTGCGCGCTCACGGATACTTTTTCCTCGTAAGTTGGCTACTCCAAACTCGGTAACCGCATAATGGATATCAGAGCGCGTAAGGACAATGCCCGAGCCTTGTTTTAAGGTTGGGACGATACTGCTTTTTCTAGTGGGCTCTTCTGATGAAGTTCCGCATACTGTAGGTAATCTAGTAGACAACAGCGCAACCACTGGACTGCCGTTTTCAGCCAATGATGCGCCGCGAATAAAGTCAGATAATCCCCAAAACCCGCCATGCTGATCGTCACCTGATGTAACTGCCGACACCTGCCCAGTCAGGTCGATTTCCTGTACTTCCTGAATCGCAACTATGTTTTTGAGTTTGGCAATATTCACCCAATTATTGGTATAGGAAAACGGATGTAATTCAATATCTGGATTTTGGTCGATAAAGTCGTATAGCCGTTGACTACCAAATGCATGAGAAAACACGCTTATCCCGCGATTGATGGGTTTTGCTTCGTTAGTGATCACGCCTTTTTCGATCAAGTGCATGACGCCATCTGTCATCAGTTCAGTATGCACGCCGAGATTTTTGTGCGAAAGAAGATGCGAAAATACGGTACGTGCTGCCTCTCCCCCAATTTGAATAGTATCACCGTCTTCGATTAGAGAAGATAGGTACTTCCCGATTAGCTCTATTTCAGGCAAATCCAAAGGAAGGATCTGTTTCTGGTCCAGCGCGATATCGTTTTCGACCCAATGATCAATGTCATCGACTGACACCAATGAGTCGCCATATGTCCATGGCATTTGCGGTGCCACCTCAGCAATAACAATATTGGCGTGTTCAACCATGTGCTTGGTAATATCAACGCCGATGCCAAGGCTGCAAATTCCATTTTTATCTGGCGGAGTCACTTTGATAAGCGCGACATCAACGTTGATTAACTTGTTTTCGATAAGGCGGTGAAGCTCGGACAAGCAACTTGGGGTGTAATCGCCAACCTGCTGATTTAGCTTTGGCATAATGCAGTCGTCCGCAAAAAAAGCGTTTAACCGAAACCTATCACCCATTTTGTCTGCAAACGGTAAAACGCCTTGCGGGAAAAACTGTAATATCTCATTGTCTTCCAATGCATTACGAACATGCATCATATGATTAACCAGTAAATGCGGTGTAGCAGCACCGTTTCCGATGTAGATATAACTACCTTTCGGAATTGCCGCTATTGCTTTTGCCACATTAGTTTCCTTAGTTTGCCATTGAGTGTTATCCATGATGCTTGAAGGTTGAGCTTTCATACCGAACAGTATAGTTCATGTCATCTAACGCAGTTGATAACACAATGAGTGATATTACTCAGCGAATAAATCCGAGTTAATAAGAATGAAATAATTATTGTTAGAAGATTTATGAAAGATAACGAGGATAAACCCTTTCTAATAAGGAAATGATTAACATAATTAAACGAATGGAAACAACGAAATTATCTATCGGTGCGTTACTTTCGAGTTTAGTTCTTGTACCTTTCACAACACTGGCTGAAATAAATATCTATGAAAGTATGTACTCAGCTAATGCGACTGTGGTTGAAAGTAAGCGAGATAAGGTGATTGTTTATGATGTGCTTAGTGTAAAATTTGATGGAAGAAAAGCGCAAAAACTTACGTTCGTTGGTGGATTTGATCCAATACTAAAAAACAAGACACGTAACCTTCCTACCTTTGCGAAAAACTCGCCGACACATCCTTTTGACTTATTCTCAAGCGCAGAATCAAAACTGCCAGTTTTTCAAGTTGAACTTGGAGAAAATGATACGCTAGTCGCTTTTGACTCATATGATGTAGATTTTGACTTTAGGCAATCTGCGCGGATAGACGATACTGAGTTGCTTATCGCTTCAATTACCGACTAAAAATGGACGAACATACATTGCAAGTGGCAAAGGAGATTTGCGCTTTACTTAGCAATTGCAGATAAAAAGAGAGGGAGTCTCTCACTTCTTGAAAAGTCTCCCTCTTTGCTTTGGCTCTTTTTGAACCATTTGATTTTTCATGAACACCACCTTTCCTCATAATGGGGTGGCAAGCGTGAAGATTACGAAATTTTTTACGTTTCGCCATTCTTTTTCTCCTGTGTCAGGTTAAAAAATGCGCGTTGGACTATACTCTCAATTTTACAGGAGTCAATCGTTTTCAACTAGAGGGCTTAGTTCGGGATCATAAATTTAATCACGTTTGAAAGGAGCGTTTGTTATGAAAGGTAACCCAAAATAAAGTGTCAAAAAACAAGGATGTTTTTTGCCAAGCGACACATGGAGGTGCTCGCAGCGTCTTTATTTTGTGCTACCTTTTGTTGCAAAGAGCGATTTCAAACTTGATTAATACTACTATCGTGCCCCGCTACAAAGATTTTGTCATTCTGTAAAATGTTTGATTTATCGGTTCAAGCGTTTTCTCACTCTTTACGACAAATCCCCAGCGTTCGTAAACCTGTAACGCGGCTTCATTTGACACTTCGACATCAAGCGCTAATTCTTGTTTTAACAATTGATTTCCTTTGCGGGTGACATGGGCAAGAAGTTTACTACCGATATTCTCCCCTCGAAATTCCTCCTTCACACAGAAATGACCAAAACACAATTGGAAGTCTTTAGGTGGGGCGAATGTTGAGAGCAAAGATGGATTCACTCTGATTACGTGCTGCAGTAAATCGGGATGTAGAAAACGCTCTAGACAGGTATAGGTCGCTGTATGAAAAGATGCTGGTAACTCAGTGTGCCATAAACTTACACACCCTACCGGGTTGCCGTCCAAACATGCGAAGTGATGTCGATTAACGCTAAACTGACCTTCAGACTCTTTTGCTGCGCGCTTCAAAAATGTGAGTGCATTGGATTTGCCGTTAAAGATAAAGTCGAGAACTGATGATGCACTATCATAGATAAGCTGGGGCAATACATTTGCGTATTCAATACTGCCTTTTTTTAGCTCAACCATCTGCTAGCAATAGAGGGACATCAGCGAGCACTTGTTCGGCATCGCTAGTTACGAGTTTGCCTGGCACATGTTTTGGTTTAAACCTACCAACCAAATTGCCCTCAGGATTGATCACAGCAATTGAACCACTGTGGTCAACAAGATAATTCGGATTATCTGTGCTCTCAGCAATTGAATACATCATCCCCATACTTCTCACAAGCGGAAAAAGGACACTATGGGGACCGGTAGAGGCTACAAAATCACCGTTGAAGAAGTTAATGTATTCGTTCAACCTCTCTGTTGTATCGCGATTGGGGTCAACTGATAAAAACCAGACCTGGAGATCAGTTTTCTGTACGTGAGACTGTAATTCGGGATAAATAATATTTATCTGTGCAAGGGTAACAGGGCAAATATCAGGGCAAAACGTGTAACCAACAAATACCAGTGTCCACTTCTCAAGTAAATCAGCATTGGTCATGGGTGTGGCGTTGTGCGTCTCTAATTCGAAATCAGCAAGCTTCCGTGGTTGCGGATACCATTGCATATGTGAAGTCTTTTGTTCAATCGATTGCTCATTAAACCCTGGGGGGGCAATCGTGACAGCCAAATAAACCCCAAGGGATATGGCAAAGATAGCGAGCGGAATTACCCATTTTGGCTGCATAAACTACCTATATTAAATCGCGATGTAATGGTCTACCAACAGTACAATAAACAACAGCATCAGATGAATGATAGAAAATTTAAATGTATCCATAGCTGTTGATGCCTTTGGCCTGAACTTTAATTTAAGTGCCATTACCATAAACCAGGTGTTTAATATTAGAGTGCCAATAAGATAAATTGTTCCGCTCATTCCAACCAAGTAGGGAAGGATGCACACTAAAAACAGGAGAATTGTATATAAAAGCACACATGTTTTTGTGAAGTCGACGCCATGTGTATTGGGTAACATTGGGATTTCAGCATTCGCGTAATCTCGCTCACGATGAATAGCCAATGCCCAGAAGTGTGGCGGCGTCCATGTAAATATTATCAACACTAATAACAAACCATATGCGTGGATTTCACCAGTTACAGCGGTCCATCCCAAAAGAGGAGGCGCAGCACCTGCTAAACCGCCTATAACAATATTTTGTGGAGTAGCGCGCTTAAGATACATTGTATAAATGACTGCGTAGCCTACCAAGCTAGCCAGCGTTAACCATGCCGTTAACATATTCACGTAGAAGGCAAGGAGCGCAAATCCACCCACTGCCAAGACAAATGAAAAAATCAGCGCTTGTTTAGGTGACACCTTACCTTTTGCAACTGGACGATTAAACGTCCTCGCCATCAAACTATCTATTTTGTGGTCAACTACATGATTGATGACTGCCGCAGAAGAAGAAAGAGCACCAATACCGATGATTCCAGCGAACAAGATTTGAAGGTCAATCCACCCCGGCGTGGCGAGACACATACCAACTAGTGCCGTCAGCAACAATAACATCACGACACGCGGTTTCGTAAGCTCATAATAATCACGCCAACTCGCGCTTTCGTTTATTATTTTTTTTGCGATAGCTTGTTTAGCCATGGATAACTCTCACTTTCAATTTTTTCGATAGGTGGTATAGGTTATAAAAACCATTACCAACAAAAGACAAGCTGCGACGGCGTTATGTAGAGTAGCAACAGTTAGCGGCAATGAATACACCACATTGCTGATACCCAAACCGACTTGAATAGCAAGTACGCCCATCATCAACACGACAGCTCTTTTGATTAGTGCTGAGCCGCTTTTTTGCCACATCATAACTGCCAACCAACAAAAGTATGCACATACCACTATAGCACCTATTCGATGCACCACATGCATAGTCATGCGTTCCTCGTAATTATGGACACCAAATTCATAATTTTCAGCTGGAGGTAGTGAAAAAGCGCCGCCAAAATCTAACCGAGACGACCAGTCACCTTCACAGATAGGAAGCTCTGTACACGCTAATGACGCGTAATTTGCTGAAGTCCATCCACCCAGTGCGATTTGCGTCACTAGCAACAAAATACCAAGCGCAGCGAATTTAGCTAGGCCTCTCAGTTGAGGAGCACCACCTGCAATTTGAAAAGGTGTCAACCTGAGGTACAGAAGGAATAGCAACGACAGCACCGTGAAACCGCCCAAGAGATGTGCCATCACGATGACTGGCATGAGATTCAAGGTAACTGTCCACATACCCAGCGCACCTTGAAAACAAACCATTAGCAGCAGGAATACGGGTAATTTTACTGGCGCATTAGGTGATTTTCTGCGATTCAAAAATGCGTTTGCAGCAATGATCAAAATGAAGAAACCCAGTGCTGCGGCAAAGTAACGATGAATCATTTCAATCCACGCTTTTTCCTGCTCTACAGGCCTTTCTGGAAACGCCTCATTAGCAGCTGCCACTTTTTCTTCGGCTTTTGGCACCACTGCGAATCCGTAACAACCCGGCCAATCTGGGCACCCAAGACCGGCATCGGTCAAGCGTGTGTATGCCCCTAATATAATCACAAAGAGTGCGAAGAACACGCAAGTGAGCGAAAGAATTCTCATTGTTATTATTATCCTACTTTTACTTCTATCCTATTACTTCTAACCTATGCGCGATAGCTTCAATAACTTGCGCAAATCAGCCAGCATGTCACGACTATCCATGATTGCTTGCTCTCTATCATCGGTATTCGGATAATACAGCACGACATTGTGCAATGTATCCGCAATGAAAATTGCATTTAGACCAACTTCATTAAATAGACTATCTACACTTTCTTGGGACGTTTTTACGACTTCAATTCCTGATTTACCATCAAGCTGATCGACTAATGAACTGGCGCTTGTTTCTGTCGCTAAGAAAAGCGCATTGACACGATTCTTTTCCCTGCCCACTGCGCTATAGAGTTGTTGTATTGAATAAATCGCGTTTTCACAAGCAGATGCACATTCATTTGGCAACACATAGACAAAATGCCATTTGTTTTCGGCAGTACCTAATAAGCTCTGTGCTTCAATGATGGGATCTAACAATATGCCTCTATTGGTAGCGCCTTTATTGAACCAGTCATTGTCGAGCGCTAATTTCGCCAAAACAACAGGCAAAATAAAGATGATGATCATTATGATGAAACTCAAACGATTTTTTTTGGTAGTTTCTGTCGTACTCACTATATTCTCTCTTTAACTCTTTCTACGTTCTGCACGAATAAACGTCGTGAGGCCAATACCGTTAATTCTTAACCACGCCGGCTTTTTTGTAGTAGTTGCCAATACTAATCAAATACACCGTCAAAGCTGCTATTGCCAAGCCGAACCACTGAATCGCATATCCCAAATGCTTTTCCGGCGCCATAACGACCGCTTTCCACTCTCTTACGAAAGAAGAAGAGCTTTCCGGGTTTGCCAATAACACGAAAGGAAATGCATCCACGTTCAAATGTTTCTCTATTTCCGCGAGGTCTAATTGTTGAAGTATTACGGGGAATTGGCTGTAGTTTGTATTAGTTTCTTTGATGAAAACGTTATCTGTCGGAATCGATAAAACCCCTGTTAGCTGAACTGTTCCTTCCAGCTTAGTGACAGAGGGAATACTCCCTCTATCTTGTGCGTATATCCATCCTAGGTTGACGATTAAGTAGCCAAAATCCGTTCTTAATGGCTGCAATACATGATAACCAGGCCTACCTTCATAAAGTTTGTTGTCAACATAGAATAAGTTTTGGTCCGCAGTACCACTAACTGTTACTCTAAAATCTTCGTACTTTGAGGGAGCAGACATTGCTTGCTCAAGCGCTAATTCTCCGCTTGCCGCTCCCAACTCAATTTGGTCTAGACGTTCTTCTTTTTGCTGTTTGCGATCCAACTGCCAAAAACCTAGTATCAACATAGTGACAATACTAATAATTGATAATAGGGTAACCACAACAGGAAATGGTTTTCGCGCTTGTTCAGACATCGTTACCGCTCGAGGAAAGAAAAAATGTTGGCAGTAAAAATAATAGTTGGCGGGTTATTGCTCGTTGTCGTTTTTAACCTATTTAAAGCGATGATGGTGATGTTCAAAGGAGACCAGAAAGTTCCCATGAGTACATACATCGGCCGTAGGCTCATAGCAACTGCCTGTATCGTAATCCTTTTGTTGTTGGCAATTGCGACTGGCATTATAACTCCGAACCCACGACCCTATTAATCTATACGCCTTAGTGGCTTATAGAATGTACACGAAAAAGAAAAGCATCAACCATACTACATCGACAAAATGCCAGTACCAACTTCCAGCCTGAAACGCAAAATGCTCATCAGGTGTGAAATGCCCTTTCAGTATTCGTCCAAATAAAACGATTAGAATTATCGCACCAAGCGTCACATGCAGACCATGGAATCCCGTCAGCAGGAAGAAAGTGTTGCCATATACGCCGGATTGTAACGTAAGTCCCAATGTATCGTACGCGTAGTAGTACTCATATCCCTGCAATGCAAGGAAGATGAGACCTAATCCAATGGTAATGGCGAGCCAAACTACGATTTGTTGTCGCTTGTTCTGCTCGACACCGACGTGAGCAAAGTGAAGCGTAACAGAGGACACAACGAGAATTAACGTATTGATGAGCGGCAGACCAAACCATCCCATCGCTTGCGTCTCTGTACCTCCTGGCGTTGAAAGCAATGGCCAGACTGCTTCGAACGTCGGCCACAACACTTCATTGGTCATCGCGTTGTTCGATGCGCCACCAAGCCAAGGAATAGAAATGACACGAGCATAAAATAGCGCGCCGAAGAAGCCTGCAAAGAACATAACTTCAGAGAAAATAAACCACGCCATGCCTTGTCGGTAAGAACGGCCAAGCTGAGCGCTATATAGGCCACTCATCGACTCATTTATTTGGTCCCTGAACCAACCAATGATCATAACAAGCAATATCGCAAGACCGCCGAAGAGAATATATTTTGAAAAACCACTTTCATCGTTGCTGATCTCAATGACGGTTAAACCGGCACCTACCGCAATCAAAAACAAAGCAACGGCACCTACAATTGGCCACCAGCTTTGCTCAGGAACATAGTATTTTTCGTATTGTGTTTGTTCCATAGTTTAATCTCCTAGAGTCGTGTTCATGGCAACATCGACCGTTTCGCCAGCGCGCTCAGTGATGTCAAAGAGTGTGTATTGTAATGTGAAGTAGGTGATATTGTCCGGAAGCTGCGGATCGATGAAAAAGGTCATCGGCATTAGCGTTTCACCTCCTGATTCCAGAGGTTGATGCTGAAAGCAGAAACACTCAGTCTTATTGACGTACAACGCAGCTGAACCAGGCGAGACTGAAGGAATTGCCTGCGCAACGATGTCTCTTCTTGCCGGATTCCTGACATAGAAATTCACTTGGCTCAACTCCCCGGGGTGCACTTCAACTCTCTTGGTATCGACAGTGAACTCCCAAGGCATCCCAGTTGATGTTCGCGTGATAAAATCAACGGTGATGGTTCTAGTTTCATCTACTTCAACTGATTCGTAGACGGCAGCACTATCATCCGTGCGGCCATTGATCCCCGTGATTTCGCAAAACACTTCATATAGTGGAACAAGTGCAAATCCAAATCCAAACATAAAGACAGTCAGCAAAAAGAGCTTGCCGACTGTTTTTGTATGATTTGCTGGTGGGACAGAATTCGCAGCGGTTACACCGTTTTTCTGTCCATCATTCTCGATCACAGTGTTTCCCTACCTGACAACTGGTGGCGTATCAAAGGTGTGATAAGGTGCGGGTGAAGGGATTTCCCACTCCAAGCCTTCTGCGCCATCCCATACTTGGTCTGTCACTGGTTCACCTTGCTTGCGGCATGCCTTAATAACCAGCGCCAAGAAAATCAGCTGACTTAATCCAAATGCGAATCCGCCAATACTTATCCATTGGTTAAAATCAGCAAACTGAAGTGCGTAGTCAGGAATACGTCGCGGCATACCCGCTAACCCAACAAAGTGCATGGGGAAGAATAGTACGTTTACAGACACCAATGAGCACCAGAAATGCCATTTAGCTAGGCGGATGTCGAACATCTTGCCTGTCCATTTAGGTAACCAGTAATAAACCGCCGCCATAATAGAAAACACAGCACCCGTCACAAGCACATAATGGAAGTGCGCAACCACGAAATAAGTGTCATGGTATTGGAAATCCACCGGTGTAATCGCCAGCATCAAACCAGACAGCCCGCCAATTGTGAACAGAACTATAAACGAAATAGCAAACAACATCGGTATCTCAAATGTCATTGAGCCTTGCCACATTGTTGCCACCCAATTGAACACCTTAACCCCTGTCGGCACCGAAATTAGCATCGTTGCCACCATAAAAAACAGTTCCGCCCCCACCGGCATACCGGTCGTGAACATATGGTGCGCCCAAACAACAAAGGACAGTAAGGCTATCGATGCCGTCGCATATACCATCGATGCATAACCAAACAGTTTTTTGCGTGAGAAGGTCGGAATTATGTGAGAAATGATCCCAAATGCCGGAAGTATCATGATATACACCTCCGGATGCCCAAAGAACCAGAATATATGCTGGAACATTACAGGGTCACCGCCACCTGCCGCATTAAAGAAATCTGTACCAAAATACTTATCTGTTAATACCATGGTAACCGCTGCTGCAAGCACTGGCATTACGGCGATAAGTAAAAATGCTGTTATTAGCCATGTCCAAACAAACATAGGCATTTTCATTAGCGTCATACCAGGCGCGCGCATATTAATAATGGTAACGATAACGTTTATCGCACCCATGATGGAGCTTATTCCCATGATATGCACAGAGAAGACGAATAATGCCGTACTATCACTGCTGTACGTCGTTGAAAGAGGTGCATAGAACGTCCAGCCAAAAGATGGACCGCCACCTTCCATAAACAAAGATGCTAATAAAATTAGAAAAGCGAACGGCAGTATCCAGAATGACCAGTTATTCATTCTGGGCAATGCCATGTCTGGCGCACCAATCATCATCGGTACAAGCCAGTTTGCCAGTCCGGTAAATGCAGGCATAACTGCACCGAACACCATAATAAGTCCGTGTACCGTGGTCATTTGATTGAAGAAATTAGGGTCAACTATCTGCAATCCAGGTTGGAATAACTCGGCGCGAATGACCATTGCCATTGCACCGCCAACCAAAAACATTATGAAAGCAAACCACAAATAAAGCGTTCCGATATCTTTGTGGTTTGTTGTTAGCAACCAGCGCATTATTCCTTTAGGCGCACCATGATGGTGGTCATCATGATGGTCGTGTTCGTTAGTATTACCTGCTGTATCTGTAATTGTTGACATGATCGCGCCTCTTACTCGCCTTGCATTACTGCGTTAACATCTTTTGCTTGAACTATATCACCAGTGTTATTGCCCCATGCATTACGGGTATACGTAACAACTGCTGCGATTTCTGACATTGTTAATTGTCTTGAGAATGACTGCATAGACGTGCCAGTACGACCGTTCAGGATGATGTCGATATGGCCCTCTAAATCATTCATAATAAGTGGTGAATTTTTAAGTGCTGGAAACACGCCAGGTAATCCCTCGCCATTTGGCTGATGACAAGCAGCACAAACAGCATTATACGAACGCTCACCGGTTGCCATGAGCTCTTCTTTGCTCATGTTCATAGCAAGCAACCTTTGTTCTTCTGCTTGCCGTTCAAGTGCGATTCGTTCTTGTTCTCCGATCCAAGCCGCGTAGTCTGCTGGTTCTTTTGCGATTACAACAACTGGCATGTATCCGTGGTCCTTCCCACACAATTCTGCACACTGGCCGCGATACACGCCAGGCTTATTAACTCTTGTCCATGCTTCATTTATGAAGCCAGGGTTGGCATCTTTCTTAACTGCAAAATCTGGTACCCACCAGCTGTGAATGACGTCATCAGATGTAATTAGAAATCTCACTTTCTGTCCGGTAGGAATTACAAGCGGGCGGTCTACTTCGAGAAGGTAGTTTTCGCCTTTAGGGAATTGATTCTCGATTTGCTCGCGCTGAGTTGCGAGGGTAGAGAAAAACTCAACTTCATTGTCCATGTACTTATAATGCCATTTCCACTGCGAACCTGTTACCAGTACTGTCATGTCTGGTTTGCTAGTGTCTTCCATTTCAATAAGGGTGCTCGCTGCAGGAATCGCCATGCCGATAAGGATCAAGAAAGGTACAATAGTCCAAACAATTTCGACTTTGACATTCTCATGGAAATTTGCGGGCTTATGGCCGGCTGCCTTTCGGTGCTTAACCATTGAATAAAACATAACACTGAACACAGCGACTGCTATCGCAACACATATCCAAAACATTAACATGTGTAATCCGTAGACCTGCTCGCTAATGTCGGTAACACCGACCCGCATATTAAGGTCGCTTCGGCTGTCCGCAGATTCCTGTGCCATTAATAAAAATGGTAGTAGTGCTGTTCCTGAAAAGACAGATTTGAGTAACTTCACACTGTTGTCTCCCGAGTGACTGCCACACCTTCCATCTGTGCTTGTTTTTGCTCTTTTAGGCTGAAAAGTGTGTTGATTGTTAGTTGAATGTGAAAAAGGAGCGATATGATTAACTATTAATTAGCAATCGTCCAGTTATTTGAATAAAAAATTAAGCCATTAGTCGTTGTTTATGTTTTACACTTGACTTTTTAGTCAAAGAATCAAAAAAAATCCAGCGCAGAGGCTGGATTTTTTGCTTTTTTTGTAAAACTTTTTCCGTATTTGTTAAATGCGAGAGATATGCTTATACCTACACCATAAACAGTTTGTAGTTCAGCGAACCTTAAAAATTTCCGGAATCTCTTATAACGCCGACAGCGAGACCTTCAATCGTGAAATATTGACTTGCCAGATCGACTTTAATTGGTGCAAATTCCTCGTTTTCTGCATGCAAAATGACTTGTGCACCTTTTTTCTCCAAACGCTTAACTGTCACATCTTCGTCAACTCTCGCAACGACAACTTGACCATTTCTCACATCCTGAGTTTTGTGAACAGCTAACAAATCCCCGTCCATTATTCCAACATCTTTCATACTTAAACCGCTGACTCGCAAGAAGTAATCCACCTGAGGGTTAAACATATTTGGATCGACTTTATAATGTGCTTCTACATGTTCTTGGGCAAGGATGGGCTCACCCGCTGCAACGCGACCAATTAAAGGAATGCCTTCCTCTACTTCATCGTCAAGGTCGATATTCAGTTTAATACCTCTTGAAGTGCCAGGAAGAATTTCTATCACCCCTTTTTTTGCGAGCGCTTTTAAGTGTTCTTCTGCAGCATTTGCTGAACGAAAACCAAGTTCTCTAGCAATTTCAGCCCTTGTTGGTGGCATTCCAGTGTCGAGCATAGTCGTCTTAATGAGATCGAGAACTTCCTGTTGCCTTTGAGTTAGTGGACGCATAAACAGCCTGTTTTTCTATACAGTTATTGGCAGTATAAGCCGTTTGATCGAAAACTCAAGGGAAATTAACCATTTTCATCAAACAACTACGCGACATAACATGCTATTATTCCAAAGGTTATTTACCGAGCTATGCCATTTGTTGGAGGCTTTTGACCGTTGCTTATCTTTATTCCCGAGCAGCTTTTTTCATGAGAACAGATATGGACAATCGATGAACAGCATTACCAGATCACTGCGCTGGTTATTAACCAAACCAATTTCGTGGTTAGTGAAAGTAAACAGCGTACCCGCCGATGTGGAACAAGAATTAGGCATCGATAAAACCAAACCCATTTTGTATTTGATGCAAACTGAATCATTTACTGATCAAGTTGCCTTGCAAAAATCCGCCGAACAATTAAATTTGCCTGATCCTTTCAGTCTCATTGAATATGCGGGGCGAAAGCAAAAGCGCAGATTCTCCATAGAGCACCCAAAGAGTTTACTGACAAGCAAAATACGTCCGGTAAACATTGAAGACACGTTTACTGAAATGTTCACCGAGCATCGAGAATATCCTGAGCTCGATCTCCAAGTTGTTCCCGTGTTTGTTACTTGGGGTCGCTCTGCTGGCAGAGAAAAATCAGGATTTGCACAGTTAGTCGCCAGCACAGCGTCTCCAAACTGGCTTAGAAAGATGTTTATCGTTTTGTATTTTGGCCGTGATAACTTTGTGAGCTATTCACCCGCAGTATCAACGCGGTATCTTGCTGACCAACATGGCAGCGATCAGCAAATCGCGCAGAAACTCATTCGAGTAGCACGTACACACTTTCAGCGAAAGCGGCAAACGCTGAGTGGCCCCACTTTGTTAGAACGCAGCACACTTTACAACGCAGTATTAGGGTCTGAGAGTGTTAAAGTCGCTATCAATGAGGAAGTAAGTGATAAATCGATTAATCCAACTGAAGCTCGCGCTCAGGCCAAAAAATACGTTGATGAAATTGCGGCGGATTACCGCGAAGGCCTGATCAGGATTGGCGATCGTTTGCTTGGACGCATTTGGAACAAAGTTTATGATGGAATCGACATTGAACATTCTGAGCGCGTAAGAGAACTCGCGCAGCATGGTCATGAAATCATTTATGTACCCTGCCATCGAAGTCACATGGATTATCTTCTACTGACCTATGTCATTTACCATGAAGGACTGGTTACACCCCATATAGCCGCTGGCATTAATCTAAATTTTTGGCCAGCTGGTCCGATTTTAAGGCGTTGTGGTGCATTTTTTCTAAGACGAAGCTTTGCTGGAAACAAACTTTACACAGCCGTGTTCAGAGAATATCTAGATCTGCTATTTAATAAAGGCTACTCGGTTAAATATTTCCCTGAAGGAGGGCGCAGTCGGACTGGTCGCTTGCTGCCTCCAAAAACGGGGATGCTTGCAATGACCTTACAAACCATCATAAAAGGTATCAACCGCCCCGTGTCAATCGTACCCGTGTATATAGGGTATGAGCATGTCATGGAAGTCAAAAGCTACATGAAAGAGCTCAAAGGAAAGTCGAAAAAGAAAGAATCACCCGTACAAGTGTTTTCTGCCATTAGAAAGTTGAAAAATTACGGGCACGGATTCGTGAACTTTGGACAGCCTATTGGCCTGACTACATTTCTAGATGATAGCGTTCCTGACTGGCGAGATCACCAAGAGAGTTCTGAACGAAAACCCAAATGGTTAACACCCGCGGTTAATCAGCTTGCCACTACCATCATGTCGAGGATAAATCGCGCCAGTGCCTTAAACGGCACTGCGCTGCTGGCGTTGTGCTTATTGAGCTCGAAAACGATGATTATGAGCAAAAAAGAGTTGATTAACGCCATCGGAGACTTCCTCAAACTATTCAGTGAGGTTCCGTATAGTGACGACTCAACCTTACCTGATGAATGCGCTGAAGATTTAGTTGATAGAACCTTGGCTTTAAACAGGTTTGAGCAGTCTCAAGATGAGTTCGGTGAAATGGTATCGCCAAAAGATGGTACTGCTGTCTTTTTGACATTTTACCGAAATAATATTATCCACATGTTCGCTATTTCGAGCCTGATCGCCGGCGTCGTATTCAATGCTAAACGTTTGGAAAAGAAAGAAATATTATCATACGTAAAACGATTATTTCCGTTGTTAAAACGCGAATTTTTTATGCACCAATCCGTTGAAGAAGC
This sequence comes from Glaciecola sp. UBA2563, assembly GCA_002340325.1. Taxonomy (GTDB): domain Bacteria; phylum Pseudomonadota; class Gammaproteobacteria; order Enterobacterales; family Alteromonadaceae; genus Glaciecola. The sequence continues at coordinate 65,019 of DDLV01000095.1, read as the reverse complement.
ACTCGAGTATTCTGAAGCACTAATTGCGCACTTTAAACAGACAGGCATGTTAAATCAGAAAGGGAAATATATTACTGTACCTGAACCGTCCCATCCCAGCTTTAATACCTTTTGGCTCCTGAGTCGAACAATGCAAGAAACATGGCAACGATACGCGGTTGTCCTGCGCATTCTTGAGGGCGAAAGCAGTATTAGCAGAGCGACGCTTGAACGGCAATCCGTCACTATTGCAGAGCGATTATCAACGCTTTATGGGTTAAGCTCTCCCGAGTTTTACGATAAAAACGTGTTGGCGACGTTCATCGCAGCATTAAAAGACAATGATCTCATAGACAGCACAGAAGATGGCGCACTCGCATTTAATGAAGCGACCGCAGCACTTAAAGAGGCGATCGAACCCTTGGTCAGCGATGAAATCATTCAGCATTTAGAGCAGATATAGGATTAACTATAGGGTTAGATATTCAGGTCCATTTTCGGATTCATACGCTTGATACATTTCCTCCATGCTTCTGAAGTTGATATCAATTTCTCTATCTGTCAGATACGCCTCATTGTAAAGCTTTGAAAAAGAGCGTTCACCTGCATCACAAGAAAACGTGACAATGCAGTTGCCAGGGCCCATTTTCGCTGCAGCGAAAATAGCACCAGAAACATTCAATGCCGAGCTACTGCCCAGTACGATACCGTCATTATCTCTAACAAAACGAGATAGCGTAACAAGATCTTGGTCGGGAAGATTTACAGCATGGTCGAGTTTTGCTTGCTTAAAATTCTCGACCAATCGCATAATTCCAATGCCTTCGGTAAATGAACTACCAGAAGACTTGTATTCACCGTGTTTTAGATAATTAAAAATCCCTGAACCATCTGGATCTACTAACCAGTTTTTAATATTACTGTTTTGTGTTTTGAGATACGCTGAACACCCGGCAATTGTACCTCCTGTGCCACAAACCGACACCAAGGCTGAAATCTTCCCGTCGGTTTGCCGCCAAATTTCAGGGCCGGTTCCTTCATAGTGCGCACTAAAGTTACTCAGATTCTCGAACTGATTTGCCCACCAGTAGTCTTCATTTTCCTGACCAATTCGCTTTGCGGTATGATAAAAATGGGCTGGATCTTTGAACGGACATGGCGCGACCAATTTAAGCTGGGCGCCGTGTAACTGGATCATTCTTTCCTTTTCTGGCGTTTGCCCGCTAGGCATCACCGTCAACATGTCAAAACCCAACGCTTTTGCCACCAACGCCAGACCGATTCCTGTATTTCCTGCAGTCCCCTCAACAATGCTCATTCCCGGTTTCAGCTCGCCAGACGCCATTGCGTCTTGCACCATCCTTAGTGCCGCTCGGTCTTTGATTGAACCACCGGGGTTTTGGTGTTCACATTTGATATAGATATCACTACCCGTTAACCGTGACAGCGATTCAATTTTTAATAAATCAGTGTTGCCAATTTGTTCAGCTTGATTTTGATAAACAGTCATATATTAATTTCGCGCGGCAGATAATTAAAAACCTGTGCGCTTAAATCTGAAATGAATGATAAGAGTATACGGCAAAAATCCCTGCTTGTGGTAAGCAAGGATTGTTACGTCGTTACACGAAAGCTAAATTTATGCATTAGCCAAGAAAAACTGATAAGCCGGGTTGTCAGATTGTTCTTCGAAATCAAACCCCAACTCTTCGAGGTAATCCAATAGAAGTAAGTGCTTACTATCATCAACTTCGAATCCGGCTAATACTAACCCTTGCGCCGCACCATGGTTACGATAGTGGAACAACGTAATATTCCATTTTTGACCTAGGGTATTTAAAAATTGCATCAAAGCGCCAGGATATTCTGGAAAAGAAAAGGAGTAGAGTCGCTCCGAGAGACGAGAAGCCGGTCGGCCCCCGACCATGTGTCTAACATGCAGTTTCGCGAGTTCGTTTTCACTCAAGTCAAAGCAGGTATATCCGTTATCTGCCAGCTTTTGTAGTAACTCATATAGTTCCGCTCTTCCTCTTTTGAGCTTGACACCAACAAATACATGCGCCTCGTCACTTGATGAATAACGATAGTTGAACTCTGTAATGATGGCGCCTTCAAGCTGAGCACAAAAATTTCTAAAAGAGCCTCGCTGTTCGGGAATTCTTACCGCAAATACGGCTTCTTTTTGTTCACCGAGCTCGCATCTTTCAGACACATATCTCAACGTGTGAAAGTTGATATTTGCTCCACACAATATGCCGGCGAAGTGCTTGTTCGTTAACTTATGCTGTTTAGCATACTTCCTCATTGCGGCAATAGACAAGGCGCCCGCAGGCTCAGCGATGACACGCGTATCATCAAAAATATCTTTTATCGCGGCACATATTTCATCGTTTGTCACCGTCACCACTTCATCAACGACACGCTGACAGACACGAAAAGCTTCTGCGCCCATGGTTTTAACCGCAACACCATCTGCAAAAATCCCTACATTAGGCAAGGTCACGGGCCTACCTGCTTCGAGCGCCGCTTTTAGACATGCTGACTCATCAGACTCGACAGCGACGATGCGGATATCGGGGTTTATCTTTTTCACATAAACACCGACACCAGCTGCTAACCCACCGCCACCAACGGCCAGGAATAGATAATCAATGTGTGATATTTGCTCTAAAAGCTCTTTACCGATCGTGCCTTGACCCGCGATGACATCTTCGTGGTCGAATGGCGGGATCATCGTCAATTCGCGCGTCTCGCACAGCGCGTTGGCATGTTCACTCGCCTGATCGAAACTCGTACCATGCAAAATCACTTCAACGTTATTTCCACCAAACTTTTTTACAGCGTCGACTTTAATTTCTGGTGTGGTTTCGGGCATTACGATGCTTGCGTTAATGTTCATCGCTTTTGCGGCATATGCAACACCTTGGGCATGATTTCCAGCTGACGCTGCGATCACGCCCGTAGCTTTAAGCTCATCCGATAGCTGCGCTATACAATTGTAGGCACCGCGCAGTTTGAATGATTTAACAGGTTGTTGGTCTTCACGTTTCAAAAAGACTTTATTATCGATTTCATCAGATAATCGCTGCATAACGGACACGTCAGTCATTATGGCTGCGTTATACACTGGTGCTCTTAATATATGCACTAAGTAATCTAGTTCTGACCTTGCCATCAATTATACTCGTTGCGAATTTGCTTATCTTATTTTGGATGGGTCACGAACAGCACCCTTATCTGCACTCGTTGCCATCATAGCAAAAATTTTAAGTGAGGTTGAAACTTCGCGATCTCTGTTAATCGGCTGCCATGGCGCATCTCGCTGTTCCATCTGTTGACGCCGGGCGTTAAGTTCTTCGTCTGACAATACCAGATGAATTGATCGGCCTGGTATATCGATTTCAATTTTATCGCCGTCTTGCACTAATCCTATTCCGCCGCCACTGGCGGCTTCTGGTGAACAATGTCCAATTGATAATCCGCTAGTGCCACCTGAAAAACGGCCATCGGTGATCAGTGCACATGCTTTACCAAGACCCTTTGATTTGAGATATGAAGTTGGGTAAAGCATCTCTTGCATACCCGGCCCTCCCTTGGGACCTTCGTAACGGATGACTACAACCTCACCCGCCTTTACTTCGTCATTTAGGATCCCAGAAACTGCATCATCTTGACTCTCATATACTCTTGCGGCGCCTGAAAATTTAAGAATCGATTCGTCAACGCCAGCGGTCTTGACGATACATCCATTTTCAGCAAGATTGCCATAGAGGACAGCTAACCCACCGTCTTGGCTATATGCATTTTTTCGGTTTCGAATACAGCCGTTTTCGCGATCATCATCTACGCTAGGATACCTGCAATCCTGACTAAATGCCTTGGTCGTTCTTATGCCCGCTGGCCCTGCTTTGTAAAAGTTGATTGCGTTTGTGTTTGATGCATTGGTAACGTCCCAATCCGCAATAATATCAGAAATTGGTTTATCCAATACATGCGATGCATCAGCATGCAACAAGTCTGCTTTATTTAATTCATTTAAAATTCCAAGTACACCACCGGCGCGATGCACATCCTCCATATGGTATTCAGGTGTGGAGGGTGCCACTTTGCATAGATGTGGTACTCTGCGAGACAAACGGTCGATGTCTCGCATATCAAAGTCAATTTCGCCTTCAATCGCGGCAGCAAGCAAATGCAGGATAGTATTTGTGGAGCCGCCCATTGCAATATCAAGGCTCATCGCGTTTTCAAATGCGTTGAAATTGGCGATATTTCTAGGCAGTGCTGTTGGATCATCTTGTCCATACCAACGATGACAAAGGTCGACGATAACCTTTCCTGCTCTTATAAATAATTGCTCTCTATCGGCGTGGGTTGCGAGTGTTGAACCATTGCCTGGCAAAGAAAGCCCGAGCGCTTCCGTCAAGCAGTTCATTGAATTGGCAGTAAACATACCGGAGCATGAGCCACAAGTGGGACATGCTGAACGCTCTATTTGTTCGCTGTCTTGTTCTGAGACTGAGTCATCCGCTGCAGCAACCATTGCATCCACAAGGTCGAGTTTTATCAATTGGTCGGATAACTTTGTTTTACCAGCCTCCATCGGGCCACCTGATACAAACACAACAGGTATATTAAGGCGCATGGCCGCCATTAACATTCCAGGCGTGATTTTATCGCAGTTGGAAATGCAAACGAGTGCATCAGCACAATGTGCGTTCACCATATATTCAACAGCATCAGCAATGATTTCGCGAGAAGGCAGACTGTAAAGCATGCCACTATGTCCCATGGCAATACCATCGTCGACAGCGATGGTATTGAACTCTTTTGCCACACCACCTGCTTCTTCAATACTCTTGGCTACCAGTTGACCTAAGTCTTTTAAATGCACATGACCTGGGACAAATTGCGTGAAAGAGTTAGCAATCGCAACTATTGGTTTACCAAAATCGGTATCCTTCATTCCAGTCGCGCGCCAAAGCGCACGCGCACCGGCCATATTTCGGCCCTGTGTTGTTGTCGCTGAACGTAGTTTTGGCATGGTGATATCCTGTATTTCCTAATGCTGTATTCGAATATGGCCGCAGCTAACAATTGATGTTGTTACAAACACTATCATTCGTAAACCGGTGTTAACCAACCCCATTTGTCTTCTGTCTTTCCATTGAATAATCCAAAAAACATGTCTTGTACTTTTTCTGTAATAGGTCCGCGCGTTCCACTTCCAACTTCAATACCATCGACACTGCGCACGGGCGTAACTTCTGCTGCTGTCCCACACATAAAGATTTCATCTGCCAGATACATAGCTTCTCTTGCGATGTTTTCCTCTCGAATCTCGTATCCCATCTCTCTCATCATGGTCATAACCGTATCCCTGGTAATGCCAGGCAAAATCGCTGCGGTTTTGGGCGTCGTTGAAACGATGCCATTCCTTATGACAAAGATGTTTTCTCCCGCACCTTCACTCACATAGCCATTAACGTCTAGCGCAATGCCCTCGCCGTATCCATGACGTCTGGCTTCCATCGAAATCAATTGAGAGGAGAGGTAATTACCACCTGCTTTTGCACCTGTCGGCATCGTATTCGCCGCTAGTCTGTTCCACGACGAAATGCCTGCATCAACACCGTTTTTCAGTGCCTCTTCACCCAGATAAGCGCCCCATTCAAATGCGGCAATCGCCATCTCGGTTTCAGTACCAAATGGCACTTGAAGACCCATACCAATATCACCGTAAAAAGCGATAGGTCTGATATAAGCAGACTTTAATTTGTTTTTCGCGATAGTTTCGATTGTGGCTTGATTAACTTGCTCTAGTGAATATGGAATTGTCATACGATAGATTTTAGCCGAATCAAATAGTCGTCTATTGTGCTCATTCAATCGAAATACGCAGGTACCTTTATCCGGGGTGTCGTAGGCTCTAACCCCTTCAAAGACTGAAGAGCCGTAGTGGATTGCATGCGTCATTATATGCACAGTAGCATCGCGCCAATCGATTATTTCGCCGTTATACCAAATGAATTCTGCTGGTTGCTTCGCCATTGCTCTTCCTCTTTAAGTGTCCTGTTTGCGCTATATGCAGAGCTTAACGAAAATCTATTGGTTTTAAAAATGCAATATTTAAAATTAATTGTTTCAATTAATGAAATGTTAATCTTGCTTAAGTACAGTGATGTGTTTGTCTGAATTTTGGTTAAATGCGCACTTATTTCTTATGCACTAGGGAACAATTTTGTCGCTAAGCGTTGTTTACACCAGAGCAAACATTGGTGTGGAAGCTTCTCTCATTGAGGTCGAAGTCCATTTGGGACGCGGTTTACCCGGCTTTCATTTAGTTGGACTGCCAGAAACCACTGTCAAAGAAAGCAAAGATAGGGTCAGAAGTGCCATAATCAATTCAGGGTTTGAGTTTCCAGCGCAACGAATTACGGTAAACCTTGCACCGGCGGATATCCCGAAAGGTGGCGGCAGCTTTGACCTTGCCATCGCAATCGGCATTTTGGTGGCTAGCGAACAGATTCCCGTTAAGTCTCTAGATGAATTTGAGTTCATTGGCGAACTCGCTTTATCTGGCGAGCTACGACACGTTAATGGTGTGCTGCCAATTTCGGTTGCCGTTAGTCACCAAAATCGAGCTTTGGTCCTTCCACTAGCTTGTGCCGAAGAAGCGTCGATGATCAAAAAAGCAGAGATCTACGGTGCAAGTAATCTCTGGCAAATATACATGCATCTTGCTGAAAAAGAGCGCATTTTGCGGACGCAATATTGTTTACCTAAACCTGACGTCGATGCTTTACCCACTGCTAAAGACTTAACTGATGTAAAACAGCAAGCGTTAGCCAAGAGAGCGCTAGTTATTGCAGCTGCAGGTCAGCACAATTTATTGCTGTTCGGCCCACCCGGCACTGGAAAAAGCATGTTGGCACAAAGGATAATTGATTTATTGCCTGCGCTAACTGAACAAGAAGCAATAGAGGCTGCTTGTATTCATTCGATTTCGGGAAACTCAAGGAGTAAGGATAACTGGTTTAAAAGGCCCTTTCGTCAGCCACATCACAGCAGTTCATCCATTTCTCTTGTTGGCGGTGGTGCCAATCCTAAACCGGGAGAAATAACACTGGCACACAACGGCGTGCTATTTTTGGATGAATTGCCGGAATTCGGCCGCCAAGTCTTGGATGCCCTTAGAGAACCTCTAGAAGCAGGTGAGATTTTTCTTAGTAGAGCAAGATACAAAGTCCACTATCCGGCTAAATTCCAATTAATTGCAGCACTTAACCCAAGTCCTACAGGTGACATTGATGATGGTAGGTCAAATCACGACCAAATACTAAAATACCTCAATAAGATTTCGGGCCCCTTTTTGGACCGCATCGATATGCAGGTCCAAGTGCCTAAACTTAACATTCAACAAGATCTTGAAGGCGCGAATGATTCCAGCATTACTTCCCGCGATGCGTTTACACTGGTTGCTCGTTCGGTGAAAGTTCAGATAAAACGGCAAGGATGTTTAAACGCTAAACTATGTGGAAAGCTATTAGAACAACACTGCTACTTACAGAAAGAACCAAGACAGTTTTTCCACTACGCAATAGAACAATTGTCTATTTCAATGCGCGCCTATCATCGTATCCTTCGAGTAGCGAGAACCATTGCAGATCTTGAAGGTGCTGACAATATTGAACGAACCCATTTGTCTGAAGCGCTACAATACAGAAACTTTGATCGCTTTCTGCGTCAGGTTTCGGAATCATAGAGATGTCTATAGAATGTTGTGAGATGTAACTTCTACTGAGGATTAGTTATCAAGCGCCAAACGAATAGGACAACAATCGGTTGCGCAAGTCTTTCACGTTATCGACACCAAGTCCCATAGAAGAAAAGTAGATGCGTTTACTTCCCTGTATCACATAAAACGAATCAGCTCGCAAAAACCAAATTCTCTTACTTTTAATTTTGAATCGCTTGGTCAAGTCAATCTCATGTCTCTTTGACATCCAGTAGTATGAGCTTGCGCCAATGAGCTTATCGTGCGTGAGTTGAATGTCGAAATCCTCGCCGTTTTTCATGTAGGTCAAAAAAACAACAACTGAAAAAACAATGCAGAAGATTAATGCTTCCAATCTACTTATTTGAAAGAAGAGGGCGTCATCTTGAAAACCGCTAGGTATGCTAATGATAAGAAGTAAAAAGAAGCCGCTAATTACGAATATAAAAGCATCTGCTTTCCATTTATTATGTCCATAACGCATACGTTAGTCCCTTAGTGAAATATTTATACTGCAAAAATGCCACGTGCTGTATTGTATTCCATCTTTTGTAATTTGATCAACTGTATAATAAATAGACAACAAAATTAACAGATTGGATACACAGTCAGTGGCCTTTTTTCATTTATAAATAATTTCACTAAAACGAGCTTCACAGCAGATGCTGGCTGGGCCCTAAGCCCCGAAACCACCATCAATAGTGTGTTGCGCACCCGTAATATAGCTCGCCTCTGGACCTGTTAGATACGCAACCAAACCAGCTATTTCATCTGTTCGAGCGTGTCGTTTGATTGCAAGAAAACTATGCATAACGTCCTTAAATGGACCATCTTCCGGATTCATATCAGTATTCACTGGACCCGGTTGAATGTTGTTAACTGTAATACCGCGCTCGCCAAAATCTCTCGCAAGCCCCTTAACCATGCCCTGAATTGCCGATTTGGTTAGTGCGTATGCTGCCGCTCCTTGCATTGGCATTCGATCGCCATTAACTGAACCGATAACCACAATGCGGCCCCCTTGATTCATCTTTTTTGCCGCTTCGACGGCTGCGTGATAAGGCGCGCGTACATTGAGATCTATCATGTAATCTACGTCGTCTGGATTTAAGTCGAAAGGACTGCCGAAAATAAAGGTTCCTGCGTTTATCACCAGAATATCAAGACTATCTTGGTCAGCGATAAACGCGGTTAATGCATCTCTGTCAACGCTGTCGAGTTGTACAGCGCCTGCACCCGTTGTCTTTGCCAGTGCTTGCGCTGCATTTTCAGAACCCCCATAAGTAAATGTTACTTCTGCTCCCTCATTTGCTAATCGAGTAACGGTCGCAGCACCTATTCCTCGACTACCACCTAATACTAAAGCTTTTTTGTTCGTTAATGTTTTCATTTTGATTTCCTCGTCGTTATTTTATCAAGTGAACACCTAGAGTTTATTTTTTGATTTGCGAGAAAAAAAGGCTAAAATTTATAAACTACTTTTGCGATTATAAGAAAAATGAATGAATTCGAGCAATTGCGTTGCTTTGTTGCTGTCGTCGAGGCAGGCAGCGCAAGCAAAGCAGCACAAAGCATGGATGTGGCAGTATCCGCGGTCAGTCGAAGACTTAAAGAGCTTGAAAAGCAGTTGAATTCTCAGCTCATACAACGCACTACGAGAACTATGCATCTAACTGAACAAGGCGAACGTTTTTACAAACATTCTCGCCAAATCCTTGATGCATTAGAATCTGCAAAAGAAGACGTAACGAAGCAAGCCAAGTCGTTGAGCGGGAAAATAAAGATTGCCTGCCCTGTTAGCTTTGGGGTAGCGCACGTGGTGCCCGCGATTGCCAACTTTAAGTTAGCGCATCCAGACATAGAATTTGAACTGGATATGAACGACAAAAGGCTTGATTTGGTTGAGTCAGGTCTTGATATGGCAATAAGGATTGGCTCATTGCAAGATTCAACTTACAAAGCGAGAAAACTCACGCATTTTCAACATGTTGTATGCGCCTCTCCTGATTTAATTGCGAAGTATGGTTTGCCCTCCAAACCTACTGATTTAGCAAATTTTCCGGCGCTTTGTTATGGAAATTTGCATGCACCTGAAGTTTGGGAATTTCGTTGCAGTAACGGCAGTAGAGGGAATGTGCGGGTAAATTCTACAATGCAAATTTCAAATGGAGATGCATTACGAGAATGCGCCATCGCTGGACTAGGGATAATTTGTGAGCCTAGTTTTATTGTCAATAACGCGATAACGAAAAAGCTGCTTGTACCCATATTGACCGATTTTAGCTGGTACGGGATGGATATCTATGCCATCTATCCTGGTACTCAGTTTGTATCGACAAGGGTAAGAAAACTGATAGACCATCTAGCAATGCATTTCGGCCAGAAACCCTACTGGGAAAGCTTTTTAAATTAACGTATTAATATTCAACGCAAACTCGCTCAACAATTTATCTGAGTGATTTTACCCCTGAGCGCCCTGTGGTTTGACGTAACCCCATTCTGTAAGCTTAGTGTAGGCATACTTTGCTTGCTCGCCCTGGTTTACCTTCTGTAAGAAACGCTTGTATTCATTTGCAGATCTGTCTTTTTCTTGCATTCTTTCTAGGGACAGGCCCTGAAAGAATATTGAATTTGGGTTACCGGGCATCTTTTGTTCATATTGGCGAAATTCATTGTAGGCGCTCTCATTTTGACCTATCTGTAACTTGGTAACACCACTCAAATGAACCGCTTGAGCTTCCTCAGGATAACTCGATTTAGCTTTTTCGAGCAGTCGATTAGCAGGCGCAAATTTGTTTTGAGATAGCTGGCATTTAGCGCTCATAACGAGGCCACAATAGTCATCCGGCGCTCGTTTTAAAGCACTATCAAAAAGTGATTCTGCAGCAGAAAAATTGCTTTGGCGCATTTCGTTTTCAGCGGTTTGTAGTTCTTTGATGCTTGATTTTATCTTGCGTAGTTGCTCAGTATTATCCATATATCGCTCCCGATTTAAGGGTCTCGTTTTGTTTGAACCATACTGACCATTGACCTGATCCACTGCTGTTTGATATCGCTCCGAACTCATTGGATGCGATGAAAACATTTGCTCAATAATATTAGGCTCTCGCTGCTTAGTGCCATTCAGCATTTCCATTAACCCAATCATTCCCTGCGGGTTTTGTCCTGAACGAACCATGTATTCAACCCCCAGTTGATCAGCTTCTCTTTCATTGTCGCGGCTATAACTTGAAAGTAGTGCTCCTGCACCCATGCCACCTAAGGAATTCACGATATTCGAATATTGACCGTAGCCCGATTGCGCAGTGATAACTGTGGCGGCACTTGCCAACGCACCAACCAGTTGGCTGCGTGTTGCTCTTTCAGCGGTGTGTCTGGCCGTAACGTGACCGACCTCATGCCCAATGAGTGCAGCCAACTCAGCTTCGTTTTCCATCTCTAATAAAATGCCTCGTGTCGCGGCGATACTACCACCGGGGAACGCATAGGCGTTGACATAGGTTGCGTTCACTACCTGAAAGCTATAGGGCATTTGCGGTCGATGGGAGATTTCGGCGATCTGTTGGCCAACCATCGACACGTATTGATTCAACGCTGAATTCTGATTGATTCCGTAGTCTGAGGAGAATTGATGAGGCGACTGTTGTTTATCAATAGCAATTTCCTGCTGCTCCGACATTAATACAAACCCGCGCTCCCCTGTGACAGGGTCAGTGCTTAGACATCCTGTCAATGGCATAGTCATTGCGGTAGTACCTGCACAACCGATTAACCAGAGAAAATCACGTCGATTTATTTCTTTTCCAGAAAAACGCTTAGACGATTTCATATATCAATTCCTCACTCAAATAGGGCCGCGTTGTTGATTTAGAGAACACCATAATTATTACGCGTCGCAAAAAGACTATATGCAATACTGAGAATATCGACAACATATTCCAATACCGAATGAAAAAAAATCAAAACCTGTTTGTCGCTAATTATAAAACACTGTACTTTCATTGAGTTGCGTAATGACTAACCGTCATGCCAATTTAATTTCACCAAGAAACACTTGAAAACGTTATAATATAACACTACATTTGTGCCAATTTACCGTTGACATGATGGTTAAAAAGATGAAATCGACAAAAAAATCGCAACTGACTGCCGAAGAACAAGCGCTAGTTGATGCGCCGGAATCTGAGTACATGGACGATGGACAACTCGCTTTTTTTAAAAATAGATTAATCGAATTACATGACACCACTCGCGAACGCATCAGAAAGGCTAAAGAGGCGATGTCGATCGCGCCAGATTTAAGTGATTTGAGCGACAGAGCGACATGGGAGGAGCAATGCGCAATTTCAATGCGCATTGTTGATAGAGAACAAAAACTACTGCCGAAAATTCAACAGTCACTAGAGCGCATTAGAATGGGAACTTATGGATATTGTTTAGAAACTGGCGAGCCCATCGGTATACCCAGACTTTTGGTGAGGCCGACAGCTGAATTTTGTGCAGACGTCAAAATATTTAAAGAAATGAAGGAACATTTATACAGATCGTAGTTTTTACACGGTCAAGAAAAGGACGATGGCTTTAAATGACTATGTGCTGTATGAACTTCTATGACCTAACCTGAGACAGATATTGTGAAAGAAATTACCGGTTTTTATTTTCAAGACTATCAAGAGTGGCGCAATGCGATAACCACTCGTTGCAATATTAAATTGAACAAAGTATATGCTGAAAAGCGAATTGCGGCTCTGCAAAATCCAAAAGACGCATCTACAAGGGAGTTTATCGCCAAGTATGGTGATGACTATGTAGCTCAAGTTATACAGTGGTTTGAGAGAGCTGCGAAAGATAATGGGTAACTGTCCTGAATTGGCAGAAGTTGACATTTCGCTGAGGATAGCAAAGCGATTAGATTTGGCATTGTAAGGACATAAACACAATTATAATTTTGATTTCAAAGCCCCTATATTTTTCGTCGTAAATGCCGATACCCTTTGCATAACTGACTGAAGTGTACTTGCTAACCCAAACCAATGCGATTCGTAAAATACATTATTCTTGCATGCTGCCTCTGTTTGGCATGCCTGACGAACGCTACCGCGAATCCGGATGGTGAACCTGACTCAGTTAACGTTATCAACAATTATGATAGCGACATGCTAGCTCAAGCTTATGCATTGAGGAGTTCAGACTTCAAAGAATCATCTAACTTTCACTCACAAGTCCGGCGAGCATCACTGTCAGACGCAGAAAAGGATGTATACGACTACCTAGTTGCCTATTTATTGTTCATGAATGGGAAAATCAATGAATCTATCTATGCTTTTGAAGCGCTAACGGATAATGCAATCACCGCAAAGGGTCGATTCGACGCTTATTCGTCACTGGGTTCGCTTTACGCAGCCACGCAAAACTGGTCAGCAGGGCTTAGGGTTATCGATTATTTGACCGAGCACGTGCACGTTATCAACAACATTGAATCTGAGGAACAAGCACATATGGCGCTTGTTAACTTTTACAGTCTTTTGGGAGAGATAGAGAAGGTTAAAACGTACATTGAACGCATTCCAGAAAAGAACTATGGGAGTCGTTTTAATTGCATCGTAGATATGCAGTACCTAGCGTCGTTAATAGAATTAAAAATCGGTAACCTTTCTGATGGTGATTTCGCAACGGCTGTAGAAAATTGTCAGGAAGCCAATGAAGTTCTTCCCGTTTTATATATTCACAGCCAACAGGCCACATATTACTTTGAACTTGGCAGGTATGATGACGCATTAAACCTTTTGCTCGAATATCAGCTCGCTATCGAGAACTCGAATTATGAGCCATTACTTGACGACACACATACACTTTTAGGCAAAATATACTTTGAAAAACAACAATATGAAAAAGCATTTTTTCATGCAAACACTGTCGTTTCAAATGTCGATGGAAACAATTTAGTTTCAGATGCAGATGTCGCATCGTTTGAGGTACTGTATAAGATTGCAGAGTCCCAAGACGACTATAAATTGGCGTTAAGCTACTACCAAAAATTTGCACAGGCAAGCTCCAAAAACCTCACACAAGCGAACTCTAAAGAACTGTCAATTCAAAAAGCTAAACAAGACAGCATCGAAAAAGCAAACCGCATAGCACTGTTAGATGCTGAAAACTCACTTTTAAGAGCACAGGCGGATTTAGGCGAACAAACAGCAAGTCATCGCCTAGTCATCATTGGACTGTTCGTTTTTCTTTTCTTCTTACTTGTCATTTGGATCTACAAGCGGCAAGTTTATTACAAAGTCCTGCAGAAGACTTCACAGACTGACGAGTTAACGGGTATTTCAAATCGACGACATTTCGTGCAACAAGCAAGGCAAGTGCTCGAATATTGCAAATCTAACAGAAGAAATGCCAGCCTGATTCTTATTGATTTAGACGATTTTAAAGCCATCAACGACAACTTTGGCCATCTTGAAGGAGACGAAGCTATTAAAATGGCGACAAAAGTGATCAAGGAGGAATGCAGAGTAGATGACCTGTTTGGCCGTTTAGGCGGAGAAGAGTTCGGTATTTTATTAAGTGGATGCGATATCAATCGAGCAAAAGACATCGCAGAAACCTGTCGGGGTAAACTCGAAAAAACAAATAGAGCTAAAGGACAGCTATATGTGCTAACCGGTAGCTTTGGTGTTGTTGATAACGAAATCGCTGGGTATGACTTCGAAGAGCTTTTCGAAGCAGCGGATAAGGCATTATATGGTGCCAAAGGAGATGGAAAGAACAAGGTTATTGAGGCGGCGTAGCTGGTGCTGACGCAATGACTGCATAACAAGCTAAATTTAAACAATATTTGCTTAAAGGTAATCGTAATTGTTTCGATAACATCAGATATGTTTATGTCAATTTATGTACAGGTAGATAAATATGCGCGAGTGGTTTTTAAATAAGAACGTTGGGGAAAAGTTAAAGATAAGCATCTTTTCAATTATTGCACTCTTAATCACTCTCATCATTGTATTGGGCATACTCAACTACTGGGCATCGCACAAACAGAACAAAGCGGCAACATTCTCGCAGTCTGTTTTGTCAAAAATTGCGTCCTTTGAAGATCGCATGTTGTTAGCTCGCATTCACTTACGGGATTACTACATCTTTTCAAAGACTGGGAAGACGGTTGAGGCCAATAACAGCAAAGAAGACTTTCAGAGATATGTGCAAAAAATGGAAGACGCAAGGCTGGACTATCTAGCATTTCTTGATGAACGTGGCATAAGTGAGGAAAACAGAGAAACGTATATCACAAAATTCAACGCAAGCTACAATGCATTCAGTGATGTCGCCGTCAACATTTTTAACTTGATCTCCAGTGGGCAGTATGACGCAGCAGCATTGAGCATCAGTACAGATTGTCACCGGACTGCTAATGCCGCATTAGAGAAGGTCAAGAAGATAAAAGCAAACAGTATCGACCTGTTCTCAGAAAATGAACGAAACGCCAAGAAACTCGAAATAGGTATGGCAATCGCCAGTATTGCCTTTGTTTGTATTTCATTGATGATGTATCGAGTGATTATGTCATTCATAAAGAACGCGGTAATTTCACCACTAAGAAGACTTAAGCAGGGTACCGAGAAGTTTGCGAATGGCGAGGCGTTCACTGTCGCTGTTCCGAACAATAAGGACGAAATCTCGGATCTAATCATCGCATTCAACAATATGTCAGAGGCCGTTTATAATCAAAAAGTGGAAACCGAACAGGCGAACCAAAAAAGACTGGAGGAACAGGCATCTCTGACGGAATCTGTCGAGGACAGCAGGCGTGAAATGGAACTTGGCGCAGACAAAATACTCAATCAACTGTTAGAAATCGCTAACGGCAATCTGCGATGCGATCTTGAAAATCAAATTAATTCAACAAGCGATGAGCTCATCAAAAATATGATGGGTACTCTGCATAAGTCAACGTCCTCCATTGCATCATCTTTGAGAGAGGTCGCAAACTCAACTCAAGAAAATATTTCTAAAGCTCAAGTGGGCGCGAGCAAGATAAGTCAAACATCAAACAATACAAAGGATATTGTGCGACATGTCGGTGATATGAATGAATCGATAGAAAGGCTTAAAGCCGTCAACAATGATATAACTGATATTATTAGTGTTATTAATAACATTGCTGAGCAAACAAACTTATTGGCCCTAAATGCATCGATTGAAGCGGCGCGCGCCGGCGAGCAAGGAAGAGGGTTTGCCGTTGTTGCTGACGAAGTCAGAGTTTTAGCACAGAAAACTGTAGACGCAACAAAGAATATCGAAGAATTGATTGGGCGTCTTCACAAAGAGACAGATACATCTGTTGAGCAGGTAGGATTGGTCAATAAAATGGTGTCAGCAAGCGAATCACTTGCAGATGAAGCAAACCAATCCCTAAGCGATATCGTCGATACTTCAAAAAACATTGATCGTGCTCTCAGTGCATTTCATGGTTTTTAGGCGAAGTAGCCAGTATCGCCCAATCGACAATTCAACACGCTCTACATTTTATATCTTTTATTGCAACCGCGTCTGACGCGGTTGCATTTTTGAACTATATAACTATTCTCGATTTTTAACGCTCATACATCACCGCCAAGCGTGTTGAAATGCACCAAGTAAAAGCAAATCTTTGGGGCTTATTGCCCATTTTTTTATTCGTTTGTCTTGTCGTCATAACCGGGCTGGCTGTAGGCGATATCACGGCTATGCCTATCGTTGTTGCTTTTTTTATATCAGCCGGTTTTGCACTTTTACTCAATCCCAAAAATGAAACGCTTTCCATCAATGATAAAATTTCATTGTTCTGTAAAGGTGGTGGAAATAAAAACATAATATTGCTTGTTTTTATCTTCCTTCTTGCTGGCGCGTTTTACGCGCTGACGATTGATATCGGCGCTAGAGATAGCACGGTGAATCTAGCGCTTCAGTTTGTTCCGATTCACTTTATTCTCCCTGGTCTCTTCCTAATATGCTGCTTCATTGCCTTTGCGATGGGCACATCAATGGGAACCGTAACTGCTCTATCACCTATAGGTATTGGTTTGGCAGAAAGTTTGGGTGTTCCAATTCCTCTTGCTTTAGGTATTGTTGTAGGTGGCGCGATGTTTGGCGATAATCTGTCGTTTGTTTCCGATACGACTATTGCCGCAACTCGCAGCCAAGGCGTTGAGCTAAAGGACAAATTTAAGGCCAATTTAATCATTGCTGTGCCGGCGTCTTTAATCACATTAGCCATTTTATCAATGATTGATGTAAATGGTGCTGGTGATATAGAAACAGCCACATATGAACTATCAAAAGTTCTTCCATACATAGTAATTATTGTTTCAGCATTATCGGGGTTGAATGTGATTACCGTTTTAGTGCTTGGCATCGCAACGGCTGCAAGCCTTGGTGTAATGCATGGCGACTTCACTATCTTAACAATGTTGCAGAGCATTCAAAAGGGAATGGGGTGGATGCAAGAACTCGCCATCATCGCCGTTATTATTGGCGGTATTGTCGCATTGATGCAGCGATATGGCGGCTTGAAATGGCTTACGGAAAGTCTCACGAAGAAAGTCGAGACAAATAAAGGCGCAGAATTTAGTATCGTTGGCTTAGTAAGCGTTCTAACGCTTTCAACTGCAAACAATACCATTGCGATAGTAACGGCAGGACCAATTGCAAAAGAACTTAGGCGTGAATACGGCGTAGCTCCTAAGAGAACAGCCAGCTTGCTAGATGTATTTTCGTGCGGCTTCCAAGGACTAGTCCCATATGGCGGTCAATTATTAAGTGCTGCGGCAATCGCTGGCGTGTCGCCTCTTGCTATCACCGTATATTGTTGGTATCCCATGCTGATACTTTTATTTGGAGTGGTGATTATTATCTTCAATCTAAAATCTCATCAAGAACAAAGATGAACAGGCTCTAATTAACTCAAACGTTCACTTGAAGATTGCACGAATAACTGACTAATGCTTCTTAATAGAGGCTCGTTCGCTCTTTCTTTCAAGTAGCAAATCCCAAGACGATAGGCCTCAACATCGCTTACAGCAAGTGATTTAACCTTCAATTTAACGACTGAATTTTGTAGCACTATGTTGGGCACAAAACCCACGCCAAATCCAAGTGAAACCATTGTCACAATAGCCTCATTGCCAGACACTTTTGCATACACATTGGGCCGGATATCGTGCTTTACAAACCATTGATTAACGATCCTTTTAGCGGGATCTCTCGCCGGCAAAATAACTTTAGTTTGCTGCCAATCTACACCTTCTACACTCTCAATATTGAGATTTTTGGGAACGAGTAACGTGAGCGGAACAACATCAATTTGCTGAAAATGAACATGCTGAGGGAATTCTGCATTATAAATAGCAAGTGCAAGATCGGCCTGACGATCCTGCACGCGCTCAAAAGCTAAGCTATGATCACCCGTTTCGAGCTGAATATCGACAAGTGGATACTGTTCTCTCAGCTTATCTAAAATTTCAGGAAGATAGCTCTGACTAGCGGTAACTGAACAGTAGACATTGAGCTCTCCACTGATTTTATCTGAAACGTTATCAAGCTGTTGTTTTAACTCCGCGTATTCATAGAGCACACTATCGGCAAATGATAAAAGCAGTCTACCTGCGTTAGTGAGTTTGACACTCCTATTGTTTCTGACGAAAAGCTGGCTCTTGGTCTCTTCTTCCAATCTTGTAATTATCCGTGACAGTGTTGGCGGTGACACAAACATGGCATCTGCTGTGTTGGAGAAATGCAGCGAATTGGCAAGGTGTTGAAAAAGTCTAAGCGATCGAATATCCATAGTTCAACTTATGGTTTCATAATATGAAATATTATATTTCAATTAATTCAATTTAAACAACATTGATTTTATCCTACCATGCCGTCCATTACTTAGCACACTCAACTATGGCGACGCTACTCATGGCAAATTATTTCAACAGTCTACCTTTTCGTAAACAACGCGAACAACTTGGTCAATGTCGGTTCATGGAACGCGCCGAGTTTGACGATGGATGCAATGCCTTAAAAGGTAAAAAAATCGTAATTGTAGGGTGCGGTGCTCAGGGTCTAAACCAAGGGTTGAACATGCGTGATTCTGGTCTGGACGTGAGCTATGCGTTACGCCAAGCGGCCATCGATGAAAAAAGAGCTTCCTTTCAACGAGCGTCGGACAATGGCTTTACAGTTGGCACCTATGAGCAACTAATACCTTCTGCAGATTTTGTTTACAACTTAACGCCAGATAAGCAACACGCAAGCGTCGTTGAAGCAGTAATGCCGCTTATGAAAGAGGGAGCTGCTCTCGGTTATTCTCATGGTTTTAATATCGTAGAAGAAGGTCAGCAAATAAGAGAAGATATCACAGTCGTTATGTGCGCGCCTAAGTGTCCGGGAACTGAAGTCCGTGAAGAATACAAGCGCGGTTTTGGTGTACCCACACTTATAGCTGTACATCCAGAAAATGACCCTGAGAATAAAGGCTGGCAAATAGCCAAAGCGCTTGCAAGCGCGACGGGCGGTGACAGAGCAGGTGTCTTGGAAAGCTCTTTTGTCGCCGAAGTCAAATCAGATCTAATGGGTGAGCAAACAATTCTGTGTGGCATGCAGCAAGCTGCAGCTGTCACTGGCTATGACAAAATGGTCGCAGATGGTATCGCGCCAGACTATGCTGCTGCGTTGATTCAATATGGACTTGAAGCCATAACGGAAGCACTAAAAATAGGCGGCGTAACACTCATGATGGATAGGCTGTCTAATCCTGCAAAGATTGCAGCTCACGAACTTTCAGAAGAGTTAAAGGTATTATTCCGACCTCTTTTTGAGAAACACCAAGATGATATTCTAAGCGGTGTCTTTTCCAGTACTATGATGGAAGACTGGGCTAATGATGATATTAACCTACTTACTTGGCGTGAAGAAACTGGAAAAACAGGGTTTGAAACTGCGCCTGTTTATGACGGAAAGATTGATGACCAAGAGTTTTTCGATAACGGCATTTACCTCGTAGGGTGCATAAAAGCAGGCGTCGAACTAGCATATGACGTTATGGTAGAAGCTGGAATTCTACCTGAATCAGCCTATTACGAGTCACTTCACGAGACGCCGCTAATTTCAAATACCATATCGCGTAAGCGCTTATATGAAATGAACGTTGTCATCTCGGATACAGCTGAATATGGTAATTATCTGTTCGCCAATGCTGCGATACCACTCTTAAATGAAAAAGTATTACCAACGTTATCTTCAGAATTCCTAGGAAAGGGAATGTCGAATAGCTCGAATAGTGCAGACAATATGACACTAGTTAACGTTAATAGCGCAATTCGTTCCCACGGTGTTGAAACCGTTGGATCTATCCTCAGAGGTTACATGACCGATATGAAAGCAATCCTCTCATAGATTGCTTTTTTGTTAAATTCTGTCGTTAGGTGCTTTTATAAGCTCCTTTTTACCCGGCCATTTGGCCGGGTTTTTTGTATCCTAAATTAAATCACCTTTAAATTATTAGGCTTTAGTCTAAATTAGAATCACTGGTAAGATGAGATTTATACAAGAATCTTTCAAGAACAAATATTCTACATTACCTATTTTTATTTAAGTGGCCTATATTTAACAAATAAATTACATATCGCTTACTTTACGATATGTTTTTTGATATCGTTCAGCGCTGCTAAATTTGACGTGCGCAAGACTAAGGATAGTTTTTTATTGCACGGCGTTAGTGGCAAATTTCGCGGGCAACTGCGATTCACACAATAAATAGTGTTTTACATGGGTGAACACCAACTATTTAGGGTAGACAATAATGAGAAAATTTACACACACGCCAATTGCTAGTGTTTTGGCGTTATCCTTAGGGCTTACCGCGCAAACAGCTTTGGCTCAGGACTCGGACACGAATAACGCAGATGCCGAGGATGCACCTGAAGTCATCATGGTAACCGCTTCAAAAAGAGAAACGGGGTTACAAGAAACGCCTATCGCGATAACCGTGACCAGTGCTGAAACAGTCGAACAAACAAAAATACTCGACATTCAAGACTTACAAGCTGTCGTTCCAACATTACGAGTAACCCCGCTTGAAACCTCTGCAAACACTAACTTTGCGATTCGCGGTTTTGGTAACGGTACTAATAATATCGGGATTGAACCTTCAGTAGGTGTTTTTATCGATGGTGTATACCGCTCCAGAGCCGCTGCACAAATTGGTGACTTACCGAGATTAGAACAAATCGAAGTACTCAGCGGTCCTCAAAGTACACTATTTGGTAAAAATGCCTCTGCAGGTGTTATTAACGTGAGAACTGCAGCACCTTCATTTGATCCAGAAGGTAAAGTCGAAGTCGGTGTCGGCAACTACAACTTGAGATTACTCAAAGGATATTACACCAACGGGATTTCAGAAAACGCCGCGTTTAGCATCTCCGGTGGCGTCAACGTGAGAGACGGCTATACAGATAGCGTTGTTGGTCTCGGTGAATTAAACGACCGCGACAGATTTAATCTGCGGGGACAGTTGCTCTTTACTCCTTCAGATGCAACAACAATTCGAGTCATTGCTGACTACTCTGAAATCGACGAGCAGTGCTGTACAGTTGCTGATTTCATCAACGGCCCAACCACCGCAGCCGTGCGGGCATTAGGGGGTGTTGTACTAGACGATGCTGACCCGTTTTCTTACCAATCTGCGCTGAATGTAGATCCTAAAAACACTGTCGAAGACGGTGGCATCTCTGTAGAGATTGACGTTGAATATGATAGTTTTGATTTAACGTCTATAACGGCATATCGTGACAATCAATCAGGGTACTTCGGAGATGTAGATTTTACCTCATTGGATATATTACAGGAAGAACGCGATACCGACATTAGTACCTTTACGCAAGAGCTAAGATTGACCTCTACCGGCGATGGCGACTTCCAATGGATGGTAGGCGCGTTTATTTTCCAAGAGGAAGTTGATACCGGCACCCTTTTATCTTATGGCGAATCAACGAGAGCATATTTTAACGTGCTTGGACTTGCAGACTTGCTTGGAGGCTACGAACTCGCATTCGGTCAAGCACCAGGCACCTTCTTCCAAGCTGGACAGTTTATCGATACGCAGTTTACACAAGATAACGATGCTTACTCATTCTTTACTTCGCTCGATTACTCCTTCAGTGACAGGTTAACGGCGACACTCGGTTTAAGTTACACCAACGATACCAAGGATGTCACCATTACGTCGGTCAATACTGAAGCATTTTCTGCTATAGATTTAGTGAACGATCCTACAATAGCCGGGCTTACACTACCGCAAATATTCCAGATAGGCACGACGACCCCAGAGCTTCTTCCACCGCAGCTAGCGCCGCTCGTTCCACTTGGAGCACCCCCAGCAATAGCCGCAGGACAAGGTGCACAATTTTTACCTCCTCAGCTAGTGTTTCCGAACTCAGTCGAAGATGGTAAAACGGATGACAGCAAAACAACTTGGAGCCTTCGTATAGCTTACGAAGTTAATGATAACGTAAATATCTTCGCCACCGCTGCAACCGGCTTTAAAGCATCATCGTGGAACTTATCACGGGATACACGTCCGTTCCCTGGTGACCAAGGAACGCTCGCTGCAGCAGACTTACTGCAAGCTAATCAGTCGTTCGGTACAAGATTTGCGGGACCGGAAGAATCTGAAGTATTTGAAATCGGTTTGAAATCGAGGTTTGGTTCAGGCGCATTCAACATCACGTTCTTTGATCAAACCATTGAAGGGTTCCAATCATCGACATTTGTTGGTACGGGGTTCGTGCTTGCGAACGCAGGTCAGCAGTCAACCAAAGGGATCGAGTTTGACTCTATTTGGCGGCCAACGTCGCATTTGGATATTACTTTCTCCGGTATCATCTTGGACCCTATATATGATTCATTCGTAGGTGCTTCAGGCATCGGCGGGACAGTTATTGACCTTACTGGTGAAAAGCCATTCGGTATTCACGATAGAAGCTTTACGCTCGGTGCCACGTACAACTTCGACTTGGACAATGGCTGGTTTGGCTACGTGAGAACAGATTATCTATATGAAAACGATATTCCGCTAGTCTCTAACATTCCTGACTCAATCAGAAGAGAAGTAAAAACGTGGAATGCTAGTGCAGGGTTAGATTTTGACAATGGCTTTGCTGCTCAAATTTGGGTGCGAAATATAACCAATGACGAATATTTCTTGTCTGGTTTCCCACCACCGATTCAAAATGGCAGCTTTAACGCTTATCCAAATCCGCCAAGGACGTTTGGAGCAAGTGTAACTTACACTTTCTAAAATAAGCAGACTAATGAGCAACCCCTAATTGGCTAACCAGTTAGGGGTTTTTTATTGGGGGCGTGTTTTACTTGAGAATATGGCAGTCAATTTGGCGCTAATCAGTGGATACTCCAAGGCAAGTGAGCACTTGTTTAAATCGAGTTTCGACACTGCCAGAGAGTGTGTGATAGGTAGTGTTTCTAGCTTCTAATTGATGCGTGATAAAATCTTGAAAGGCCT
Source organism: Glaciecola sp. UBA2563 (assembly GCA_002340325.1). GTDB lineage: Bacteria > Pseudomonadota > Gammaproteobacteria > Enterobacterales > Alteromonadaceae > Glaciecola. The sequence continues at coordinate 41,716 of DDLV01000095.1, read as the reverse complement.
TTCTCTTGACCTGACCACTTCGCTCCCAAGTATCTTCGAACGTGATGTCGTCTTTGCATAAAAAGACGTAATCAAAACGGTTTTTACTTTCGTCTGCTAATTTATCTAATTCCGGAAGCGCTTCGCCATAATAATCAATGGCAAAGTGCCAAGTAGTCAATGCGTTTGTATCGACAATTAAATACCTATTCGCTTTGACTGCAGCTATCTCTTCTAGCCGAATCTGCTCTTTGGCAATATGCAACAGTTGCTTTTGCGTCAACAGCCTGTTTACCTGATGTTTGAGCCAGTATTCGCGGCCGTATTCTTCCACAAATTCAGTATTAAAATGTGTCGCTACTTTTTGCGCGATGGTGGTCTTGCCTGTTGACGGGGCACCCATGAACACAATTCGTATAACTTGATCTTTATTGTCTGACAAGGCAAAACCCTTTTACACTATGCATCTGAAACCATACCGCTTTGACCATTGTATTTTTTTAGCCACTCAGCGATGCCAAACAAGCACATAACAAGGAAACAGCCGTACAACAGTACTGTTGGATATAGCCCTTGTTGAAAATAAACGTAAATTGAAACCACATTCACACATATCCACAGCACCCAGTTAAACCAATATCGGCGCGTTAAGAGCACTTGAGCAATCAGGCTAGTGCAGGCGATAAATGCATCTAAGTAAGCCATATTTGCATCTGTGTAGGTGTTCATAATAAAACCTACTAACAGTGTGGATAACAACGCGCAAGCAACGATAGTTAGCATGAAAGTTGTAGTGGAGTGCTCGACAACGATATCGTCTGAATTGTCTTTATGGGAACGCCAATTCCACCATCCGTAGAACTGCAAAAATATATAAATTACATGCAAGCCCGCATTTGAATAGAGCTTGCTTTCAAAAAATACATAAGTGAAAAGAGAGACTTGTATTAACCCAAAGAACCAACACCAGATATTGCGTTTTATGATGAGAAAAACACAAATAAATCCACACACTGAGGCAATCATTTCGATTGGACTTGCGCCTAAAAAGCCGCTCACGAAATCCTGTATTGTCATAACCGTCAAATCATTGTTTTTGGCTCCGTTCGCGTTAGCTGTTGTTTAATCATGCATCGCTCATTCAATCGATAAAAACAGTTGACGCGAACAGAGCGTATTTTTTAGCACACGATTATGGCGGATGCTGTCTAAAATTGCACGGGGTTATCTGTAACTCTCAAGGCTGCGTAAAACATACCTTAGTATATTAATTCATACTTTTTTTACGTTAGTTACTTATACAATGTAGTAGTAATGAGTAGAGAGATGATGAGCAAATGTCCAGAGAACAGAAGATTATAGGTGAGTTTGAGCAATTAATTTTGCTTGCAATCCTGCATGTCAACAATCGCTCCTATGGCATTGAGATTAGCAATACGTTACTCAGCTGTTGCAAACGAGAAGTGAGTTTGGGCGCACTTTACACAACACTATCGCGCATGCAGGGAAAAGGACTTGTTACCTCTGAAATGGGAGAGGCCTCCGCACAACGAGGCGGTAAGGCAAAAAAGTATTTTATTGTAACCGCTGAAGGTCAATTGGCGGTAAAAAACAGCCTAGCTGCACTTGAAGCGTTAAGTGCAGATGTAAATTACCCTGACTTAAGTGCAAATCGTGGGTTAACTTGTGGAGACATCCTATGACGGTAGAGCCTAATAAAGAAGCACTATCGACCTCGCGGAGCAACCTCCCATCTTCTGCGAATGCTATCTTACGCTGGAGTCTTCCTGAATCCCTTCAAGAACCACTAATAGGTGATTGTGAAGAGGGTTTTTACAACAAACGTGCACAAAGCAAACAAAAAGCATTGTTTTGGTTATACAAACAAATCATTTCCATTCTATGGAATTTCGGGTTAACAACACAGAGAGGTTCGATTATGTTTTTTATGAGTATGTGCGGCGTCATAGCGATTATGTTGATGGCGCTTGTTCTAGGCGGAGACTATGGTATGTATGTTAATATCCCCAGTGTCATCATTGTGCTCATTCCATCTATTTTAGCAGGTGCCGTTTATGCTGAAAAAGGCACTTTTCTGTCTCACTTTAGCTTGTTAATAAACAACAACGCATTAAAAACGCTTCAACAAAGACAACGCTATGCCAAAATGTTTGAAATCATTGGGCAAACAGCGATGATAATGGCATGGTTTGGTGTGGTTGCAGGCTTAGTTGCTATTTCGGGCAATACAACAAAAGACACCTTCGCCGATGTTATTTTACCCGCATTTTCGGTGTGTATTTTAACCTTGCTTTACGGGCTAATGTTAAAGGCGCTCTGCCATTTTGCCAAAATACGAATTTTGTCCGGCGAAGGCGGCGTATCGTCTGACAACGCAGCCACAAGCATCAATCAAAAAGTACTAGAACGCGGTGAGGCCTAGCGCTTACGTGTATGTTTGTACTGGGTTTTACAATAACCACGGTCGACACTGGGGTCGCGAAGCTCCTTATGCTTTGTTTTGCGACCCGAAACACGCTGGCGCCAGTTATTAAATGTTTTTCTATTGATGCTAGCACGCATGAGCTCAATGACTTCTGGCTCGCTTAAACCGTAAAGGTCTTCAATTGCCTCAAACGGCGTCCTATCTTCCCATGCCATTTCGATAACCCGAGACAAATCACTTTCAGACAGTTCTTTTGGTTGTTTCATATATCTATGTTATTAACTCAATAGAAGTCAATATGCATAAACATACAAACTGGATTATTTTCAGTGCTATAGGATGATATCGATTGGTAGTACGGAAGAACAAACTGCGGATCCTGTCAATCGCTGAATATCTGTTTTATGCACAAAAAAATATAAAATGACCAATGCAGATGCTAACCTAAACCGCGACAATTAATAAAAATCGAAAATGTAAAATAACGAACCTCTCAATGACAAAATATCTCTTTTTCTTTGTATTATGTTTCTCGGTTCTAAGCTGTCGTCATCTTGAAGAGTTTATCAGCGTAGAAACGCCATCTGTTCCAATGGATACATCATTGTTTCATACTCAAACCGCATTTCCAGTATTGAACGATGATGATATTGATGAAGCCTCTGGAATAGCCGCAAGCCAATATCATCAAGATGCATTCTGGGTTCATAATGATAGTGGCGATAAACCAAGGCTGTTTCTTGTGAATACGTCTGGAGAAACGCTAGCGATTGCAACCTTGAAGGGACTTAAAGCCCGGGACTGGGAAGATATTGCGATTAATTTGGAAGATGGTGTGCCATATATATATGTCGCTGAAATAGGTGATAACAAAGCACAGTATAACGACAAATTCATTTATCGCTTTCCCGAACCAATGTATATAGACAGCGAAACAAACATTGCGATTACCGATTTTGAGACCATCGAGTTTGCTTATCCCGTTGCAACAAGAGACGCAGAGAGTCTACTAGTAGACCCATTAACGAAAGACATCGTTGTTGTCTCAAAGCGAGAAACGCATTCCAAGATATTTGAATTAGCGTATCCATACTCGAAAGATGACGTCAATGTCCTCATTGAAAAAGGTGAGTTGCCCTTCAGAAATGCCGTCGCAGGTGATGTTTCGCGAGATGGAAGTGAAATACTACTCAAGACCTACGATGAAATCTTTCTATGGCGGCGCACAGGTAACGAATCGATTGCTGACGTTTTGTTACGAGACAGCGTGCGCATTCCATACCAAAGAGAACCTCAAGGTGAGGCAATTGCGTGGAGTAAAGATGGGCATGCTTTTTATACGCTCAGTGAAGAAAGAAAAAATATCCCGACTAGATTTTATGAATTTAGAAAGATTAAATCGCCTTGAGCTGCCGATATTGCCGCTTTTTTGCTAGGCCTCCCTCTAAACTATATCTGCAAATGCACGGATGCAAGCTAACCTAACACTCTATTGCGTTCGCATCCCGGACCCGCACGCGCTTATTTAGCATATGCAATGTTGAATTCATTTTCTGTAAAAATGTGAATATGTCACAAATTTAGTGGGCTTACTTCACAGATACATTTTCCTTCCTTCCTGATAATAGACATCGATCGTCAAACGGTGTTTGAATCTTCAATTTATGGTATTCGATGCGCGTAAACAATAAAGCGAGCACTTACCAATATGATTTCCGGTGACGAGGCTTATCTCAATGCCAACTAGTTAACAGGACGACCATTATGAACAAAAAAAGACTGCTGCTCGCTCCCAGTCTCGCAGCTACGTTAGTACTCTGCGGTTGTGAATATCAAGTAGATACCTTTGAAGATGCACCCGACATCAACGTTGGCGACTACATTTGCGAAACAGCTGCTGGTAACTGCTCGCTTAGAGCAGCTGTGATGGAAGCAGGCAATTCTGCCACAGAGGATACTATTTCCGTTCCCAGCGGCATCTATAACCTGGATCTAGGAAGCCTTAAAATTAATAACAACATGAAAATTCAGGGCTCTGGTAAAGACAACACAATTATTGACCAGAAAGTCTCTGATACCGTCTTAAAAATTACAGCTGGCAATGTCGAAATAAATAACGTGAAGATACAAGGAGGCTCCAGTCAAGCTGGTGGGGGCGTATACATTGATGACGGTGAGGTCAATATGACAGATGTCATTATTGAAGACAATTTTGGTTTCACGGGTGGAGGTGGAATATACATCAAAGAAGACGCTTTCGTCATTGCACGACGGTTAACTATCAATAACAACAGTGCGCAAGGGGCTTTTGGCGGAGGCCTCTGGAATCAGGGGACGACGTTCATTTATGATTCATCAATAACGAACAACGACTCTAACCGTGCCGGAGGAGTGAGAAACTCGGGCAACTTAAACTTAAGAAACGTAACAGTAAGCGGCAATAAGGCCAACTCAGCTGGAGCTGGCGTTGGCGGTATCTCCCAGAACGGGTTTCTCGTGTTGTATAACGCCACCGTCACGCTCAATGAGGGGGTGGGCAATAATGCCACATCATTTCGTGGGGGCGGCATCCAAACAGGTAGCGGAAAAACGACCGTTATGAAAAACAGCATCATTGCCAACAACGACGGTGGAATTGGACCAGACGACTGTGTTGGGACCTTGTCGGGCGACAGCAAATACAACCTGATTGGCGACGCTGACGGCTGCACTATCCCCTCTTACGTCTCCACTTTTATACTGGATGAAAGCGCCGAATTAAATTCCTTGGGTCAAAATCTCATCGGCACCTACGATCACACCCTACAGTATGATAGCCCTGCTCTCAATGCTGGCTATCAGTTCCCAGCACCAGCTGCAGATGGGTGCGAGTCTCGTGATCAACGTGGTGTTCCAAGAAATCAATCTGGCAACCGATGTGATATGGGATCCCTCTATGGAGTGTCAACGAGCACCCACGTCACTGGCTATATGCTCGTTGACGCTAGTTCGAATACAGACATCAAGAGAATTCTTCACGGCGATGTCTTTCATCTCAGCGATTTCCCCGCAGGCGGCGTTTCAATTCGCGCGATAACCTCAGGAACACCAACCAGCGTAGTCTTTGATTTCGATGGCGTCTCTGGGGTAAAAATTGAAAATTCAGCGCCCTTTTCAATCGGCGGCGATGCTAGCGGAGATTATGCGGCCTTTCCACTCACCGTTGCAGAGCACACAATAATTGCAACGCCATATACAGGAGTCAACGGAACCGGCGTAGCTGGCGGCGGGATCCCAATTACTTTTGAAGTATTAGAATAAGGATTTTTTGCGAATGAAACATTTAATCTTGGTAACCGTGTTAATAACCGTAATCATGATAATGAGTGGCTGTGAATTTGTAGTAAACAGTACGCTGGATGCGCCAGACAGTAATCCTGGCGATGGTGTTTGTGACATCAATAACGGCGATGGAGAACCCGTTTGTACGCTTCGTGCAGCCATTATGGAAGCTAATGCATATGATGACTTTAATGTAATCAAACTTCCAGAAGGCACCTATGAGCTAACCATTGCGCATTCGAATTCCGACCCAGAAAACACTGGCGCTCTTTTTATTTCCACTGGGCTTCGTATACAAGGCGCAACCAGTCATCGCACATTTATTGAGCAGACCGTATACGATCGTGTTTTGACTATTGATGCTCCGGGTCACGTAATTGATATCAATAATGTCGCAATGAGCGGAGGTAATTCTACAAGCACTAACGCCGGAGTGTTGATAGCAAACGGCGAGGTACATATGCACAATTCGAAAATCACGAGGAACAAAGGATATCTCGTTGGTGGATTAGAAGTTTTAGAGAATGCAACTGCGTATTTGACCCGTGTTACAGTATCAGAAAATTGGGCACAGGGCGCGTTTGGAGGAGGCATTAGAAATGCAGGCTCATTACATATCAAAGAATCTACTATTGATAGTAATGAAGCGAATAGATACGGTGGCATCTTAAACATCGGGGAACTAAGCCTTATCGACTCGACCGTATCAAGAAACTATGCACGTTCACCCACCGGCGGCGTTGGCGGTATTTTGCAGAGAGGAGTTGCACTCATTAAAAATACGACCATCACAGGCAATCGAAACAACAATGACGCGCCGGACGCACCCATTCGTGGTGGTGGTATACAAACATCTGTCGGATATGTAACCGTATTACAAAATAGTATCGTCGCGCAAAACGAAGGAAGCTTTTCGCCTGATGATTGCGTAGGATCTCTTGATACAACCAGCCATTACAATCTTATTGGTGACCAAACAGGCTGCATTATAACGAGGAATACATCAACCTATATATTTGATACCGACCCTGAGTTTGGGTTTTCGACTGCCGGATTCGATACCTATACGTATAGTTATGACGTGTTGCCTTCCAGTCCTGCCGTAGATGCAGGGACAGCACCGTCGACCTCATGGTTTGCTTCTTGCGATAGTTATGATCAAAGGGGCTTACCTCGGCTAGATGGCAAATGTGACCTTGGGTCAGTTGAAAGCAAAGGGGCAAATCTACATATACGCCGTTTTGTTTTGATAAATGCTGATTCCGACTCAGACATTCAGCCATTAATGTTCGGTGATACGCTAGTGCTTGACGAACTTCCTCCATCCCTTGCAATTAGAACTGAGTCCATTGTCGAGTCGAATATTGGTAGTATGGTGTTTGATTTTGATGGTAATAAGCGTTATCAAATTGAAAATTCCGCGCCTTTTTCACTGGGTGGAGATTCCAGTGGTGATTTTGCGCCTGTGCCGCTTTCACCGGGCGTCTATTCGCTAAGAGCCACTCCGTTTTCTTCATCTAACGGAGCTGGAGACCCGGGTTATAGTCACTACATAGAGTTTTATATTAAGCAGTCTTCTGACGACCCCGATCCTAAACGTGGGTAGACGTTAAAGCGGTGGTTACGCTTCCAAATAAGGAAAGCCTCGCAGCGTCAAGCGGGAGCACCTCAATATAGCACGGGAAGTCAAGGCAAAAGGGGCGCCAAAAAGGGCTCTTATCGCTTTTTTACAGAGTCGCGTTGAGTGGGACAACGGCTGACCTATATCAATTCAGATAGAAGCCGATCTATCTTATGTTTCACGTCGTCTTCATCGATATGCTGCATTAAATCTGAACCTTTAGCCCTTATTCCCCAAGGCAAATCTTGCCATGGTTTGCCTTTCTGCTGTTCAATACATTTTTCGTAAACAGAGACACAGTATTTCAGTGACAAATAGGGCCCAGTGCGCAGCGGATTGCTATGTGCATACAAGCCAATGACAGGTGTGTTTTGCGTGGTGGCCATATGCGCAGGCCCGGTATCTGGCGCTATCACGAACTCGGCGCGTGATAGGACCTCAAGCATCTGCTTAAGGCTTGTCTTTCCAACTAAATTTAGCGCAACGTTATCGGTGTGCTGCGTTATTTCTTCACTTGTTTGCTTATCAAGAGGTCCCGGCCCGCCACCTAAGACGACCTGTAGTTCCTTACTATGAAGGTAATCAATGATTGATGCGTATCTTTGCGAAAGCCAGTTTCTCTCTGCTTTTGAGGCCGCTGGACTAACGACAACAAACGGCTTTTGTAATGTGGAAAGTTGCTCTGTGACCCAACGTTTATCAGTATCGGAAACTGGAATATTCCACTTTGGCGCTTCATCAGTATTAACGCCCAAGGTCTCAGCAAAACCCATAAAGCCTTCCAGTACATGCGCGTGCTTGCGTTTCTTTATTCTGTGGTTTGTAAATAACCAATGCAGTTCTTTACTTCTTTCCCAATCGAAACCCACCCTGGTTTTTGCCTTAATCGAACGTGAAAGAATATTCGCTCGCAGCGCGACTTGCATGACGAAAAGCATATCAAACTGACTATCACCTAACGTTTTCTCCAATTTCGTTAGCCCAGCTTTTCCAGATTTTTTGTCATATACAACAAAATTGATATTTGGCATGTCACCTAACAGCGCATGTTCAATTTTGCCAATTATCCAAGTTATCTCAATGTCAGGTCGATGGCGCTGAATTGCGTTGACCATTGCAGCTGCATGGCAAACATCACCTATTGCAGACAGCCTTAAAATGCACAAGCTTGTAATCGGTTCCTTCACTGGTGTCCTTCTTCCGGTTTAATTAGCGAAATATACTGCTGCGCGATAAGCGTTGGTTCAACGGATTTTAGGATAGGCATGTTATCAACATTAAATTCTCGTTCGAGCGCTTTTTTGATGGTTGCCGCTAGACTACTTGGGTCATTTACGGGTACGAGATTATCTTCTAATCCCCCTGCTAAAACTTCAGCCGGTCCGTAAGGACAATCTGTTGCGACAACCGGTGTGCCGCAGGCCAATGCTTCTATTAACACCATCGCAAGTCCTTCAAAGTCTGAACTGAGCACTAGCAGTGATGCTGCTTTAATCCATGGATATGGGTTTTGCTCAAAACCGGGTAGCGTTACTCGATTTTCAACACCATGCTTTACGGCTAGTTTCTTTAGTTTTTTTGTGCCTGATGATAAGCATACCAATTGATAATCTGCTTTGACATCCGCCATTGCCTTAAATAGTACATCATGACGTTTTGCTTTTGCTGCTCTGCCAACGTGTACGATAAATTTTGATGGCATCGAATCACAAGGTTGATTAGCTAAATCTCTTACCCGTTTGATATCTAATGGATTATAGATGCATCGCTTGCTCAATGGTTTGAATAGCGGATTGCCATCTAGTGAATCCGTCAGGCTTTTTGAAACGCCAATTAAACGTTTGCCGTCAAGCCCTTGCAATATCTTTCGCATATACAGGTACTTAATAGGCCCCATCAGAAATTCACGCCTTAACTCGCTATCACAATCATTGTGCATAACATAAAACGTATTCGGTAGGTTTAAAACTTGTGCTAACTTCATCGATTCATACAAGTTAACCAATATCAAATCAAATGCACCTAGTGTATTTTCTGCTTTGTTAATAGCGCCTAATAACACTTGTGATTGTTCTAATCTGCGCCGCCAGCTGCGCAGCTTCTTCTTGTAACCTTTAAGCGCATGAATGATTGTCAGCGATGTAGGTAAACGATAATCAATCGAATCCTTTAAGATAAAAATAGTGACGCGGTGAGATTGAGATGACAGCGTCTCAGCCAAAGTCAGCATCACTTTCTCTGCGCCGCCCCCGGCCATGGAATCGATGATAATTGCCACATTTTTCGCGGATGCCTGATGTTTACTATTCATTTGGCTATTTTGAGTTTGACTGTTTTAAGAGTGATTGTTTTAAGATCATCGGCTCGAGAGAATTCAAGGCTTTTGGAATAACTATGTTGTACTATTTGCATATTAACGTAATTAAGCCGGTAATATTATTCTTTTGTCATGATCAAAGTTGAATCTGAGGACCAATACTACGTATTGACAGCAAACAAAGTGGGCGATCGGAATTTGTCTGCTGATTTTTTTGACCCGACATGGCTCAAACAACAAAACCTGATTGAACAGACAAAATCAGGGAGAGGAGCAGTTTATTTTTTTTCTTTCAACAACCGAAAATTTGCGCTGCGACATTATCTGAGAGGAGGCTTAGTCGCCAAAATTAACAAGCAACGGTTTAGATGGAAAAACATCGCAAACACAAGGGTATACAGCGAATTACTTTTACTAGAATACATGCATAAAAATGGTCTTCGAGTTCCAACGCCGATTGCGGGCAGAGTGGAAAAAGCTGGCCTTACTTATAGCGCAGCGATTATTACTGAAATCATTCCACATTCAAATGAGCTTCACCAAATACTGTTGCAGTCCCCAATTGACAAAGCGCTATGGTCCGCCATTGGCGCAAGCATTAAACAAATGCACAATCTGAACGTTTGCCATGATGATATCAATGTGAAAAATATCCTTATTGACAATAAAGAGCAGGTGTTCTTAATAGACTTTGATAAGTGTATGAGAAAACCGGACGGTAACTGGAAAGAAAAGAACATAGCAAGATTTAGGCGTTCGCTAGATAAACAACTTACTAAGCATCTGGGTTATGCATTTAATCAGGATGACTGGGAAGCTTTGGTAGAGGGCTATTCTCAACCGGAATTACGCCCATCATAATTCCCGAGCACTCTCCCTCACCTAATCTTCGATCAATCTCAAATAAGCGCTCGCTATAAAAACCTAAAATGCATACTGTGCTTTGAGGTATAGCAAGCCATCGGTTTCATTACCTTCAGGCAAATCTCGTTGCGAGATGGTGCCACCTGCAGTAACCAACCACTTATTGTAGGGCATGCGATAAAAGCCTGACAATTCAAGAAGATCCTCGGTATTGCTATCCGTCAGCACAGGACTTGGTCTGCTCTCATCTCGATTGAGTTCAGCGTAACGCAAGAAAAGCTCTGCAACTGCTCCCTCGTCAAATCTATAATTTGTGCCTAAGGTAAATTGCTTGGCATCGCTATCAAATGTACTGCCGATGGACCTACCGTATGCGCGATAGCCTGTTTCGTAAGTACCATTTTCATAATAACAATCCAGATTATCAGTCGCGCCGCCATCACAATTTATATTCGTGTCGCTTGTTTCCAAAAAGATCTTTGCGTTACCAATATATGTTGATACACCAAACAGGTTCGCGTTATCAGTAATGTTAAATGTGCCTGCTGAATCTTCTCCGATGCGCTGCGCGTAAACGGTCATTGGTCTTTCAAAAAGATCAAACGAGTACGTTAGATCAAATCCAGCTAAATGATTTCCTCGTTTACTTAACTGTGCATCTGTGCAAATACCATCTTCTCTCAAGCAAACCGACTCAAACGTAATGACTTCAATAAAACTATCTAAATCTTCTGGTCGACCTTCACCACCCCACATGGCTGCCCACGAAAATCCTAGTTCTAGGCCTTTGATCGGTCGAACGTTAGCTCTGTTGAGGAACAATTTGGCGTTAGGAATGGCCCGATCGCTCTCAAGCTGGCCTAATTGAGTCGTAAAGTACCATGGCCCCATCCAGCTAAGCCACGGTGAGCTAGATCGCGTTGAGCGCGAGCGAGAAAACGCGAATGCTTTAATTGGGCGCGTATTAGTCGACATTATCAAACTCGAGCTTTGGGCAGGCCCCCAAAATTGTTCAATTGAACCGAGCCTGATATTCCAGTCGCCGAGCTGATATGCAATAAAACTATTGTCCAGATTTTTCTCTCCACCACTAGCATAATTCAGCGTGAGTTGAGCCGATACTCTACCGATGTAAAACTCGCTGGATAACGAGATCTTACCTTTGTTTTCGACGCCATCATCAAAACTTCTAAAACGCACATCATCCGTTGCGCCTTCAATGGTGGCAAACTGGAGCGCTGTTCGTTGCGACTGTAATTTTGAATAATGGAGAAGACGCGTATAAGCCATCCGAGGCAAAGAAGGCATCGTTGAGGGATCTATTCCAGTTAGCTGTTCTGAAATTCCTTTCCAAGGAATTGGATATGTCGTCACCGCAAGTTCGATATAACCCCATTCGACCAATGTCTGCATATCAAAGTGCAATTGTTTATCTACGGTCCCAACCCATGGTGAAGCATTGACCGGTTGATAGTGGATAAAGGATAGAGACGCGAGGATAACCGCTAGCGCACGAATTCTCATTGAGGCTTTTTTTGATTATGTTTACTACTGATAATATCGCAAAAACGGGATCTTTCCCAAGCCGACAAAAGTTTTATTTGCATTTTATCCATTAATTTTGTTTACTTCGCATTGAGTCAGGCCATGCCGTTTAGGGATTAAAGGTAAAACTGTATGATGATGAACGATAGCAATTACCGTAGAGCAATTTATCCAGGTACATTCGATCCAATCACTAATGGACATGCTGATTTAGTTGACCGCGCGGCGAATTTATTTTCCGAGGTAGTCGTTGCAATCGCCTCCAATCCGAGCAAAAAACCCTTATTTACGCTTGATGAACGGGTATCATTAATAACAGAAGTTACCAAGCACCTAAGTAACGTTAGAGTTATTGGATTTACGGGATTACTTGCAGATTTAGCTCGCAAGGAAGAAGCGCATATATTGGTGCGCGGACTGCGCGCTGTTTCAGATTTTGAATATGAGTTCCAGCTAGCGAACATGAATCGCCGTCTAAACGCTGATTTAGAAAGTGTTTTTTTGACGCCATCTGAAGAGAACTCTTTCATTTCTTCGACGCTAGTGAAAGAAGTAGCACTGCATGATGGAAATGTTAATGAATTCTGTCATCCCGTCGTTGAGCAGGCGCTTATACACAAATTAGGCAAGAAAAGTAAAACAGTTCGCCTCAACGTTGGCAACTAATGCAGTAAAAGGTGTTTCGCTGTCCAATCGTTTTAGCTCTTATTAACGTCCCGCATACATCACACTGTTCGCCTGCTCGCCCATAAACGTGAAGATGTTGAGAAAAGTATCCGGGATTACCGTCAGCCTGAGCAAAATCTCTCAATGTTGTACCACCCTGCTGAATCGCTTTTGATAGTACAAATTTTATTTTGTTCGCTAACCTGACATATCGTTTGCGGCTGATGCGACCAGCAGCTCTTCTTGGGTCGATACCTGCCAAAAACAAAGATTCGTTAGCGTAGATGTTTCCAACGCCCACAACCACCGCGTTGTCCATAATGAAGTTCTTAACCGGTGAAACACGTCCTCTCGATAACTCAAAGAGTAAATGTCCATCAAAGTCATCTGTCAATGGTTCTGGCCCAAGATTGCCTAGGAGTTTTATGATCAGCGGAGCCTGTTCCTGATTACGATCCTGCCAAAGACACGCGCCAAATCGCCTGGGATCATTGAGGACAAGCTTTTTATTAGAATCAAGCAGAACTTCAATGTGGTCATGCTTGATTTTCGTTGCTGTTGTGTCGATTACCCGCATTTTGCCAGACATACCTAAATGAAAAACAATACAGCCGCGAGAGGTCTCCAGAAAAAGGTATTTGGCACGCCTGGAGACGCTAGTAATTTCCAACCCTTCCGAATGATGTACTTCATCTGGTACTGGCCAGCGCATATTCTTATTATGAACGGCCACTTTGATGATTTTCTGGCCCAGCAAATAGGGGGTGACACCTTGTTTTGTAACTTCTACTTCGGGTAACTCAGGCATTTTTATCCACCTGGTATTAGGTCTGAATAGAGGGGGGAGGAAATAATATACGGCTGATTATTAATCATTGCATATAACTGGCTATCGGACAGCACCAAATAAACAGATAGGGGCCCCTGACGCCCAGCAACATAGAGTTTTATGTTGTGGTCTGGGGTAGTGAAATATTGGTAGTCCTCTCTAGACGTCATTTCGGTGAGCTGAAGGGTCAACCAGTTGTTCACTATCTCATTTATCTTATCTGTGTTTAAATCTTTTGGAATGACGTTTTCAGGCCCTACTACCCGCCAACCAGTGCCTATACGCTCAAAACTCAAGGTATCAATTTGCATGCTTAGAATGACATCCGTCCGGTCTAACACATTCGTAACATCTTGGTTATCTGGTCGAACAAAATTCTCCCAGTTCAAGATGATTATAAGTGCTAACATGGAGAAAATGAGTACGTTATTCCAAGCTCGTTGAGATAGTTTTCTCATAACCTTAATATGCTTTTGTTATGCAAACCTGTAGCATGAGGTTTGTCTGTGTAAAATGCAAGAAGCCCAGCATATGCTGGGCCACTTTGGAGACAATCTTAACTTTCGTTATTTATATTGACGAAATAAATCCGAAATTTTATTTAATCTTTGCTTCCTTGAACATTACATGCTTGCGCACTTTAGGATCGTATTTTTTGATCTCCATTTTTCCAGGCATGTTTCTTTTATTTTTGTCTGTAGTGTAATAGAAACCGGTACCTGCACTTGACACTAATTTGATTTTATCACGCATATCCGTTCCTTAAACCTTTTCACCACGGGCACGGATATCAGACAACACTGAATCGATACCTTTTTTATCAATAATACGCATACCTTTAGTCGATAGGCGCAGCTTTACAAAACGATTTTCGCTCTCAACCCAAAATCTGTGGGTCTGAAGATTTGGTAGAAAACGTCGTCTCGTCGCATTTTTTGCGTGCGAACGATTATTTCCAACCGCTGGCTTCTTGCCAGTAACAATACATACTCTTGACATTTTTGTCTCCAGAACAAACTTTTTGCCATTTATTTGCAAACAATCATCGCTTGCAAAGTCACTAATTCAGAGGGCGCATGTTATACAGCATAAATGAAGAAAACACAACCAATAAGCGTTATTTTTAAAGTAGCAGGTCGAGTTGTATTTGTTTAAGTTAAGTCGGAAATCGCTTTATGCGATAGATTGCAGGCCATAATAAAGACGCTCGAGCACGTCCATGTGGCGCTTGGCAAAAAACATCCTTGTTTTTTGACACTTTATTATGGCCTGCAATCCATCACAAACGCTCCCTTTAACGTCAACTAAAACAATAATTCCGCACTCTTAAGGCAAACATATATCGTTTCCAAACTTCTAACTTATTTTTCTTTCGGGGCAAGAGGCGCGTGATGGCTGTATGCTTTCCAACAAATCTTTATTGTATCTGTAGTTGTTGATTTTAAATTGAATCATGTGCAGTAGTTTTTTTAGATAACTAGAGTCAGCGGATTTACGACTGAAAGATTCATCTATGGTGCTAGCACTGCCATTTTCTGCAACGACAGGGTAGGGCTTAATGCCAAGCGTGGTAACGTGATGTTCCCATGCATATTGAAAATCGATATCAACTGGCCGTGCGATTTTTTTGGAATGCGCTAGCATCTTTGCGGCGCCTGAGAGCGTTATCGCATACGCGCCCGTGCGACATGGTGTTTTATCGTATGCAACTATGTTCCATGAACAAAAATCAATATTTGCTATTGCATTTCGCTTTTCTGGGAACTCCATTAACTTAAGGCATTCCCAATCGACGGGTAAAAATGACAACTTATTACACAAATCAGCAAACTCGGGCCGTAGAGAAAAGTCATCTTCCAAAATAATGGCCCTTTCAATATTACGTTCACAGATTAATTGCCAACACTTTCGATGGCTAAAGTAGCAACCAAATTCAGCAAGAGACAGTTTTTTATAATAGGCACTGTAATCAGGCGCTTTGAACAGGTTTAAATCATATTCGGATAACGAGGCACCATCAACAGCTTCTACTCGCTCATAGTTTATGCCAAGCGCATCAAGCGCACCCGCAGAGTCACGCAGTCGCTGTTTAGAGCGATTTAGATTAATAAGCAGCACGGGCACTTGCGTCATATCCATTTCCTAAAATGGCGAGTATCGGTAACTTGAAATAATGGTCAAATAAAAATACTACTTTTAATGCTTATTGGGGTGCATTACTTCTTACATAGATGATTATAGCAATCCTCGTTGTGCAAATGAAACCGCAGTTCCCTCTCCAATGACAAAATGATCTAAGACATTGATATCGACAAGAGAAAGCGCTTGTACAATTCGCTGTGTAATTTGCTCATCCGCATTGCTTGGCTCAGGATGACCGCTTGGATGATTATGGGCCAGGATGACAGCAGCTGCATTGTCTTCGAGTGCTTGTTTGACTATTTCCCGTGGATATACTGTCGCCGCATTGATCGTACCGAAAAACATATCATGCAGCGCAATCAATTGATGCTGGCTATCAAGCATCAGTACAGTAAATACTTCTCTTTGTTTGTCTCGTAAATGTTGTTGCAGATAAAATGAAGCTTCTTCTGAGCTAGAGAAACCTCGCTCTTTCACCATGACTTCAACTAGTGCTCGGCGATTCAACTCTGCGCTTGCTTGTAACAGAGCATATTTTGCGACACCTATTCCTTTTGAATTTATCAAACGGCGCCTCGAAGCATGAAGCAGCTGTCTTAATGACCCAAATTCGGTTAATAACCGCTTTGCAACATCAAGCGCAGATTCGCCTTTGACACCACATTGAATAAAAATGGCGAGTAACTCAGCATCGCTCAGTGCGTGCACACCTAATTGCAAAAGCTTCTCTCGTGGTCTTTCTTGTTTCGGCCATTGCATGATTTTCATGTTTCCTTCCTTGGATAACAATGCTTTAATTACGCTACATTAGAATCTGAATTTTCAACACATGCAACTTGTACAAAAGAACATTTTATTGGCGATTACAGGCGGAATTGCGGCATACAAAACGCCTGATTTAGTTCGCAAGCTAAAAGCCGAAGGTGCCAATGTTCGCGTTATTCTCACGCAATCAGCCATGCATTTTGTTAGCTCATTGTCATTACAGGCAGTATCTGGAGAAAAAGTTAGTACTGACTTACTGAATGAAGAAGCAGAGCTCGGAATGGGCCATATCGAGTTGGCAAGATGGGCAGATATCATGTTAGTTGCACCTGCAACAGCAAATACGATTGCAAAACTCAGTAGCGGGTTTGCAGACGACCTTTTAGGTACCGTTGTGCTCGCAACCAAAGCGCCCATTCTAGTTGCGCCTGCGATGAACCAACAAATGTGGGCGGCCAAAGTTACCCATCAAAATTGCTTGAAACTAGCCGACTTGGGAATGAAGTTAATAGGACCAGCCTCGGGAGAGCAAGCTTGTGGTGACGTAGGCTATGGACGCATGCTTGAACCAGAAGAGTTAGTCCTTGAAGTCATCAAGCATTCATCGATGAAAGATACGCCTAAACTGCTAAAAGGCAAACGCATTACAATCACTGCAGGTCCAACGCGCGAGGCAATTGATCCCGTCCGATATATAAGTAATCACAGCTCGGGAAAGATGGGTTATGCACTCGCAGAAACCGCGGTCAAAATGGGCGCATATGTCACCCTGGTATCGGGGCCAGTGACCCTAAAAGCGCCAAAGCAATGCAACCTGATAAAGGTAGAAAGCGCAGAAGAAATGCTTGAGGCAGTACTTAATGACATCGACCGAGCTGACTTTTTTATTGCATGCGCCGCTGTAGCAGACTATCGCGTTGACAATATTGCAACGCAAAAAATGAAAAAAAATAAAGACGACGCGTTACAACTGAAGCTTGTTCAAAATCCCGACATTTTGAAAACCGTCGCGTCACTTCCTAGACCTCCATTTACGTTAGGTTTCGCAGCTGAAACAGAGAACGTTGTTAACTACGCGCGCAAGAAGCTTACGACTAAAAAATTAAACATGATTGCTGCAAACGACGTGTCAAATCCAGAATTGGGGTTTAATTCAGAACAGAATGCGCTTATAGTTTTAACACGTGAAAACGAACGCAAACTTGGTCAAGCGAGTAAACACTCACTGTCATTAGAGCTACTAAAGATGATGGAGACTGAGTACCGTTTTCAAAACAAAACTAACAACCTACAAGACGCCGTGAAGTAACAAAATTATGCCCGCAGCAAAAAAACCTAATCGCAAAGCCCAAATATTGCAAGCGCTGGCAGTCATGTTGGAATCAAATAATGGACAGCGTATTACAACAGCCAAGCTTGCTGAAAAGGTGGGCGTTTCTGAGGCGGCACTTTATCGGCACTTTCCATCAAAAGCGCGTATGTTCGAGGGGCTTATCGAATTTATCGAAGATACTATTTTTTCGCGGATAAACAAAATTCTTGATGAAGAAAAAGATGCTGCAAATCGATGCCAGTTGATTGTCCACCTCATGCTCGGGTTCGCTGAAAAGAACCCAGGTATCACACGCATCCTCAATGGTGATGCACTGACAGGTGAACAGGAGCGACTGCGCGATCGCCTGGCCCAATTGTTTGACCGCCTAGAAGTTCAGTTAAAACAAGTATTACGAGAAAGACAATTGCGTGAAGGACGAGAGATGTCTATTGATGAAAATGTCATCGCTAATATCCTTGTATGTTTTATTGACGGGCGCATAAATCAGTTCATTCGAAGTAAATTCACGAGAAAACCAACGCACGACTTCACCGCCCATTGGACGGTAATTCGAAACAGATTCCTTATCTGAGCTGGCATAATCAAGTGCTTTTCTTGCTTTTGAGAATGTTGATTCTTAAACTTAAGGCTTAGTACATTCTCGCAAAAGACCTACCATGCCGCGTGCAAAAACTTATAATCTTGAGCAAGTCTTCGAAGATGCCCTAATGTTTGTTAGACAAAACGGATATCGAGGATGCGATATGGAGCGATTAATTCAAGTCACGAAATTTAATCGGCGTGCGTTTTATCTTGAGTTTGGTAAGAAAGAGACATTCTTCGTTGAACTGACAAGGTACTACATTTCTCACTCGCTCTCACCGATGTCACAACAGCTCTACCTGCATAATGATATGCATCAGAACCTAACAGCATTTTTCAACGCATACGATGAGTTGTTAAACAATGGACCATGTTTGCTGGTTAGACTGTTGAGCGAAATTGGCAATGAAAATGAAAGGATCAGCATGCTAGCGAAAGAGTACTATGATGAACTTATCCAGCATCTCATTGCCGCATTTGAAAAATCAAAGCACATCTTCGCTTCAAACGACGCGGCAAAAATCGAGCAAATTGCGTTGCAGCTCATGTTTTTAACCCAAAGTTATGCGCTTACATACAATCTACCGCAGGGTAAACAAGATATTCACTTACTTCTTAAGCGTTTAATCGATGGTGTATCATAGCGCGCATTATTCTTTGTAGAACAGAGAACTATGCTGTGCATGGTTGAAAGTCATCTCATCACCGCCATATTCTGAATTTGGTAGAATTACCTGATACCATAGACTACTAAATAACCTGAACCATCAAATCAATAAATGAGGTTAACCATGAGCAGCAAAGACCCAATTTATAAAATACAATTCATCAGCAACGGTCAGCGCTATGAATTATATGTTAAAGAATTAGTCACCAGCTCCATCTTTGGATTTATTGAAATTGGCGATTTCGTTTGGGATAAACATACGCAATTGGTTGTTGACCCCTCTCATGAGAAGTTAAAAAGCGAATTTAGTGAAGTGGAGCGCACATTCGTTCCTATGCACCATATCCTACGCATAGACCAAGTTGCAAAGGAGGGCAGCGCCAAAATTACTGAGTTATCGGAAAAGGTCACCGCAATTAATAGTCCTATCTATACACCCAAAAAACCATAAATGCTTGTTGTACAAAGACCGAAAATGAATAACAAAACAAATGATTCTGGCGCGATTAAATCTTTAGTTTTACTTTTTTCGCTACTTTTCTGTATTTCGACGACGGCAAAAACGCCCAACGAAAAGCTAGCGCAGTTACTTGATGAAATTTGGACATATGAGCTTAGCCAATTTCCCGGATTAGCTAAATCTGAAGGTAAAGCAACACAGACGCATTTCACCGACCTCAGCCCTAACGCCATGCAAGCTCGTCGCGATACATTTCAATCCTTCGTGAATCAATTATCTAAATTTGACAAAGATGCGCTTGATGATAGCGAGCAGATAAGCCTTTATATGCAAAAATACCGGCTGCAAAATTACATCGATCAATTTGATTTTAATAGTTATCGCGTGCCAATAACTGCAGAGTTTGGTTTTCATAGTAGTGCAGCATCACAAGTGACTAACTTTGGGCTGGTTACTTTTAATAATCTGCCGGAATATATTTCATTACTCCATGCAATCCCCGCATTTATTGAACAGAACATCTCGCACATGCGCGATGGTATCAAGACAGGGCACGTACAGCCCAAAGCAGTATTGATGGGTTTTGAGTCTGGGATTGCCGCCTTTGTTAGCGAAAATAACGATGATGCACAAGCGCATATATTCTTTAATCCAGTGAAAGAAGTCTTCACTGCGTTAGATGATGCAGAACAACAACAGGTTATCAGTGCTATTGCAGATGCGAACTCTGCCTACAGAGCTTTTTACCAATTCTTTGTTGATGAATACTTCCCTGCCGCGAAAGAGAACATATCTTCGACGACTTGGCCTGACGGTGAGAACTACTATAAAAATCGCATGCGCTATTACACAACCACCGACCTATCTGCTGACGAAATTCACAATATTGGACTTGAGGAAGTCAAGCGTATTCGCAGCGAAATGCAAGCCATTATTGATGAGTTAGCTTTTGACGGTGAGATAGCGGACTTCATCCAGTTTTTGCGAACGGATGAGCAGTTTTATGCGTCTACACCAAAAGAGTTAATCGTCTATGCATCGTACGTCGCGAAACAAATGGATGCTCAATTACCAAAATTGTTTTACAAGATGCCACGAACACCATACGGGGTCGCGCCAGTGCCTGAGAGTATTGCGCCCAAATACACAACAGGCCGATATGTTCCTCCACGAAGAGACGACCAACCTGGCTATTATTGGGTAAATACCTATGCCTTAGATAAGAGACCGCTTTATGCAATACCTGCACTGACATTACACGAAGCGGTACCTGGGCATCATTTCCAGATTTCACTTGCTCGCGAAATGGAAGACTTGCCTAAAGTGCGCCAAAACACTTATATATCCGCGTTTGGTGAAGGCTGGGGCCTATATTCAGAATACTTGGGATTAGAAGTTGGTATTTACGAAGACCCTTACGATAACTTTGGCCGCCTCAGTTATGAAATGTGGCGAGCATGTCGATTAGTCGTTGATACCGGCATGCATGTAATGGGCTGGTCTCGCCAAAAAGCACTTGATTACATGCTCGAAAACACAGCACTAAGTGAGCATAATATCACGACTGAAATTGACCGCTATATTTCATGGCCGGCGCAAGCGCTGTCCTACAAAATAGGTGAAATCAGAATTAAGCAATTACGTGAAAAAGCAGAAAACGTGCTTGGTAGCCACTTTGACCTGCGTGCTTTTCACGACGCAATTCTGGAAAATGGATCCGTGCCTTTGTTTATACTGGAAGAAAAAATGAATGCGTTTATAAACACTCAACAGGCAGCTATGCAAAAGTAAAATGACATGAAAATTCTCTTTATCTGTACTCACAATCGGTGTCGAAGCATTCTTTGTGAAGCAATCACAAATCAAACGTCTGACGGGTTGATTGTCGCTAAGAGCGCGGGCAGCCAACCCGTTGGTGAAGTTCACCCGTTGTCTTTGAAATACTTGGCCGAAAATGGATACGATAAAGGTGGATTGGAAAGTCAGTCATGGGATGAATTTGAGGATTTTGCGCCAGATATCGTTATCACGGTATGTGACTCTGCCGCCAATGAAACGTGCCCTGTTTATTTTACTGAGTCAAGCAAAGCGCACTGGGGACTTGCGGACCCGTCAAAAGTTAATGGTCCTGAAGCAAAGATAAGAGATGCCTTTTATCAATGTATCAAAGAGATCGAAAATCGTGCGATACTCCTTAAGAAATGGATAGCTGAAGGATACTCACCTGACGAGATCTCAGCCGCTATCGAAAAGAGTTAGTCTAAATACGGAAGTTATTATGTTAAATGAAATTTCTCACCCGCTAATCAAACACAAATTAGGGCTAATGCGAGAAGATATCAGCACTAAAGAGTTTCGCGAGCTGGCAGGTGAAATTGGCACCCTGTTGACGTATGAAGCGACGCGTGATTTGCCCGTAGAGAGCGTTACCATTGAAGACTGGATGGGAAATCCGCTTGATGTTAGCCGCGTCAAAGGTAAGAAAATTACCGTTGTGCCTATTTTGCGTGCAGGGCTCGGCATGCTAGACGGTGTGCTTCAACTGATCCCAAATGCCAAAATTAGCGTGGTCGGTCTTTATCGAAATGAGGAAACGCTTGAACCAGTAGCCTATTTTGACAAAGTAATCAATGACGTGGCTTTACGAACGGCGCTTATCATTGACCCGATGCTAGCAACGGGAGGTACGCTTAATGCAACCATTGACCTCTTAAAGGAAAAAGGATGCAAACATATTCTCGGGCTGTTCTTAGTTGCCGCGCCTGAAGGCATTGCAGCAGTACAAAAACGTCATCCAGATGTGAATCTATATGTAGCATCCGTTGATGACAAGCTTAATGAAAAAGGATATATCTTACCGGGATTAGGTGATGCTGGTGATAAGCTATTCGGCACCCGCTAAGCGTTTCAGTAAAGGCCTGAACTCGAAATAAGTATTAAGGTAAGTGCCATCAATCGCAATCGGGCTTTATTAATACCGAATCATAAAGGGCTCTCGCATCTGCCATATCTGCTTTGAGATGAAGGATGCGTGTCGACGATGCTGGGTGAGACGACATAAACTCGGGTGGCTTTCGACGATTGGCTCGCTCCATATTTTGCCACAAATCAATCGCTTGCTCTGGGTTAAAACCCGCGCGAGCCATTAATTCAAGACCAAGCATATCCGCTTCTTTTTCATGAGCCCTACTATAAGGTAAAGCAACCCCATATTGTAAGCCGAGCCCTAAAGCACTCATAATGGAAGCTGAATGGTTGACGCCTTTAGCTTGCAACAAAATTGAAGCTGCCTGCTGACCAAACCCAATGAGTTTATCTTGTTCCAATCTCTCCTTACTATGCTCTTCAATGACGTGCGCAACTTCATGTCCTATGACAGTAGCAAGCTGATCTTGATTCTTTACCACATTCAAAAGCCCCGTATAGACGCCGATTTTTCCACCGGGCAATGCAAATGCGTTGATCTTTGGATCGTCAAAGACCACAACTTCCCAAGTGCCAGAATAAACACTAGCTGGCACATGGTCTGTAATTGCTTGCGATATACATTGCACATATTGATTTATAAGCCTAGACGGGTGAATACTATATTGCTGTTTCATTGACATAAAGACTTGCGCGCCCATTGCGGACAAATCAGGCGAGGAGGAATTCGGCGCACCATTGGTGCTTGCCGCCAGATAACTAGTATTCATTGATAGACTGACCGCTAACGAAAAGAGTAATAAGCAAGAAACAGTTTTCTTAAGTTGTCGCAGTGTTTTCAATCTTCACTCCTGGCTTTTTACACCTATGGGCCTCATCGATGCTTTCTTTCACAATGGTTATGTTCCCGTTAATTGTTGTGTAGTTGATAAGCATTTGTTTCGCAGTTGATTATAGGATTAAATGCAAGAAGCACACCTCAACAACAATTAACGGGAACATAGCCCTTACAAAACGGTTTGAGATACAGAAATTTGACGTAACATCAAATTAAAAGTTTCGCGATCATTTATTGCTAGTATTATTACTGCTTTTGTTGTGGGTACTGCAGTCATGCCCTACTAATCCAGCGCGTACGACACCTGCCTGCCCTTGCCAATCTCGCACATCCTGTTCGGGCTTTTCTTCCGCATACTTTGCGTACAGAGCCTTACCCAATTCATCTTCGAGGATATCGACTTGCACACCTTTACGTCGCAATAAATCCTCATTTTCTGTATTAGCACCATCTAAACAATTACCGATAACGATTCGGCTAACACTTTGGCTGAAGGTCAAGGCTGTGCAAACCGAACACGGTGTTAAGGTAGTGAAAGCAGTTGTTTTACTAAAATCAGGATTACTGTTAATGAATGCATCATTGTAAGCATCCGTTTCGCCATGCCAATAGAGAAGATTATCTTGGATATGACGATTGTGACCTTTTCCTAAAATCAAGCCTGTTTCATTATCTCTGACGACGCCGCCAATCGCGCACCCGCCCTCCTCATATCCTTTTTGTGCCAACAACACAGCAATGCGCATAATGTCCCTATCGTTGAGCTTAGTGATAAAACCTTCCTCAATAATATGCAGCAATTGAGATGTGGGCATTCTTGCCACCACATTTAAGGTGTCATTATTGACAGGTGAATTCGACTGGATTACAGGTCTAGTTGTTATCGATGTCATTATCCAAACTGACTCCAAAGGTGGTCGTTAAAAACAGCATACTATAAATCCTGTCAAGATGGATACGTGAAGAATTGGTGCTGTTTAGAAGAACAAGCATACTTGAATTAAGAATAGATATTCTCAATTCAAGTATAACCATTCTCGATAATGGCTCACCTAACACAGGAAGTTTAAAGAATAATTATTCTGATAATAATTCGATTTAGTGTTAACCAGAAATAGCTTGGATAAGACTTTCTCTTTTTTTTGTGCATCAAAGTGAGCAATGTTACTAGGGCGTGTTAATGCGTAAGGAGCTGTTTACTTGTAATTTTTATTAACATATTCTTAACTTATGGTCATCCACATGCAATGACGGAAAACGTATCTCAATAGATAACGCATTTGAGAACTTTCACCCGGAAAATTTTGAAAAAGTTGTTCGGCATTTGTTGGTGTTAGTAAATAAGCATGAAGCAGAAGAGATCGTGCAAGAAGCGCTTTTGCGCTTGTTCATAAAGTTTCAACAAACTGAAACACCTGATGATAAAGTTAATTTTGGAGATGAGCACAAGGCACTGCTTTACGTCACCGCACATAACTTAGCAATAAGCAGGATCCGTCACAAAAAAGTAAGGCAACGTTTTATTGATGACTGCAAAACTACTTTTTCAGAAAACTCAACAACGGTTGAACGCAATGTTCAAGCTGAACGAATAAGAACGAACCTTCTTAATGCCATCAATCAACTGCCCCCTATGTGTCGACAGGTATTCGTCCAACGAAGACTAAATTGTCAAAGTAATAAAGAAATAAGCAAACACTTGGGTATTTCGATTAAAACTGTCGAAAATCATCTAACGAAAGGCTTGAAGTTGTGTAGAAAACACTTGATGGATTCAACGTCACGCAATGCTATTGATAATAGTTCGCTCTCCATAGAGAAAGAGGGGTGACGTCGATGCGAACCTACAGCGAATGGGCAGGGAAACCTGTTAGCAAAACATCGATAGACCAAGCTGCACTTTGGATTACCAAAATGAACCAGGGTGACTTTGATGAAGATGCCTTTTCGTTGTGGCTTCACCAGTCTCCCGACAATTCAACCGCATACTCTCAGCTTTCAGAAGTGTGGGCGAAAACTGCCTGTTTACACAAATTAGATCATTATTCGCAACAGTCAACACGATGTACGAGTAGTTTTATTTGCGAGCAAGATTATTTGCTTAATGACTGCCAGGTAACGCCTGCCTCACCAGCAACGTTTTATTACCTTGTTATCGGCCTTATCACTATTGGTTGTTCGCTACCATTATTTTAAAAAATCTACTAGGGGGTTTTGCTTAGCCAAGCGTAATAAACAAATAAAAAGAAAAACACGACGAGAAAAACAATAAACAATTCGAGGGAAATCATGAAAACACATCATTCTAAAGCAAATCTATTTGCACTCTCTTGTATCTCAATCGCTGTTGGTTTGGGGCTGCATACCAATCTCTACGCGCAGGAACAAAGCGCAGAGGAGGAGGAAGTCGAGAAAATAAAGGTTGTCGGTTCGAATATACGTGGAGCAGCCGTTGCGGAAAGCTTGGCAACATCTGTAATTAACGCTGAAGAGATCGGGCAATTGGGTATCGATTCCGTCGACGATCTACTGCAACTTATTCCAGAAAATGGACAAAACTTCTTTAGTGAAGCTGAAAACATTTCAGGCGGTGTCAACGCAGCTAGGGGCGATGTCGGTACCTATAACCTGAGAAACTTGGGTACGGGCAACACACTAGTCCTGTTAAACGGCCGACGAATGGTTAATTCCGCGTCTTATCAAACAGAAGAGGTTGGCGGTAGTTTTGTTCCCGTAAACTCTGTAAACGTCAACACCATTCCTGTACATGGTTTGGACCGAGTAGAAGTGTTACGTGATGGCGCCTCGGCAATTTATGGTGCTGATGCGGTTGCCGGTGTTGTTAATCATGTAGTCAAATCTGATTTTGTTGGGCTAACCATTTCCGGGCGATGGGCAGAATACGACAATATCCCGCGTGACACACAAACTCTGAAAGTCCAATGGGGTAAAGACTTTAACGAAGGCCGAACTAACTTTAGTGTATTTGCCGATCATTTCGTTAGAGATCGCGTCAACTCGCAAGACGACCCACGATGGGCCAATGCAGACTTTAGAGACCGAATACCAGAGGGCTCACCTTGGGAAGGCGACACTAGATTCAGAAATAACTCGGCAAATTCAATCTTCGGACAGTATGATCTTGTGTCAAGTGCATCTGCGGCTGGTTTAGCAGGCGTACTGACTGATAACGCTGGCGAGTTTGAAACATACCCAATTGGCGACCCAAGATGCGAGTATGCAATTAATGCAACGACCTGTGGCGCTATCGATGGGCAGGGTACATTTAGATATAATCTCAATGAAAATAGAGATTTAAGTTCAGAGTTAAAACGTACTAACCTGTTCTTTTTCCTCAACCATGAATTTAAAAATGGTGTAGAAAGTTTCACTGAGCTTTCTTTTTACAGGTCAACGACGAATCTGTTGCGTCATCCTACGGCACCATTTTCATCCGTCCGCTTGCGAGTCGGTGCTGAAAACTACTACAACCCATTTGGTCCATGTGGCTCACCGAACAGGTTATCTGCCGATTTGATCCCCTACGTACCATGTGAAGGACTTGAGCTAACCATCGACAACTATCGTTTCACTGAAGTACCGCGCATTGTTGACAATGACGGAGACTCCTATCGAATTTTACAAGGATTCAGAGGGTATGACGGCAAATGGGATTGGGAGGGTGCGTTTCTTCATTCAAAAGCGGAGAAGAAAGATACCACGCGAAATCGGCCTTCAAATAGTTTGGCTGTGGAAGCGCTATTTGATCCAACCCCAGCGGCATACAATCCATTTAGCGGGGGTGTAAACAGTAATATAGAGCGCATACTCGTCGATGTTGTTAGAGAAAATGAGACCGAATTAACGTCAATCGATTTTCAATTATCAACCGCCGAGTTATACGAATTGCCCGCTGGCGATGTGGCTTGGGTGATTGGTGGTGAATGGCGTGAAGAAAGCTTTATTGACGATAGAGACCCGCGTTTAGATGGCACGATTACGTTTACTGATTTTGACGGCGATACCTATCCATTTGTATCAGATGTTGTGAATTCCAGTCCAACCCCTGATAGCGCAGGTGATAGACGCGTAGTGTCGATATTCACCGAACTGCAGATCCCAGTATTAGAGAATCTCGATGTTCAAGCCGCGATTCGATATGAAGATTTTTCTGATGTCGGTAATACAACGGTTGGAAAACTTGCATTTGGCTGGCAGGCAGCTGATTTTCTAAAAGTTAGAGGCTCATGGTCTGAAGCGTTTAGAGCGCCGAACCTTGTTACCATCAACGAAGATTTGGTGGCAAGGAACAACACCAGAACCGACTTTACATGTTTATACGCAGCAGAAAATGGTGGCGACCCTGATCAAAACACACTGGATTGTCGAAATGCTATCCAAAGAACAGCACAGGGCAGTGATCAACTTGAACCAGAGGAATCAACGAATACTAATCTAGGCATTGTATTAACACCAGTGGAAAATCTGACTATCACTGTTGACTACTGGTCAATCGAAAAAGAAAATACAATTGGTCTGTTTGGTGAAGAAAACCATACATTACTGGACTTATTACTACGCCTGGAGGCGGGCACAGCTAGTTGTAATGGCGCAACCTTTAACCCGGCAGTGCAACGGGCTGATGCAGACGATGACCAAGCTGCGATCTATCTCGCGGCGGGTATTTGTCCCGCAGGTGATATCGAAAGAATCAATGATCAGTATGCCAACTTAGATACGCGAAATCTTGCCGGTTACGATGTTGGGATTTACTACGATTTAGAAACTGACATAGGTGACTTCACATTCAGCTATAACGGCTCTTTCATTGATGAATTCGACCAAGAGGCTGGTGGTGATTCTGCTCGTCTAGTCGCTGCTGTTGAATCTGGATTGATCCCCGCAAGCTTCCCAGTTGATGGTTTTGCGGATTTAATTGGTCGTGATGGTAACCAAGAGCAACGACATTCAGCGAGATTATCATGGAGTAAAAATGAATTTGGCGCCTCCTTAAGTGGTAACAGA
Organism: Glaciecola sp. UBA2563; assembly: GCA_002340325.1. Taxonomy (GTDB): domain Bacteria; phylum Pseudomonadota; class Gammaproteobacteria; order Enterobacterales; family Alteromonadaceae; genus Glaciecola. The sequence goes on along the minus strand of DDLV01000095.1, from coordinate 13,388 downwards.
ATTGGTAGCTTTTACCAAAGCTCGCTAACACTGGATGACGGCACACAGTACATTATACCTTCGATGACGACTTATAACGCGACATTTGATTACACGACGGAAATCAACGAGGCGGATATTCGTTTCAGATTGGGTATTCGCAACTTAACTGATGAACGAGCACCCTTAGCTGATAGATTCTTTGGCTTCTTTGCAGATGCGCATAGGGACTTTGGAAGAAGCTACTATGTCGATGTTAGAGCGCGTTTTTGAAGTCAATCAAGCGAGTTAACACGTGACTACACTGCTAGTAAATGCCCCCTCACGGGGGCGTTATCAAGATATTGGATTGATTACTGGCCCGCTACTGTTCGTCATTATGATGTTATTTGATGGTAACCAAGCGGTAATGGATGAAGCAGCATGGCGTGTTGCAGCGGTTGGTTTATGGATGGCAGTTTGGTGGGCAACGGAAGCGATACCCGTGCCTGTCACCGCGTTTTTGCCAATCGTTACCTTCCCATTACTCGGCGTATCAAGCATGGCGGCGACAACTCAAGCGTATGCCAATCCGATCATCTATTTGTTTCTAGGTGCTTTTATCCTGGCATTAGCCGTCGAGCGCTGGCTGCTTCACAAACGCATCGCACTTGCTATTTTGGACATTACGGGTACCGATGGTAAATGGCTAATCGGTGGATTTATGTTGGTCGCTGCATTGCTATCGATGTGGATGACCAATACCTCTACAACCATGATGTTGATGCCAATTGCATTATCTGTGGCAACGGTTATCGTCAACAGCAATGATACGCTGACCGACAAACAAACATCCGATTTCAAAACTTCAATGCTTTTAGGGCTTGCATTCGCAGCAACCATTGGTGGTTTGTCTACGCTTGTGGGAACACCACCGAACGCGCTTCTAGCCGCCTTCTTACAAGATAACTACGACATTACGATATCGTTTGCCAGTTGGATGCTGATTGGCGTTCCGGTCAGTGCAATCATGCTGCCAGTCGCATGGTGGGTGTTAACGCATGTTAGCTACAAAGTGAACATCCCGGCAAATTCGGCAGTGCACGATCATCTTCATAACATGAAACTTGAGCTTGGCTCCATTTCTACTGCAGAAAAGCGGGTCGCCATGGTATTCATCGGCGTAGTTATTATGTGGATTTTACGCAGACCGATTTCAGCTTGGTTTGACATTACCTTTTTAACCGATACCGGCATTGCAATGACAGCCGCATTGCTGTTGTTTTTACTTCCAAGCGGAGATAAAGAACAACCACAATTGATGACGTGGGATAACGTTCAAAAACTGCCGTGGGGCGTATTGATCCTCTTTGGTGGTGGTTTGAGCCTAGCGTCTGCCGTTTCCAGTAGTGGCCTTGCCCAGTGGCTTGGACAATCATTAGCACCTTTAAGCGGACTAGGTATTTTTGTATTGATCATTGCCGCGACTGGCTTGGTGATTTTTCTCACAGAATTAACCAGTAACGTCGCAACTGCAGCAACATTCCTGCCCGTCGTGGCGGCGGTTGCTATAGAACTGGGGGTATCTCCCATCTTACTTTGCGTGCCTATCACGCTGGCTGCTAGTTGCGCCTTTATGTTACCCGTTGCAACGCCTCCCAATGCGATTGTATTCGCTTCAGGTGCACTAACCATTCCGCAAATGGTAAGAGCGGGCGCCGTATTAAATTTAATAGGCATGATACTACTGTCTATTGTTTCAATCTGGCTAGCTCCCGCTGTACTTGGGATTTGAAGATGACGCTTTGGAATAAAGGTAAACCGCGAGGATAAAATGCTGATTGAGAACGTTTTATGAAAACATTAATTACTATAGTGCTGGCACTCTCATTTTCACAATTCTTCGTTAGCGTTACATTCGCACAATCTCAAAATGAAGAATCAAATCAAGCAGGTTTACACAAGCGCATACTCTTCGTTGGTAATAGTTTCAGTTTTTACAATAACGGCGTCCATAATCACCTCGGAAATTTGCTTCGCGTAAACGATGAATGGGTTCGCGGTCAACACAGATTTAGACTTCTAACGTTATCTGGCGGCCATGTCTATGAACAATTAGAAACCATTGAAACACATCTTACAACGCATGACCGAGGATATACTGCAGTGGTAATTCAAGGGCATAGTAATGAGCCTCTACTAGAAAATAAGAAAGAACGGTTTGAAGAAGGGCTTACGTCTGCCGTGCGTATTATTCGTGAAAAAGGCGTCGAGCCGATTGTGTTTATGACGTGGGCATATAAAGAAAGCGATGGAATGATAGAAGCGCTGACTCAAGCCTATCAAAAGATGGGAGCAAAACTAGATATTGCTATCGTCCCGGTGGGTCTTGCGTTTGCAAAAGCAAATCAACAGCTACCTGACATTGAACTATATTCGCCAGATATATCTGGTATCGTAGAAACGTCAGATCCGGCTAAGTTTACGTTTCGAGAAGATGTTAAACACCCCAGCGTTGCGGGTACGTATCTCGCTGCATTGGTTTTTTATAGTTTCTTATTTGAGGCTTCGCCCGTAGGGATACCCTATTACGCTGGGTTATCAAAATCATCAGCTGAGCAGTTACAAGCACTTAGCTGGAACCTGGTCTCCGATTACTTAGCTAGCAAACATTAAAGTGAGATAATGGTATGTTAAAAAAGGTATTAGTTTTTGCGAGTATCTTATCGAGCTGCTTAGTTGCTGGCTGCGCCAATGTACAAGATTCTGCGCAGAGCACGTCAGCTTTTTGCGAGTTTGAAAATGTGGCTTTTTATGATGACTTTGATGGCGCAAGAATTAATGATTGCAAAAAGACCGATAACGGCGTTTATGAATTAAGCACCTTTCCCGAAAATCAACCGATAAACCCGAGTCCTTGGTATGCATTTAAAGTGGCAGCCAAATCTGAAGCCACTAATGTAACAATTGCAATAAAAGCAAAAGATGCGCGCCCTCGTTATTTACCAAACGTCAGTATCGACGGTGAGAACTGGGAAAAGGTCCCGTTTTGGATAAAAAACCAAACGCTGTACTTCAAGACAGAGGTATCAACACAGCCATTATTCGTCGCAGCCCAACCAATGCTAGTTAGTGCCAACTATCAACAATGGCATAAAATTAATAGGCTTTCACAAAAATACGAACAAATAGTTATTGGAGAAAGTGTCCAAGGAAGAAAAATAGATGCACTCGTTCATCGAAATGCTCAGAATAAAGAGTGGTTCATCGTGATAGGCCGCCAACATCCCCCAGAACTAACTGGTGCTTTTGCAGCAATGGACTTTATCGCCGCTATCTCTGAGGAAAATGCGTTAACTGAAGCATTTTTTGAAAGATTTAATATATTGATCGTACCGTTATTAAACCCAGATGGGGTTGCCAACGGTCACTGGCGACACAACGTCAACGGAGTCGATTTGAATCGCGACTGGGGCAAATTCACACAACCCGAAACAAAAGCTGTCGGTCAATTTATCGAAAACAATGTATCACCCAATGGCAACATTGTATTTGCATTAGACTTTCATTCCACCCAACAGGATATCTTCTATACCATGCCGACCGATTATGGTCTTGAGCCACAGTATTTCAGCGAGCATTGGCTGCAAACACTCAGAGATAAACGCATTGGGTCATTCACTGTCAGAGAGCGACCGGGCAGCGCTCCGGGACGAGGTGTTTTTAAACAATACATTGCAGATAACTTTGGCGTTCACTCGGTCACATATGAAATGGGCGATAACACCCCCAGAGATATGATAAGACACATTGCACAGTTAAGTGCAGAAACGCTCATGTCGCAGCTGCTCAACACTGACAAGGAGGCGTTTTTAGGCGGTAAAGCCAAAATAGAAAAATACACTTCTCCGACGCAATAGATAAACCATGCTTTATAAAAAAGGTAAAACTCTACAGTATATGTAATTGACTAGGGGCTGTTATAGTCATGACTTTAGTACTAATTTAAAACAAATGGCCGGTTTTCTTTTCGTTTTTCGTTATAGTAATTGAGTCCTCGCATTAAAAGAAGGATTCGCGAAGAACAAGAAAGGAGACAACCATGGATACGCCCAGTCTATCCGAGGGACAACATCCACGTGGTAAATTTGATTCAATCAATCACAGTTTGTTGAAGCACCCAAGGTTAATTGTGATATTGACAGCGCTGCTTATAGCAGGATGCTTATTTGGCATTACAAAAATTACTAAAGACCCGTCCGTTGATGCATTCGTCCCGCATAATCATCCCGCCGCTATCAATCGCGATAAAGCAAAAGAGATTTTTGGTCTAGAAGATCCCGTAATTGTAGGTTTATCTGTGCCGGAGAGTGAATCGGTATTTACCGCAGAGAGACTAGCCGTACTTCGTGCTGTAGATAATGCAGTTAGAAAAATCGATGGCGTGAAAAAAAATGATGTCATTAGTCTAGCAAGTCAAAACGCTATCTTTGGCAAATTTGGTAACCTGAACGTCGAGCCGATTATTGCAAACGGCAAAATAACAGAAGCAAATGTCAAGATTGCAAAAGAACGCTATGAAGCAATGCCAATGTTGACAGGGTTGCTAGCCTCCGATAATGAAAGACTACTCACTGTTATCATACCGGTAAAAGATCCTAATCACGCGTTTGAGACAGTTGAAGAAATTAAGGCGACTGTTCAACGTCTTGTTGCAGGAAATTTTGATATGCATGTTGCGGGCGTTGCAGCAATGAATGCGCGTCTATCTCATATGGTTAACTCAGATACTAGAATCTTCGTACCCGCCGCAGTGTTAACTGTGCTCATCTTCCTTTTCATAGCGCATAGAAACCCAATCGCTATTATTGGACCTATTGTCGTGATTGCCGGTTCTGCTGGTATTTCTATTGGTCTGATGGGTTGGTTAGGCGCACATTATTACCTTATTACCACAGCATTACCTGTAGTGATTATGGCGATTGCCGTTGCAGATTGTTTGCACATTTCTGCTTATTACTTGCAAGCTAAATCAGATAAACCAGCAATGACGCCGACCGATGCCATTAAATATGCGCTCGGCAAAGCATGGTTGCCCGTCACATTAACCAGCATGACCACAATTGCTGCTTTCATTGGTTTATCATTTGGCGCGGCCATGAAACCGATAAGTGAATTTGGTTTGTTTGCAGCATTGGGCGTTGCCGCAGCCTGGCTACTGAGTCTAACTCTTCTGCCAGCAGTAATTATTCTCACCAAATTAACGCCAGCTAAAAATCGAAGAGACGGCGTTCCACATTCTCATCACGTTGAAAAAATGGTGAATTCGATAACACAAAACGCATTTGCAAAGCCCGCGTTAGCGCTCATGTTTGTCATTCTAGTCACTGCAGTCATGGTCGTATTTGCGAACCAATCTCAATTTGACTACGAACGAAAACGGTATTTTATCGAGCACGACCCCGTCCGAATTGCAGATGTAGAAATTAACCGCCAGCTCGGCGGTATAAACTTTCTTGATGTGGTTGTTGAATCAGAAAATGCCAACGGCTTGATGTCTCCATCAACGTTAGAACAGATTAAAAATCTACGAAAAGACATGCTGAAACTACCGCATGTCGAAAAAGTCTCCGGCATCGACGAATACATAGCCCTTATGCATGAGGTACTAACTGATTCAGCCAACGGCGAATTGCCCTCGAGAGAAAAAGCACCCGCACAATATATGTTTCTTTATGAAGCATCAGCACCTCCAGAAGATTTTAAGCAGGAGATTGATTTTGATCATCAACGTGCATTAATCCGCGCTCAGCTAAACACTGACAGTTTTTCAAAAACGTTACCTACGGTGGAAGCATTGGAGCACAAATTACTGGCGTGGCAAGACTCGTCTGGCCTTATTGCAAATATCAGTGGGCGAATCGCTGTTAATGACGGCTGGATGTCTCAGCTAGTGCAAAACCATTTCATTGGGCTCGGTTTGGCGATGTCACTCGTTTTAGTTTCTACAATTATCGCATTTAAATCGATTAGTTTTGCATTATTGGCAATGATACCTGTATCGCTTGGGGTTGTTAGCGTATACGCCACAATGGGAATGTTTTCGATTGATATCGCGCCGGCAACATCAATGACGGCTGCTATTGCAACCGGTTTAGGGATAGATTTTGGGATACATTTAATTTCTCATATTAAAAAACGAGCTTCGTATGGCGCAGTGGGACTTGATGTCTTTCAAGGAAGTTATGTAATTGTGGCTCGTGCGTGTTTTTATTCTGCTATTGCGCTAGGTGTTGCGTTGGCAGTCGTAAGTCTCTCTTCTGCGCCACCATTACGGTGGTTTGGGCTACTCGTTTCAGTAGGTGCATTTGGCTCGTTAATTGGGGCTTTACTCGTTGTCCCTGCTATCTGGTCAATAAGTTCACAATTTGTAAGAGGAAAAGAAGCTCATGCGGTCTAAATTCGCTTTTCTATTAGTTTTCATTATCGTTATTAACAGTCCATCTTCATTAGCTGTTACAAGCACAACCCACGAGGTATTGGATGCACGTGCGATTGCCCAACTCGTTGCAGATCGTCCTGCTAACGAAGGTCGAGTCGGTACCATGCACTTTCGTTTGGTTAATAATGCGAATCGAGAGCGCACGCGTGAGGCCTTGATGGTGCACTCTGATAAAAACGATATAGAACGCATTGCCATCTTTTTTACCCAACCCAGCATCATTGAAGAAACCGCTTTCTTAAGTTTGAACTACGATGAAGATGAGGATGATAACTGGCTTTATTTGCCAGCAACCGAAAGAGTAAGGCGTCTGCCTGCATCCGATAGAGGCGATTATTTTCTTGGAACAGACTTAACCTACGGCGACATAAAAGACAATTTTAAATTTAATATGAGTGATTGGGACTTTGCGCTGGGAGATACTGGCGATGACGAAAGTGAACAAGCTGACAATTCTCATGTAAGGTTGTTAGTTGGTACTGCAAAATCACCCGAAATTAGTACTGAACTTGGATACGCAAGTTTTAAAGCCAAAATAGATGTGACAACGGCTTTTCCGGTATGGATTGAATACACAGATGTTGACGGTGAGACGCTTAAGATTGTTGAAGTACTGGACATAGGGCTCATCGGTGGTGCTCAGACTGCTTTGCATTTTACTGCTAAAAACCTACAAACAGGGCACAAGACGGATGTGCATTTTACTGGTATGCGGCATGTGCCTAATTTAGATGAAACAATCTTTGAGCCAGACACACTGGCTTATGGTGTTCCCGACCTCGATGACTAAGTCAGCAAGGTATTATCCACTTTGGTTGTTCCTGCTTGCTTTCAGCATTAGAGCACCTTTGGCGTGGGCAGATGATATCCGATACGATAGCTCCATTAGTATTGAATCGACACTTGCTGTTGGCGTTAGTAACGATAATAGCGATCTAGCACGCCTCACTTTGCTTCCATCCTTTGAGGCGAAAACGCGCTCCGGTTGGCAAGCGCAAATATCTCTAAGACTCGAACGTTTTGAAGGCGATACTGGGCTCGGCACGCTTGAGACATTTGACCCAGTATCTAAACCTTGGGATATCAACGACAAAACTTTTCTCGAAGTCGAGCGAGCCACGCTTACATGGCGCAAGCGCTCTACTCGAATTACTCTAGGTAAACAGACATTTGCTTGGGGAGTGTTAGATGGCATACAAGTGACAGATAGATTTGATGCGACGCGGAAACGTGAAGCTATATTTATTGAACAACGCCCTGATAGAATTCCACGGTGGGGCGCGAGAGCGCAATTTCGTAACTCTGGTATACGTTGGGATCTAGGATTATTGGTAGATGGAACTGGCGATCAGCTAGCGACACTTGGTAGTACCTATGAAGTTCAAGCACCAAGATTTCGAGCAGGTGTTAGTAATAATCAAGCATTGCCTGAAATCGATATAATATCGTCGGATGATATGACGTTTGGCATAAAAGGAACTTCGCGAATTGGAAAAAGCGATATTTCAGTTTTGCTTATTCAAGGCCCTGATCCAGAACCATTGTTCTTGTTTCGAGAAAACGTAATCGAAGCACTATATGAATCGCGAACACTATTGGGCGCTACATTTCAACATGCGGAAGGTTCTCGAGTATGGCGTTTCGAAATCGCATCAATCAATGACCAGTCCATAAACACAAGTCGAAATTCGCTTTCTATAGAAGAGCGCTCGCGGTGGCTCGCTGGTATCGGATTGGACTGGGACTTACCAAACAATACATTTCTAAATATCCAAATCGGAATAGATCATATCTCAGGCGATCAATTATTCAGACCAAACAAAGACGTCATATCCACCATAAAACTACAAAAATCAATTTCGAATGATTCGCTTAAGTTGAGCGCCGAACTCATCGGCTCCTTGCGCGAAAATGACGGAACTTTTCGACCTGCCGTAGCATGGCAAGCAAGCGATACGTTTTATTTACAGTGTGGAATAGATATGGTGTGGGGCGATACTGAGGAACTGATTGGGCAATTTAGCCAAACTGATAGAGTCTGGCTTAAGGCTACTTGGGAATTCTAATTTCGGTTTTTGTGTTGGCTCAGTACTGTTTAAGTGTTGCTAAGATTCTAAAAATGCTGATTCACAGTTGATTGCAGGTAATTGTATTTTGAAAGCTTCGAAAACATGGATGTTTTCGCAGAGCGTCCATCCGTTTCACGTCGAGGAGTGGATTCAAAGCGACTTTCAAAATACAATTACCTGCAATCAAATGAGCAATGTTTATTTATGTCAGCAACACTTAAGCAGTGTAGAGCCTTTTTGTTACTCAAATTCAGTGGGAGCTGGAGGTGCTTCGATACTTTTTCTAGGGTTTGGTTGTAAGTCCTTGAGCAATTCTTCTACCGCTCTTTCAATCGTCGGGTCTTTACCTAAATAAATCAGTTCTGGTCTATCAATCACTTCTATATCTGGCACCACACCTTCATTTTCGACAACCCAGTTTCCATCAGTATCGAGAATTCTAAATGTTGGAGGTAAAAATACACCACCATCAACCAGGCCCGGGGCTCCGCTGATCCCAATTAAACCACCCCACGTTCGCGTCCCGATAATTTTTCCTAACCCCATTTTTCTAAAATAATAAGGTAAAGCATCACCGCCTGATGAAGAATTGTAATTCGTCAGCATCACTTTTGGACCATCATGCGCGTAAAAAGGCGTCGCATTAGGTTTTAAACCTCGCTGTTTCCAATAATTAAGCGTCTTACGTCCCAGCAGCTCCATCATTCTATCGGGAATAAACCCACCGCCGTTATAACGGTCATCTATAATAAGTGCATCTTTGGTAATTTGAGGTAAGAACTGTTTAAACAACTCTCTGTTTCCTGGAACCGCGGTATTCGGCAAATGAACATAGCCAATTCGCCCTCCCGATAAGCGGTCTACCATAGCTGCCCGGCTATTTACCCAATCCAAGTAACGCAGTGATGTCTCTGTATGGATAGGCCGAATGATCGTCGTCCAGGAATTACTCCCTTTTTCTGATGCGCTTAACGTTAACGTTACTTGTTTGCCAACAGTGTTTTCAAACAATTCATAAATATTGTCTACGCTTTCAACGGATTGCCCGTTAACAGCCAAAATGTAATCGCTTTCACTTGCATTTACACCTATTTCAGTTAGCGGCGAGCGAAATGCAGAGTGCCAGTTTTCGCCTTCAAAGATTTTTTCGATTCGATAATAGCCGTTTTTACTAACCGATAATTCAGCACCTAATAACCCCCCGTCCATCCGTTCGACAACTGGTTGGTCACCGCTCTGCACATAAACATGACCGGCATTAAGTTCACCCGCTAACTCTCCTAAAACATAATCAATATCGGTTCTATGGCTGGCGGCGTCTATCATGGGTTGATAACGATTTTTTACTTCTTGCCAGTCCATACCGTGCATGTTGGGATCGTAAAACCAATCGCGAGCCACGCGCCAGGCTTCATCATAAATCTGTTTCCACTCTGTCATTGGGTTTATTTTTATTTTCATGTCAGAGATCGATAACTTGCTTTTTGAGAGGTCTTGCTTTGGTTTAGCATCGATAATGGAATAATTTGAACCTGACTGCACTAAGAGCTTTTTGCCATCACTCGACAAGACGTAATTAGATACATTTTCAGCCACAGTTTCAGGCGCATCATCTTCGTTGATCTTAAGTAAGATTAATTCTCGTTTCCCATTGCTAGAGTGGATTGCGAATACGCCATTATTGCCAGCGCTTAAGCCACCATAATTACTGCTTTGGCCGTTAAGCGCCATTACGCGAGAATTCAGACCATCAAAGTCGATAGTGACATTGAGTTCTTCCTCACTAGATTCTTCTTCCTGTTGTTCTTCGTTTAGGCTTACTTCGTCACTTTTCAGTGGATAAATAGGCCCTACCTCTTTGTTTAGCGCAAGTGCGTATATGCGCGTTGCATTGTTATAAAGGTAATTAAACTCATAGCTGCTGAACGCCAAGTTATAGTCTCTTTCTGACGTAAAGAATAAATATTGTCCGTCACGACTAAAAACAGGACTGCCTTCATTTGTTCTACCGGAAGTTAACTGATGAATCGATTTTTCCTTTGTATCATAAACAAATACAGAATCTAGCCCATTGTCTGCCTCTTTTAGATATGCCAACCAACGGCTATCAGGTGACCATCGATAGTAGGTAATATCGTCGTAAATACCAGTATCGATTTCCACTCTATTGTTACCATCTACCCCAATTATCCACAGCTTTTGATTCTTATCACTGTACGCAAAAAGCTCACCATCTGGTGACCACTCAGGCCAAAATTTCCAAATAGAACTATCTTTGGTCACTTGCATTGGCTTCCCAGTACCGTCCTGTGACCTAATGTAGATTTCGTATTCCCCTGTTGCGTCACTCAAATAGGCTATCGTTTTTCCATCTGGTGACCAGCTTACGCTAATCTCTCTAGCTTCAGGTGTATTAGTAATGTTCCGAACTTCTCCGTTTTTTAGCGGCACGGTAAACACTTCACCTCTAGCAGCAAATACTGCCCGTTGTCCATCTTTTGAAATATCCATGGATTGGATGTTGTCACTTGCTAGTTTAAAGCTAGGCCGAAGTTGTTCGCGAGTTCCTTGTACATCTATTTTTAAACGCTGAGACTCATTTCCCGGTGCATATCGCCACAAGAATCCACCCGCTTCATAAACAATTGCATCGGGACCTGCTGACACCCACAACACATCAAAATCGTCGTGATTGGTAACTTTTTCTGGTTCACCGTTTTCTTTATAGCGATACAAGTTGAGTTTGAATTCTCTGTCAGACGCAAAAAATATTTCACCATTTACCCAGACTGGCTGGTTGTCGGTGGCGGGATGGGTAGTCAGTTGTTTGGACGTATTGTTTGTCAAATCATACGTCCACACATCTTGCGCTCTACCACCGCGATGCCGCTTCCAAGTTCGAAACTCGCGATCTATAGGGGTGTAGACAAATGTGTTTCCATCACCTGAGAGCATACCACCGCCTGTTTCCGGCACTGCCAGATTCTGTTCTAGCCCCCCTTCAACGGGTACCCAAATTGGCCTTCCCATTCTGGGGCCCCACGGAAGTCGGTTAGCCCGAACTAAGATTTTTGAATCGTCTGCACTCCAATCCAAAATGCGATAATCAAATCCTCCGCGAGGTGGCATTGGCCCAACATCGTTGTAGAAAGTAAGTTGCTCTAAAGATGTTCCGTCAATGTTCATCACATAAACTTGCCGATTGCCACTATATTCAGCAGAAAACGCTATTTTATTGCCATCTCTAGAAAACTTTGGAAAAAGCTCCATACCTTCATGACTTGTTAATCGCGTGCTCATTCCAGTGTTTATGTCAGCGAGATAAATATCGCCGGAATAAACAAAAGTTACTTTGTCTTTATGTATGTCAGCGAATCGCAAGTTCCGCGTATCAGCATAGACAGAGTTAACTTGTAGCCAGAGCGATGCAAACGCAGCAATGTACGTTAAAGACGTCGTAATTTTGAGCATGGAATATCCAAGGTTATTGAATTAGAGGCGTTAATTTTTTGTAAACCGCAAGTATAGTAGAATGAACAAGGAAGTAGCAATGATCAGGCTTTTGATCACGCCATGAAAATTGTAAAAGTTTGTTTTTCTCTGTTATTGATACTAAAAATCAAAAGAGTGCCGGTCTTTCGCTTAAAATTTTGTCGTTCATTAGTATGAAACTGTGCGCAATTAGTATGATAATGGCGCTACGCGTATTGCTTAAATTTAACCTCATCTTTACTCTGCGTTAACGTTTAACACTCTCCATTGTTTTATAAAGGATGAAAAAATGCCAAAATTTGTAATCGAACGCGAAATTCCAGGCGCTGGTGATTTATCAGCTGAAGAGCTTCAAGGAATTTCAGCTAAATCTTGTGGTGTACTAAATGAACTTGGACCGCAAGTACAGTGGCTACAAAGCTATGTAACTGACGATAAAGTTTATTGTATTTATATCGCACCTGATCAGGAATTAGTGGTTAAACACGCGGAAATGGGAGGCTTCCCGGCAAATTCAGTCTCGGCAGTCAAGACAATCATCGATCCTACCACTGCGGAATAAAAGCAAAAAACAACAATAAATATAAAGGGTTGAGTTCTTTGGGACCAACCCTCAGTGCTTGGGTATTTCTCTATCAAAAGACTCCCGAGACATCAATCGAATCTAAAATGTTTAAAAGCATAACTAAAATATGACAAAATCTACTGTATTACTGACAGTAGACAATGCCAATGTTGAAGACGAATATACTGAGGCAAAAAGAAAATTGATGGTGTGATAATAGAAAACTCCGACAAAATTTATAAAAGAAGGCAATTTTACCTTTTACTTGTTCTGATAGAGTCTGACACACTTCAAAAAATCAATATGAGACGGCAAAAGTGCGTACGGTAGTCGTTAAACTACCTGTGCAATTATTTGCCGTTTTAGTGTCATGGATTATCTTCGCGTAGAAATCTAACCAAATAAAAATATACACAAACCAAGACTACAGTCACTGGAATAAAAACCAAAAGAGAATGACCTTCCTTTAATAACAAAAAAGAAAAATGAATGCCGGCCAACGTTATTGCCATTATAACGGCGAATTCAGTGAACTTATTAAACTTCTCCATGTGCCTACCTTCGAATGTTGAGTAGCAGAAAATTGTGATCTTTCAATTTAAATCAGCGTAAATAAATACCCCATTAGTCTAAATTGACATTTTTTGTATCGGTCGTCGAAAAAATTCCTCGAGAAATAGCCGTCACCTATTAAGTCGATGTACAAGTTCTATACCAGTAAAATCGCCATACGGGCCTTACTACAAAAGCTGTAAAGCACGCATAAAAAAACCCAGCGCTTGCTGGGTTTCTTTGGAATGGG